>JAABYK010000689.1:1424-1654 GCA_011775825.1 Candidatus Zhuqueibacterota bacterium | reverse complement strand
GGGTGTTTAACTTTTTCATTCTGATATTTCTCGTTTGGTGGGCGCATTGGGAGTTTCGCGACATTCAATGGACGTTCCCTCGATATGCCTACATGCTGTTTGCGCCAACGTTCCTGTTTTTCGCATGCTCACTGCTTATTCCTCAGAAGCTTGACGGAAACCACGTCAGCATGGAGGAACATTTCTTTCGTGTTCGTCGCCCTCTGTTCGTCGCTTATTTCTTTTTGTCG
>JAABYK010000689.1:456-1407 GCA_011775825.1 Candidatus Zhuqueibacterota bacterium | reverse complement strand
TCATCATCGACGGCAACCTGTTGGCGAACGAGCCCGTATGGCATGAGGGTAGATACGGGCACATTGCGATGCTCGGCCTGGCAATCTGGGCTTATTTTTCGACCAACAGAAATGCCCATAAGGTCATTGCAATAGGCACGACGCTGGTGTTCCTGATTTTGATTGCCATCAGATTCTGGAATCCCAGGTAGTAGTCGGTTCTGGTAAGAAGCAGATACTCAGCTACAATTCTGGAAAGGAAACCGACTAACTTCGTGACATTGTAAATATTAGCCATGTCAAAGGAGGTCTTTAATGACGTCCGATGATTGGAAAGAAATAGCAGAGCTTATCGGTACGGCAGCGATCGTTGCATCATTGATATTCGTCGGACTGGAACTTCGCCAGTCACACGAAATTGCGATTGCGGCCGAATATCAGGAGCGCGCATCCAGCGTCATCGAGTAATACAACGCTCAGGTACAGAGCGACATAGCTTTGGCCGTAGTCGGTAAACCAGTGTTCGAGGCGATCCGATCGGGGGAATTTTCTCCGGAGCACCTGCACCAGTTCGAGAATTACACGGTCGAGCAAATTGGCTTCGAAACGCTTCGTGTCCTGAATTCATTGACCGCATTCGACAACATCCATTTTCAATACCAGTCCGGATTCATATCTGATGAGGCCTGGCAGGCGTTTCGGCACAGGCTTCGAACCATATTCGAATCGCCGATAGCCCGCCAGATTTTTGAAAGCGACTTGAACTGGTACCGAGCATCGTATCGAGAGCTTTGTGAGCAGTTGATCAGCGAAGTCGAATCTGAAGATCAGTGAGCGAATAGGAAACCACCCGCGTCCGGTTAGAAGTGGGCATTCGGCTATACTTGCTCCAAAACACCGACACTAAAAGAAGGCCATTGCCCGTGCTCCTGTTTGGAAGCAAAAAGGATTTACGTTGAAACAAAGACTTTC
>JAABYK010000689.1:0-418 GCA_011775825.1 Candidatus Zhuqueibacterota bacterium | reverse complement strand
CGTCAGTGTTGGCGCCAGTGAGCAGGCGACACGGGTCTTCTTCGATGGCATGACGAAACCCGATTCTCTGACACGCCAGGAGTTGGCGCAGTACATCTTCATGTCGCACGGCCTGTTTCTGGAGTATCAGGCCGCCTTTTATCTTTCCGGAGAAGGAACGCTCGACTTCAGATTGCAGCAATCACTCATAAACACCATAGCGGGCGTCAGAGAGATGCCCGGCTTCCTGATGTATTGGGGGCAGAGGCGGGATCTATTCGAACCAGGATTCAGAGCATTCGTCGATGAGCTGATCGAAAGTGGAACGACGAATCTCAACCTCGAACAGCTTTATCAACGGAACGACTGAATCAGTCTTTACTCAGCCTCGGTAACACATCTTGCGGGGTCGGACTCTGCGAGGACCTGTGGCATGTGC
>JAABYK010000173.1:288-15948 GCA_011775825.1 Candidatus Zhuqueibacterota bacterium | reverse complement strand
TATCTCTTCCAAAACATCGAGAAGTGTTGGAACTGAAGCTTCTATGATCTTATCAGGTAAGTATTTATGTTCAATAAAGGTTAGTTGTGGCTTATGCAGGGCATTATCATATCGAAAAATTAGTCGGTTTTCCGAGTCTTGATAAGGATAAGCAATACATCAATTTATCAAGTTTCTCTTCAAAAGTGTCTAAAAATTCCTTAAAATGCAAAGTGGAGTTGTCTGAAAAGTGAAACACGCCACTTAAGTATCCTTGTTCTCCAGGGCGTTTGTCAAAATTCACAGGGCATCGAGCACAAAACGAGTTGCAGAGGATCGGTCAATAACGTTTTTAATTTCATCAAAATATTTATTTATTTCCATACTTGATGTCACGCAATTGCTTTAACTTTGCCCTCGAGTCTTTGCCTTAATTTAAATTCTCCTGCCCATGTTACATATTCATCATCTCCACCTTCTAAATCTTCTGCAGCCAAGTTAGAAATAAAGTATTCGGAAGTGACATGATATTTTTTCTCAAATGGCATCAAACGTCTATTTGGCATTTCCAAAGCAAGTTCAAGTCTGGCAATTTCTGCTTTGATTGCCGTTTTTATCAAAGGCAATACATTGTTATTTGCTTATTTTGACTTTAGATAAAGAGTTACACTCATTTTACACTCCAGGACTTAATTATAAAACTCAGTCAATGCGACAGCCAATTATTGTTCACCGACACTCTATATTTTAAGAATTTTTACCGGTAAAAGCAATAGCTTAAATATATGAAAGACAGAGGCAGGCTTTTGTGAACCCTTCTTTAAAAGACTTACTTAATGAGACTTCTGTCTCTTTACTCCTAACTAAAATGCCTTAACCCGATCAGGCTGATCCGGCCCAACACGCCCAACGGCGATGTCCGCAACTCGAAAACTCTCTCCTCGAATAGGCGAACCGGCCATTCGCCGCAACATGGCGATTTGGCCGATATGGGTCATGACATCGGATAATGGGCCTTGCAAGAGTTCCTCTAAGGTGGTGCCTTCCGGCTGCGTATGCTTTGCCAAATATTCATCGATTTGGCCAAGTAAATCGTGAAACCTCGTAATTTCTCCATCCCAATCAAGCGGTTGCGGTGAGGTGACCTCCATCTCGATAAGGTAACGAAGCACGTACATTAGATCATGGCTCATGTGACGGACGATTTCGGCCGGCGTACGCACGCCATGCCCGGCATGGAAATCTCCAAACTCAGGTGGTGCATCGCGAACGGCTTTCTGGAAACGATAAGCCAGGGTCGCGAGAAAATGCCGGATCAAATTCTGTTGTTCCTTTATGAATCTTCCTGCAAATCGTCAGTGGTGTTCTTGTCGACAACCGTCATATAAACCACATTGCCTTTGTAATCGATGCAATACACCCGCATTCTTGCGGATATAATCGAAACCGCCATAAAACCAGCCACACTCTCGCTGAATTGGGTCATGCTGCTGCTTCCGGTACCGCGGAGTTTCGAACCGGCACCGGATACAAAATAGTGCGTGGGCGCTGCTCCCTTTAAGTGCTGTAAGTCGTGTTCGTGACCGTTGAAATAGGCGTGCACTCGATGCTTTTTCAAGATAGGCGCGATGCGTGCGATTAAGTCATGGTTGTTTCCGTAGAAACCGCCGGAGTAGATTTGATGATGCCCAACCACAACTTTCCACTCTGCTTGGGATTCGGCAAGCGTGTTGTCCAACCAGCGGCGTTGTGCGGCCGTGTCCTGGTCCGCCACCGCTCCGTATTTAAAGCTACCGTGGTATTCTTTCATAAACGGACTCGTATCCAGGAACACAAACAAGGCTTGCGTGGAGACATCGACCTGTTGGGTGATGGAGTAGTAGCGTTTGGGAAGATACCATCGAGAACTGAGATCGGTGTAGTTAACTTGGGCTTGCGGATTGCCACGGTAGTCGTGATTTCCGAGCACGACATACCAGGGCTTCATCAGAGATTTGTGGTGGTAAATGTTTTCAAAAGTCCGGTTCCAAAGCAAATCCGAAACACTTTGCACACCGTTCCGGTAAAAATTGTCACCCGTGCTGATCACAAAATCACTGTTCATCAGGCGTGCAGCTTCGGCCATTTGTTCGGCAACCTCATCCTGATAGTACTTGCCCTGTCGTCCCCAATCGCCCACGACCAGAAAGTTTAATCCCCTTTCAGGTCCGAGTCGCAATACGGTTGACATGTCCGGTCGATTCTGTTGACAGCCGGCTAAGAGCAGGCAGCATAAAAAGGCGAAAACGAAGGATGAGCGTAGTTTGCCCCCTCTTTTGTTGAAACAGGCAAGGTGCGGGGTGTTCGGAGATGTTTTATAAGCGACGATCAAATTAAATTATTATATTATATTAAATTGTTTAATCTTCTGTAAAATAGTCGGTGTCCAGCCTTTTAACTTCATACTTTGTTATCGGAGTGACTCCGACGTTATGGTCAATCATCAACTCGGCAAGACGATGTCCATCTATTAAAATTATTTTGTTTTCTATATTCGAAGCGTATTGAAGAGCATCTTTGCTGAATGTAGAAGTAGTGATGAAGATTCCTTTTCGAGCTCTCTGGCCTTGCAAAGCTCCTGCAAACTTTTGTATCTCGGGTCTGCCGACGTTCGCTTCCCATCTTTTCGCTTGAATGTAAATGATGTCCAGACCCAGTTTATCCTCCTTTATTATTCCATCTATTCCACCGTCTCCTGTCTTGCCAATTGCTTGACCAGCTTCCTTCCGAGAACCTCCGTAACCCATGCTTACAAGCATGTCCACCACGAGCCGTTCGAAAAACTCCGGGGAGCAATTTTTAATCGTACTTAAAATATTGGCGGATAAATCATCCCGGAGGCTTTGATGAGCTGTTTCTAAAAGCTCCTCTGGAGTTTCTAGCCTGAGTTGTTTGTTGCGATCATCTTGCTCTTTGTCTCTTCGAAGTTTGCGAAATTCTACGAATTCGTCGAATTGGTCAAGGAATTGGACATCTATTCGCTGGGGATTTTTAGAAAGAATCTCTTTGCCTCGCTCAGTAATCTGAATACTTCCACGTTGTGGGGCGTCGAGCAGGCCTGCTTTTTTCAGGTAAGTACTTGCCCATCCGACTCGGTTGTCAAATATTGGTTGTTGGCCGCTTGGGAGTAGCTCGGTTCGCTCAGCTTCCGAAAGAGAGAATTCTTCTGCTAAGGCATAAACCGCCTCCCTGAAGGTGTGAATTCTTCCATCTCCTGCGAAACGTAATAGCGGTAACATGATTGTCTGGTAGTCAGGTATTGCCATGCCTTAGAACCGTTTTATAACTAACTCACAAGTGTCACGGCAACTACAATGAAAAGTTTAAAAGTTTAATGTCCCAAATGCAGGCGAAAAGTCAACTGAACGTTCGAGCTTTTCTCTTCGCGACAAACACGTACCAATAAACCAGCACGTTCACCGCGATGACCAGCAGCCCCAACACCACCTGAATTTCCCGAGTCAAGCCACTTGGGTAAAGGACCGGCAAAATATATCTCTGTACAAAATCGCCCCTGTAAGCGCTACCGCCCCCTTGCATTCGCAACCAGTTTTCCAACGGCGTGAGGGGACACATCCAACCCGCAAACTCAACGAGGGCGGCCCAAACGACTGCTGGCACATGCAGAAAAACGGCCTTTCGCCACTTTAGTACGAGCAAACCCCCCAATATTGCGAACACCACAAACGCAAAATGGAGCACGACGACAACGTCCGCAAGAAATTGATACAAAAGAACATTCCCATTACTGGTTCACTAGACTGGTTTGATTTGACAGCCACTTTGCGAAATAGACTTTCAGGAACGGACAATTACGGTCTCTTCACCCAATTTTTCACCCAACGATTTGAGATAACCGTCCATGGTGCCGTGATAACCGAACACAAAGCGGGCCATGAATCGAAACATGGGATTGTAAATCTCACCATTTTCCGTGATGGTCAGTTTCGTTCCACCCTCAACCGCGGAAAGCTCATAGCTCCAGTTTCCGCCAAAGGGCAGGTTGTCATCGCCGATTTGAGTGACCATGCGGTGCGGTGGGTCGAACTCGGTAATTTCATAGGTCATTTGACCGAATTTGCTGGTTTCTGCCCAAACCGCGTGGCCATTGCGGTCGGGAAGCTGTTCCATGGATTTCAGGCCTTCTCTCCAGGTGGGCGCGGCTGCGAAGTCCGTGATAATCTTCCAAACCTCCTCAGGAGACGTCTTGAATTTGGCCGAACTCGTGGCCACGTGGCTTTTTGGCAACAGTGTGCCAACGAGATAGACGATGGCGAACAAGCCGACCAATATGCCAAGTACAATGAGTACCCACTTCATGATTCCCTCCTTTCTCGTTTTGGTTTAGCGAAATTAAACCATTCGAAGTGACAATCACAAGAAAATGTTCGACGATTGTTAACAAAAAAACGCCCGGATAAGAATCCGAGCGTTCCCACATTTCGAAACTATTTCATGAAAAGCTACTTCGCGGTCATGTTGCCAATGCTTTGCAGCTCCATGGTCACGGTTCCGCCGCCCATTTGAGCGGGCAGCTTGGTTTGACTGCGCACCAGGCATCGCGGCTGCTTTACGGCTACGTTTTGTACACTGCCACCGGGATCACCGTCGAGGGGTTCCATTTCGACTTTGTAGGTATCGAATGAACCCGCCTTGACGTTCACCGTTTCCTTCGCGGCCACAGTCACCGACATTGGACGGACTTTTTGAGTTAAGGGGTCAAACACTCGAATGGTGGTTTCGTAATCGGAGGCAAGTGGAAGCGCCGGTAGGACCACATCCAGCGCTGAGCCGTCCGGCATGACCGGCGCCGGCGTCTTGATATCGATGGGGATTTCCTGTGCGCCCATTTTCATCATACCCTGAATCTTGTCATCGCTGTAAATGAGATCAATTGTGGCGGGACCCTGCTTCGCATCGCGCTTAATGGGCAACAACGTTTCTTTGTCGATGAAAAAAGTTTCGGTCGCTGCACCCATTTGAGATTGCCGCGTGCTTGTAATTTTCCAAACAGGGGTGTCCTTTAATACGGCCTCGGTAACCTCTCGCTCGACATCCATCTCCATTTGTTGTTCCCCCACTTTCATGGTGGCCGCATAACTGAGTTGCATGGGATGGATCAACTCAGCAGAGCGCTGAGGAAGCGGAGCGGTTTCAGCGTACTTGAGCAGCGTCTCATCAGGCAATTCCACGCTGTTGACATCCACCGTCAGTTCAGCTAATTTGTCGCTGAGTTCCTCGGACATCTCTTCCTGGTAGCGTCCTCCGAGGTGTTTGGCAAGAAATCGCTCCATGGCAGCCGCCAGAGCCAGACGATTTTCCGGCGCACGAAATCCGTGGCCTTCATCTGGCGCAACAACGTATTCCACAGGCAATCCGCGTTCACGCAGGGCCACCACAAGTTGGTCAGACTCCGTCTTTTTCACCCTTGGATCGTTCAAGCCGTGCACCACCAACATGGGGGTCTCGATTTCTTCCGCTTTGAATAAAGGCGAGCGCGCAATCAAATCAGCCCGATCCTCTTCATCTTCTGGATCGCCCACGCGCTTGTGCCAAATTTTGATGAAGGGACCCCAATAGGGCGGAAACGACTCAATAAGCGTGATCAAGTTGGAAGGGGCGACATATGGCACAGCCGCCGCGTACAAATCTGGTGTAAACGTCACACCCGCCAGTGTAGCATAGCCGCCGTAGGAGCCGCCAAAAATCCCGATGCGGTCGGGATCGGCAATGCCTTGCTGTATGAGATATTTTACGCCGTCGGTGATATCATGCTGCATCGCGCCAAAGCCCCATTCCTTATTGCCTGCGTTCAGAAATTCCTTCCCATAACCGGCCGATCCTCTGAAGTTCGGCTGCAGGACAGCGTACCCGCGATTGGCGAGAAATTGTGCATACGAATCGTATCCCCAGCTATCGCGCGACCAGGGTCCACCGTGTGGGTGAATGACCGTTGGCAAACTCGTTGGCTCCACTCCTTTTGGCAGTGTGAGATAAGCCGGAATCTCCAAACCGTCGCGGACTTTGTAGCGAATGGCTTTCATCGTGGCAAGATGCTCGCTCGGCAGTTTTGGCCGGGAACGGTAGAGCAGCTCCACCTCTTCCGTCTTCCGGTCGTAAAGATAGACCGAACCCGGATCGACATCACGAGAGACCGAAACCAGATGATGGCGCATGTCTTCGGTGGAAGATTGGAGATTCAGTTCGCCCTCCGGGAGCTTGCTTCTGAGAATTTCAAGATCTTTTTCGACCTGTTCGGTTTTCGGATAAATGCGGACGCGATCACCGACATACACGGTTGCGATCAACTCGTCAGTCTGATTATCGAAAATGGCGCTGCCGAAATCCACCTGCCCTTCCGGATCGGATTCCACAAATTCTTCTTGCCCGGTCTCCGGATTGAACAGGACAAGCCTGGACAAATTCACATCATCGCCTTTGTTGGTGGACATGTAAACCCGTTGCCCATCTTTGTGATAGCGAATCGGAAACGCACTTTCTTCGAAGGTGGTGGTGTAAACTTGCACCAGGTCGTCGCCATCAACGCGAAGAATTTCGGCTCCGCCATCGGGCAACTGGCGATAAGCTAACCGAACGTTGCCCTCCAAGTCATAGAAAAAGAAGCCAATCTGTTCGGTGTTTTTGATCAGCAGCTCCCGTTCGCCGGTTGTGATATCAATGCGATAAACATCGTGGTAGGTGGGATCGCGGTCGTTGAGTCCGACAATGATTTCATTTGGTCGATTCTCGGGGACCGCATAAATGATGGCGCGAACGTCTTCAAGCGGCGTGAGATCTCGGGCCGACGGCACTCCGGTGTCTGCCTTCGGCTCGTCAGCGGGATTCACCGCATAAACGTGAAAATTTTCGTTGCCGCCCTTGTCTTGCACGTACAAGATGTAGCGTCCGTCGCGACTCCAGAAATAACCCGGAACCGGTCGGTCATCTGCGGTGACGGGTTTGGCCGCATCAAACGGCTCGTCGATGCCTTTTACCCAGATGTTGCGCACATCCTGGTACGGCTTGATGAAGGAGATAAACTTGCCGTCTGGTGAGAGTTGCGACGACGAAATTTCGGGATCGCCAAAGAACAACTCGCGGTTGATAAGCGGTGGGAGTTGCTCCTCGCCTGATTTCGCCATCACAGCTACGTCCAGCCCTGCGGTGAAAGTGAACGCTAAGACCAGCAAGGTCAGCGCGTACATCAGCGTCTTACGCATGTCTGCACCTCCTAATGCAAAATTCATTTAATGAAGTGAGTTGGTTTAGGGATAGATGGATCATTAGACTAATCGATTTAACGTTGAATTCGTGGTGGGGGTTTCCAATTTCTTGGTGGTGTTACGCCGAGCCCATTTGATTGAATCCATTACATGGGATTGTTTATCTAATTTGAGCACATTGACTAAATTATGTTCTGAGTTGACTTCTTTGCAAATAGTTACTACATTAGACCGAGTTTACGAAGTGGTTTTTAAAACTTCAAGGAGAAAATCTCATGACCACAGTCGATAAAATCAGTGAACAAGTGCACCAATTACCGGAACCTTTTCAAGAAGAAGTACTTGATTTCATCGAGTTTTTGATAAATAAGTCGAAGCGTGAGAATTCAAGAAAAGAAGACTTGGAATGGTTCGATCTATCGTTAAGCTCAGCAATGCGTGAAATCGAAGATGAAGATGGNNTCCCACCCGCAACTTCCCAAGATGAAAAGAGCCCGTTGCTTCAAAATAACATGTAACTTTAGGTTTTAGATTTCATCAGTTAACCTCTTTGAGAATAGCTTTGATTTTAGTAGACTAATTGACAATTTCTCAGAGAAAGTCTCTGAGATTTTAGTTTAAAATAGGCTTTGCAGCCAACCAGCGACAAAGAACGAACAATAGATACCCATTGGGAAAATATGAAAATTTCAAATATTTTTGGCTAGATTTCCACAAACTAACTTCGCCTCTGATAAACTGCGTCCCATCCTCTTACTTGCCCCACTTCCTGGTGACTATGACGATTGGCTTATTTGCATGATTTCTTCAAAGTTACATCAATACGTAGAGGGGATTGATGAAATCATAAAGTCCAATTCATCCGATTTCGAACAGTCTGGTTTGAAAGCCGAAAGTGTCATCCGAGCTACAAGAATTGCAGTCATATCGGGGGAGTTATTGCCTGGTCCAATAGGTGAGATCTCGCCACAACGATTAAAACGAATACGGAAGAATTTAGCAGGTTGGATTAAGTCTCCCGAGAAACTTAAGAAAACCTGAACAGAAAGTGGAATGGCTTGAAATGTCAATTATTTCTGTTGGCATCGGACTTTGAAAGCGAATCCATTAGGCGCTCTCATTTTGCTAAAGCCTTAACTTCATTTGAATAATCTCCCAAGTTCTATTTCAAAAGACACAGGCAAAGCAAGATCAAGAACTCATCAAAACAAAAAGCGCCCGGCGAAAACCCGAGCGCTTTCGTTAATTCAAGCTCGTTATTTGGCCGTGGTGAGTCCGAAGCTGTTTAGTTCGGAAGTGACGGTACCTCCACCAGCCATGGGTGGGAGTTTGGTGATGCCGCGAACCACACAATGCGGGGCTTTCTTATCGATGAACATGGTGCTGCCTCCGGGTTCGCCGTCGAGCGGTTGCAGTTCAACTTTGAAGGTCTCAAACGTACCTACCTTGACCTCAACGGTTTCTGAGCCGGTGACCTTCAATGACATGGGTCGCACTTTTCGTGAGACCAGGTCAAATGTCCGGAACGTGGTTTCATACCCTTCCTTCAAAGGCAAGGAAGCGATGGCAGCTTCCAATGCGGCCCCGTCTCCAAATACAGGCGCCGTAAGGTCGACCTCGATAGGCATTTCACGACTGCCCATTTGCATCTTGCCCTTGATGGCGTCCGAACTGTATGTCATTTTGATTACAGCCGCACCCTGGGTGGCGCTTCGCTGAATCGGCATCAACGTCTTCTTGTCGATGTAAAACGTATCCGCACCGGCGCCCATGGGCGACTTCGAGCTGCTCATGATTTTCCAAACCGGGTTGCCATCAAGTTCTGCCGCCTCCACTTTCCTGCTGACGTCCATGGTAATTTCCTGACCGCGTGCTTCGACGTTGGCGGTGTATTGGGCGGTCATGGGCTGCAACGCGACGGACGCAGGTTTTGGCAGCGGTGCGGTTTCCGCATAAGCAGCCAGCGTTGTGTCCGGCAGGGTGACTGTGTTCACATCCACCGTAAGTTCGGCGACGGTCTGGGCAATCTCTTCGGACATCTCCTCCTGGTAACGTCCCCCTAGCTGCTTCGCAAAAAACTTCTCCAGGGCGGCGGCAACGGCTAATCTATTTTCTCGATCCCGGAAACCGTGTCCTTCATCTTGCGCCAACAAATACTCGACATCCTGACCGCGTTCTCGCAACGCGATCACAATTTGTTCCGATTCGGCTTTCTTTACCCTCGGATCGTTGGCGCCTTGAATCACCAGGAGCGGGACTTGGATTTGGTCTGCGGAAAACAATGGCGACTGCTCCATCAAGCGCTTGCGATCCTGGGGATCTTCCGGATCGCCGACGCGTTTGTGAAACATCTTTTTGATCGGGCCCCAATACGGTGGAATGGATTTCAACAATGTTATCAAGTTTGAGGGACCGACATACGAAACCCCGGCGGCGTAAAGTTCCGGGGTGAACGCCACCCCGGCGAGGGTCGCATATCCTCCGTAGGAACCGCCGAAAATACCGATTCGATCCGGATCTGCAATGCCCTCATCGATGAGGTGCTGAACCCCGTCCGAAATATCGTGCTGCATCAGGCCGGTACCCCACTCTTCGTTGCCGGCGTTGAGAAACTCTTTCCCAAAACCTGCTGAGCCGCGGAAATTGGGCTGCAAGACCGCATAACCCCGATTTGCCAGAAATTGGGCATACGAATCGTAGCCCCAGTAATCACGCCCCCACGGACCACCGTGCGGATTAATGATGGTGGGCAGATTTCTCGGCTCGACTCCTTTTGGCAGCGTGAAATAGGCCGGAATTTCCACGCCGTCGCGCGTCTTGTAGCGAATGGGTTTCATGGACGCCAGATGTTCGCTTTTCAATTTTGGTCGAGACCGGTAGAGCAATTCCACGTCACCTGTCTCGCGGTTATAAAGGTAGACCGAACCCGGGTCCACATCACGAGACACGGAAACCAGATGCAAACGCATGTCCCTTGTCGAAGACTGCACATTGAGATTGCCTTCGGGAAGTTCCGCTCTAAGAATCTGCAAATCTTTCTCGGCTTGTTCGGTTTTCGGATAAATCCGTACGCGATCGCCTCGGTAGATGGTGGCAATGAGTTCGTCTGTCTTATTGGAGAATTCGGCGCCTCCAAAATCCACTTCTCCCTCGGGGTCCGATTCGACCAATTCCAACTCGGCGGTTTGTGGGTTGAACAGCGTCAAACGAGTTAAGTCAACGTCTTCACCCTTGTTGGTGATCATGTACACCCGCTCGCCATCTTTGTGAAAGCGAATGGGCGAGACGGTTTCTTCGAAATTCACGGAATACACCTGGGTGAGTGTGTCCTCATCGATGCGTAGAACTTCCATACCCGCATCCTCCATTTGTCGGATGGCCAGGCGAGGATTGCCTTTCAAATCGAATATGAAACTGGCTAATTTGTCCGTGTTCTCGATGAGCAGCTCCCGTTCACCTGTTGAGATGCTGAGGCGGTAAACATCGTGGTACGCGGGATCGCGGTCATTCAATCCGATGATGATTTCATCCGGCGTAGGTTTTGGCACTGCGTAGATGTAAGCTCGAACTCCCTCGATTGGCGTGAGGTCTCGTGCAGGTGGGACACCGGTTTCCGCTTCGGGTTCGGCCGTGGGGTCCACGGCATACACATGAAAATTTTCGTTGCCGCCTTTGTCCTGAACATACAAAATATAACGGCTGTCTCGACTCCAAAAATAGCCGGGGACCGGACGTTCGTCTGCCGTAATCGGACGGGCAGCGTCAAAGGGTTCGTCCAAACCTTTCACCCAAATGTTTCGCACATCTTTGTACGGCTTGATGAACGAAATGAACTCGCCGTTCGGAGACAGCTCCGAGTTCGAGATCTCCGGGTCTCCGAAGAACAGCTCCCGATCGATGAGCGGCGGCAATTCCTCAGATTGCCATGCAAAGCCCAAGCCTGCAGTCATTAACAGCAAAATGGCCAGAACCCCAAACGCCCATTTACGACTCAAACTCAAGCGCATATTTACCTCCACAATTTTGGTTAATAATAATGAAGAACTTTGGTTTAATCGTCTTAAGCCAAACGTCCCCCATTCAAACGGTACAAAAATAATCAAAATTTGGGTTCAATGTCAACTATTCTCTGCTCTCTCTTCTTGTTTCAACGAATTGGAATTTGGTTTTCTCCCGGGAGTTGTTACCCAAAAAAGATTATTCACCTAACCCGAGTAGCCGGAACCAAAAAGTCAAAATGATTGAAGTCAAAATAATGTATGCTGTAGATTCAATTCATAGAAGCTTATCTACAAGATCGTCCACTATTTTTATGCTGGACGGACAATGGTTTTTTTGGATATTTATCCCAACGAGCAGGTGCGACTATGGGAGACCTGCTGCCTTAAATTGAGTTTTGATAGCGACAGATGCCCATTGGATTTCCTGCACGGGACAACGTCTCTTATTCCTGAGCGGAAATAAATCAGAACATCCTCTCCCAATCCAATCTGGATTCAGTGGGATTGACATCCCCGGTGCATTTCCCGTTCGGCACACATGTGCCAAACGATCGGAGATTCGGGGATACCTTGTGACTTCGCGTCTTACTTGAAAATCTTAAAAACTCACAAGTTCTTTCTCCTTGACAAAGAAGGAAATAATGTTTAAACATAGGGCTTAATTTTTGGCATTGGAATCTGGCTGCATCAAGCGGAGTGCAATCATAAGGATACCATAAGAAAAAAGAAATGTCGGCAGTCATTCAGATTCAAGGTTACTTTCGAAACTTCCTCATTTAAGGGCAAAACCATTTTGGGCAAGACAATTAGAAGCTCCGTTGACTCCGAAAATCCCGGCTTTACCCTGCGAGCCGCCATCATTGGCGTTGCGCTTTCCTTGTTTCTGCTGATGAGCTCCACCTACATTTCCATCAAATTGGGAGCGCTGCCCTGGCCGATTGTGTTTTCCGTGATTGTCTCGGGCGGCCTGATCAAGCTGCTCAATCGCTCGCAAAATGCAAACATTCACGAGATCAATACGGCGCAAGCCGGGGCAAGTATCGGCGGTCTCGTGGCGGCGGGTATCGCGTTTACCGTGCCGGGGATTCTTTATCTCAACCAATCGCAGAACCTGCAGATCGCCTGGCCCAATCCGTGGCTGCTCGGTCTGTTGACCGCCATCGCGGGATTGCTTGGGGTGTTGCTATCCGTGCCGCTGAAGTACACCTTCGTCGATGAGGAGCAATTGCCGTATCCCTCCGGAACGGCGGGCGCTGAACTTCTGAAACTGGGCAAAACCGGCGGCAAACAGCTCTTCTTTATCATCGCGGTTGGTTCGGGTGCGGCGGTCTTTGCTCTCGTGCGCGACGTCTATTTTCCGACCGGATTCGCCATCTCTGCCCTTGCGGCCATCGGCATTTTCCTGACATTCTTTCCTATGCCTTTAGGAATCGGGGGCGGCTACATTCTGGGGCCGCAGGCCGGTTTTTCCTGGTTTCTCGGCGCGGTTGTCGGCTGGTTGGTGATTGTGCCGCTGCTGTTCCATAAAGGTTACGAGCCCGATTCCGCGCGAGCATTCGTACAAAATTCCGGCATGGGCGTGGTGCTGGGTGCGGGAATTGGCTTTCTGGTGGGGTACATCATCCCACGTGCGAAACGTATCTTTGCGCCCATTTTCAAAACGCGGGATCATTTCATGAGGCTGGCTCCGTGGCTGGCGCTCTTCAGCGTAACCATACTCATTCTTACGGGCGTGCCCTGGCTTGCGGGCTTACTGGCCTTGCTCGGTACCTGGATGATGGTCACCGTGGCTGCGCGTATGACCGGCGAAACCAACATCGACCCGCTGGAGCAGTTTGGCATTTTCACCGGCCTGGTCATCGCCTTCATTTACAAAACCGCTTCTCTGGAATTGAGCATGTACGCCTCATTTATGATTGTGGCGTTTGTGAGCGTGGCCTGCGCCATTGCCGGCGATGCCGGTCACGATTACAAATCGGCCAGCATTGTCGGCACCCGTTTTTTCGATATCGTAAAAGTGGATATCATCGCGGTCATCTGCGCCGGAATTGCTGCACCATTTGTCATCGAGATGATTCGTGATGGGTTTAGTGAGACGCTGTTCACGCCGGTCATGCCTGCGCCACAAGCACAAATGGTGGCCGGAAGCATCTTTGGATTTGAATATCCGCTGGCGTTCATCACCGGCTTTGTGGCCGCCTTTTTGCTCGAAATCGGCGAACGCTTTCTTCCCGACAAATTCCGCCACAAAGTCCTGGTCATGCCGCTTGGCATCGGCATGTTCCTGGGCTTCGGCCTGGCCATTCCCATCGCCGTGGGTGCGCTCATTCGGGTGGTCACGGACAAAACATACCCGCATTTGTACCATGCAGGCTTACTCATCGCCGCGGGAGTCATGGGGGGGGAAGGCATCGCCGGGTTCGGGGCCGGTGCCCTGACGGTTCTTGGGCTGAGTTTTAAGGTGGGAGCGTTTAGTTTGACGGGAATTTTTGGGGTAGTGCTTTTGGTGGCATTGAGAGGGTGCTTTTCTGAGAGGAACACAAAATTGTCATGAGTATTTCAGCTTAACGCAAACAAGACATTCTTTGCAGATTTATTAGTCTCGCCATTTGAAGACTGGCCACGCACTATTTTTTCATTGACAAGCAGACTTATTTGTTTTAATTTATTTTGTTCATTAAGTTTTATATTTTTTGAGGAGAATTATGAATAACCAAGAATTAAGAGAAATTATCAAAGAAAGTGTGAGAGAGGTTCTAAAAGAGGAGCGACTCGCGCTTTACGAAATCCTAACCCCATACGCTACACAAAAAGAGAGAGATGACATTCAGAAAAGATTCGGATCACCGGAGAAATATGATGAAGATCAATTTGTAGATATGACAGACTGGATCAAAGAATGAGAATTAAGTTCAGTCGAAATGCTGTCAAATTCTTGAACAAGGTTACGGAGAAAGATAAAGAGTGAATCAGAGAAAAAATCAAATTTCTGGTAGTATCTGTTGAGGCAAATGGGGTCATTCCTTTTCGAGAACTGCATATCAGTAAGCTCTCGGGCGATTGGTCTGGATTTTTTCGGATGCGAATTGGCAAAATGAGGGTCATCTTCAAAATTGATAAGCAAAAAGATGAACTGTTGGTTTATGAAATTGATTTTAGAGGAGGTGTTTACAAAAAGTAAGAAGCTTTGTACTATAATAGATTAGATCATTGAATGTCTGAGAAGGCAAACCTGAAAAAAGTTTCGAGCCTCAAAACCCTCACTTATGTCTGGAAGCCCGCAAAAGCTCCCCAAACACCTTCTCACCTAAGAATTTCTTTCCCTCTACGATCACCTGGCCGCGCAAAATGGTGCGATCCAGTTTGCCTTTGATTTCCATGCCTTCATACGGCGACCAGTCGGCCCGCCCATGCATGTTGTCGGCAGTGATGGTGTAACTTTGATTCGGATCCCAGATCACCAGATCCGCGTCTGAGTCGATTTCAATGGCGCCTTTTCTTGGATAGATCCCGAAAATCTTGGCGGGATTCTTTGCCAACACTCTTACGAGCTGCTCCAGGGTGATGCGATCCTCGGCGACGCCATAAGTGTACAGCAGCGGAAACAGCGTTTCCACGCCCGGCAATCCGTTTGGCGTGCGATTGAAGAAGCCTTCGCCGCTGTTCTTTTGCTCGATGGTGAAAGGACAATGGTCGGTGCCCACGACGTCGATTTCTCCGGAAGCAAGCGCGTCCCATAGCGATTCGCAATCATCCTGTGTGCGCAGGGGGGGCGTGGTAATCCAATAATGCCCATTTTCCCTTTGATAGCATTCTTCGTTCAGCACCAAGTATTGTGGGCAGGTTTCAAGATAGATGTTTATTCCGAGGTCGCGGGCTTCCACGCCGGCTTCCAGCCCGTCGTAGCTGCTGAGATGCACAATATAGAGCGAAGCATCAAACTGATTCGCAATCTCAGCGGCATGGAAAACGGCGCTCGCCTCAGCAAATGGAGTTCGGCTTAACGCATGGAAGATGGGGGCTGCTGGATTTGCGGACAGAAATTCGCGGGTGGTTGCTTCGATCTCGTCGTTGTCCTCGGCGTGCAACATCAGTAATCCGCCGCGCTCGTCAACTCGGCTGAGAATTTGCCGAAACTGTTCCCATGTCACCATCATGCCGGCTTCCCGATAGGTTGAAAAAACTTTGAAGCTCGTGAAGCCCTCATCTATCAGTTCCGGGAGCTCCCAGAGTCGTATTTCCGGTTCGTCGGTGATGTTCACATGCAAGCCATAATCCACGTGGCACTTGCCCCGGGCTTTTTGCAGGCGGGTCTCGACCGAATCTTTCAACGTCTGGTCTTTTCCCTGAACCGTGAAATCGAACACCGTGGTCACGCCGCCGAATGCCGCAGCAATGGACCCGGATTCAAAATCATC
>JAABYK010000173.1:0-254 GCA_011775825.1 Candidatus Zhuqueibacterota bacterium | reverse complement strand
CTGCATTGATCACCTGGGTGGCGTTTTGAGGCAGACTCGATTCGAGTGCCCGAATCTTGCCGTCGAGCACCCCCACATCTAATTTCTTTACGCCAGAATCTGATACCACCTGGCCATTTTTGACGATCAGATCGAATCTTTCTTCCATCTTTTTTCTATCCTCGATCTTGTATTTTATCCTCAACTCACATTGTTAGCGCCATGATCGACTTGGCTGTGTGCAGCCGGTTCTCGGCTTCCTGGTAAATCACCGA
>JAABYK010000414.1:1538-1836 GCA_011775825.1 Candidatus Zhuqueibacterota bacterium | reverse complement strand
TCAGCATCGCTCATCTTCATGGCAAAATGTTTAGGATAAGTTCGCTTGCGATAACCCTCTGCAATGTTGGCACAAACCGAACGAGATGACCTGCGCATTTGATCGACGAGTGCATATCTCTCTTCTTTTGGAAATTTCATGCTCAATTCAAAAATCTCCATTGCCGCATCATATGCCATCTGGTAGACCTTCAAATCCTTAAAACTTCCGGCCATGACTTCCCTCCTATTGTGAGTTCAAATTTTCTTCTCTTCACTGCCAACTGCTCCTGCCACTGTCACTGCTACTGCTACTGAAC
>JAABYK010000414.1:1300-1531 GCA_011775825.1 Candidatus Zhuqueibacterota bacterium | reverse complement strand
CTACTGCCACTGAACCTAACACCAGCACAACTCCCGATACGAACACCTCCGGCAGAACGGTATCTTCACGGCTTTGGGCGGTTTCGGCTGCTCGATGATTTTGCGAATCTCTGCGAGTTTTTGGACAATGGCTTTTTCGTCGGCCTCGGAAAGCGAAACCGGTGTGCGCTTGCGTTGTTTCGGGAATTCGAGAATTCCGTTGAGAGTTCCGAAGCCGTGTTGTTTGAGCAC
>JAABYK010000414.1:992-1137 GCA_011775825.1 Candidatus Zhuqueibacterota bacterium | reverse complement strand
CCCGAGCGCGACGATGTCGGACTCCTGCTCCATCTGGATGTCGTGGGCGAAGTACCAGAGTTCTGTGTGGCAGATGTGGTAGTAGTTTATCATGACGCCAGTGATGGAGCGAGAGACCTGTGTGGTATCTTCATTCATTTTACTG
>JAABYK010000414.1:609-898 GCA_011775825.1 Candidatus Zhuqueibacterota bacterium | reverse complement strand
TACCCAGATCTGTGCTGTATTTTAGAGTACAGATAGGAATAGGATAAGGCTCTTCTCGCAGCAAATAATTTCGATTCGGGAAATACGGTATCGAAACAACCCATTTTCTGATACGCCAATATTGTTTGGCCTCCATCGCATCTAGGACATCGGTCAGAAAACAATCTGGAATAACATCAACTTTGAGATAATCGATGCGCCTAGAAAACGCTTGCTCCGCTTGCTGCTCGCTAGCTTGCAGAGTGAATACCCCACATAGAGTATTCAAAATGTCATGCATTTTTTGTCG
>JAABYK010000414.1:0-528 GCA_011775825.1 Candidatus Zhuqueibacterota bacterium | reverse complement strand
ACTTAGCCTTTCCAACGATTTTTCGATAAGGGTTTTTTCGTATATATACTTTTGGCTAACTTCACTGGCGGGAATAATTGTGACACAAGAGTTGTTCTTACGCCTTTTGCGATTTATGCGTCCCATTCTTTGTACAAGTGCATCTAATGGCGCAGCCTCCGTAATTAGCCAGTCAAAATCAAGATCGAGGCTGACTTCAACCACCTGAGTACAAACCGCAACAAACCCAGCATTATCTTTGAGGTTTTCAAGTTTCTTACCTTTGCACAGTCGATCACCAAGGATAAATTGGCTGTGATAAAGCATTTTCTGACTTGGTGGGATTGATTTCGGCAGAGCGAGATAAAGTTCTCTCGTACGATTCACTGTATTTGCAACAATAAGAACTTTTTGGTTCATTTTGATGACATGCTCAATTTCGTCATACATGGATTCAAAATCGCTGTCGAGAACTTCAATCTTTTTCTTGATTTTCCAGGAAAGTTCACGGGCAAATATCCACTTTACATCAGGAAGCTCGGAATCGAG
>JAABYK010000634.1:43931-56302 GCA_011775825.1 Candidatus Zhuqueibacterota bacterium | reverse complement strand
TGTGCGAGGCTGCCAGGATATACCCGCCTCCGTCTGCGGTCATTTTTTCCAACATGTACTCCGTCTCCCGACGAACATCATCAGGGCTGCCATTCGGGAGCAGGTCCTGGGTGTCAATGCCTCCCATAAAGGACAGCTCTGCGCCGTACTCTCGTTTCAATTCGACCGGATCCATGCCCGGACAGGTCCCCTGAATCGGATTCAATACATCGACTCCCATTTCGATCAGGTCAGGGATAACCGGACGTGTCGCACCGCAGCAATGATGCGCTACCCACCTCCCGTGCTCTTTTCCCACCGCGACAACGCGTGCAAGATGAGGCCCAATAATGTCCCGCCATTGTTGCGGGCGCATCATCATGGTTTGCTGACCGGCAACATCATCTCCCGTCCACAGCCAATCAATCGGAAACCGCTCACACGCCATTTGTGCGAGTGTTGCGGCAAAGGCGCTGGCATCCTCCAGCATTTTGGTCGATAATCCCGGATCGGCTGCCAGATTCAACAGGGCATCATCCATCCCGCACAGGCGATACACCATTTCAAAAGCACACGGTGAAACATCACAGCCGATAAAAAAGGTGTCGGCCAGGGGAAGAATGGGGTGCATCTGCTGCAGGAGCACTTCTATGTTGTCGTGGGGATAGCTGAACCCGAGAATCTCTTCTCTGGAAGCATTCCGTAACGGGTAGGTTCTGATTTGGTTAAAATAGCCCTGTCTCACCCATTCGAGCCCCCAGTAATCAACATGAGAGGCGCCTTCGCGATCGTGGACAATGCCCTCCATGGCATAATTGCCACCCACCCATCTCTGCCTGATATCGTCGCCCATGGCGTCTACGACTCTCTCTGCGGGGATGTCCAGTAATTCACTTAAGTACTGTCTGGTCTCGGGATGATACCACATATAAATGGGGACCCGATCCACCGGTTCACGCTTTAACGCGGCATGTACGCGTTCTTTGGAAGTCATTTTCATTGCTACCATTACCTAACTATAGGGTATCTCCCATACTCGCGAAGCGTCCCGTACATCGCCAACACATTCTCGATGGGCACTTTGGGCTGGACATTATGAATCGTATTGAATACAAACCCGCCGCCCGGACCCAGTGTCCTGATGCGTTCCCGGACTTCTTCACGAACTTGATCCGGGGTGCCAAATGGCAGTGTGTTTTGCGTGTCTACCCCGCCTCCCCAGAACGTTATCTGATCCCCGAAACGCCGTTTCAGCTCGGTTGGGTCCATATCTGCCGCGGCTGTCTGGACCGGATTCAAAATATCAAAGCCGGCCTCGATGAAATCGGGGATGAACGCCAGGACCGAGCCGCAGGAGTGGATAAAGGTCTTCCAGGGCGTGTTTTGGTGAATCCAGTCGTTTATTCTTTTGTTGTACGGCTTGAACAAATCCCGGTAGGCACTGGGAGAAAGGAACGGTCCGGTTTGCAATCCGAAGTCAGTTGCACTGACCAGGATGACACTGATGCGGTCTCCAACGGCATCATAGATATTCCGCAGATTGGTCAGGGCAATTTCACACTGCCTTTCAAAGATTTCTTTAACGAAGTCCCGACGAGATGTCAAACTAATGTACCACTCTTCAATATCACGGATTCCGCGCGGATGTTTGAGCCAGGGAGCGGGTACCTGGGCGATATCGCCGAAGCTCAATCCCGCAAAGGACGCGAAAATGGCTTTGTCCGTTTCACCGAAGAGACGTTCGGCTTCAACGGAGAAGTACTCGAGGTCTTCATCCGAAATCAGCTTAAACTCTTCAGTGTTATCTTCAATATTCAGGTTATCCGGATCGAGGGCGTCCTGTCGAATGATGGTATCGAAATAACAGCCGCCCGGCGGCATCTCACCGCTGGGCGGCGCGGCTGTATCTCCCTCTGGATACATGAGAATGCGGCCATCCGGCTCGGGCTCCGTATTGAACCCACCTGGAACCAATACGGGCGTGCCGTCAAAGGTGGTCCAGGGTTTCCAGTCGCGCTTTTCAAAGCCGAACATGGTTCCTGTCCCCGTCAATTCGACGACATCAATGCCAAGGGCTTCGATCAAGTCCGGCTGGATTTCCCCGAGAAGCTGGTAGGGCTCAATCACCTTCACCGGTGTTCCCGGAGCATCGAGACCAAGGGCCTGCCGCAGTTTATAAACCGTGCTGACATGCATCCCCGTCACCCCGCTTCCTCCCAAATCAAGTGGGATTCGGTCCGGCTCCTGGTAGTTAAGAGCCTTTTTTACACGTTCCCGTGAGCTCAGCATTACAGGACGTTCTTTCACAAATTTACTCTCATCTTATCACGTCGGCCAACAGGCTACTACCCGAAGAATCGTAGGACAGCATGTTTGTTAGAGATTCTTCGGGCACTGGATTTTGTCCGAGGCCTAACCTTATGGGGGGGTTGCCCTCCAGAATGATATCTAATTACCTGAAAACAATTAGCCAATGGCAAAATCAGCAATTTAATCGAACGAGAACGACTCACAATCCATATTCCGAGAGCAGAAACAAGTCTTCATAATCAGGGAGCGCTGTCTCCAAAACCGTTTCCGCATCCGAATATTTTTCAAATTCATCCTCAAGTCGGTTCAAATATGCTACCTCCCTTTCCGATAAAGATAGTCGATTTTCCCGGATTGCGGATCGAATGATACCACATGCCACCATCCCGGCGCACCGGGTACGGGCAAAGTCCGTCTTCTCGCTAACGATCGCCCGGGCGATCCGGTGGGAAGCCTCCGGAGAAATGATCAGGGCGTGGACGCTTTTGGTTTCATCACTCACAACCAGCCATTTCTTGAGAGCCTGTTCGTCCCCTGCCAGCAACGCCTCATTCATCAGACGACAATCATATGCCAGAATTTCGGTAAACACTTCGGGCGCAAATCCCGAGAGCAATTTGACATTCTGTACCGATTCATTGCTCCACAGATCCGTGACGGCCATGGCGATGTTTCCCAAATGGCTAAAATGCGCACAGGCTGCAGATTTGCCTTCCATGGAAATAGGATATCCCGTAATTGCTTTTATCACCGGACCTTCGTAAGCACAATCCTTTGACGGTCCAACAGCGCCTTCTTCAAACGCGACCAGAGATCGCACGGCGGACATGGCGCGCACGACTGCCGCAACCACATTGGGAATGTATCTCTGATCTGCCAGAATCATCGCCGTGTTTGCAAAAGCACAGGCGCTGTCCCCGGCAGCAATGACCTTTACCTCCTGGGCAATGTTATAGATCTGACTCCAAAGAAAATGCATGTCGCGTGGGGCTAAAACTCCCAGGGCCAGTAACAATCCGGGTAAACTTGCTTCCATCAAAGCCCGGTCGTTGACTTCTTTCCCACCCGTAGATTCTACCGACAAAAGATCAGTCCCATTATTCGCATTCATGCGGAATGATTCAAAGACGCGTTGAACCACGTCGCCGGTACGCATTTTCGGAGGGCGCTCCGTTTCTCTTATATCACAAATTGTGGTTCGGAGCGCCGTTTTTAATCCGTACCTTTGGTAGTAGGACTCCATTAACTTTTTTATTTGTGCGGTAATTTCGGCACCCATGTCGACCTGTTCTGTCATTTGGGGCGTATGTTCGAACTCAATCACCGCCCCCGGGACCTGCAGGATAGCCAGCCTCTGTAAAACGTTGCTCACCATTTCCTTATATTGCTCCAGAATCTCAGGCAGATTTCCTTTATCGACCCGCATGATGGGAAGCGTAAAGTTGACTTCCGGGAAAACTTGCCCGGCCCCCAACACCAGATCAAAACCACAACGCAGGGGATGGAGTGCCCGGCCAAACCCCATCTCATGTGAGGTCTCATAGGCCAGCGCGTCAAACATCATCTTGCTCCAATGAGCTTCTTTGCCATTTCCACAGCGGCAGAAGCGTTTCGGGCATACCCATCTGCCCCGATTTCTTCAGCATATTTTGTCGTAACCGGCGCCCCCCCGATCATGATTTTGATTTTGTTACGGCTGCCATCCGATTCAAATGCCTGCACCGTATCTTTCATTGCAGTCATGGTGGTTGTGAGTAACGCGGACAGCCCAACGATATCGACGCCGGTTTCTTTGGCCAATTCTACAAATTGGTCCGGTGAAACACCGACTCCTGCGTCAATGACTTCGAACCCACCGCCGCGCAACATGGCCGAAACAAGATTTTTGCCGATATCATGGATGTCTCCCTGAACGGTTCCGATGAGAACTTTTGCAATGGGCTTAACATCCGAGGCTTCGAGAAGAGGTTTTAGTAGATCAAGGCCGGCGTTCAATGCCCGTGCAGACAAAAGCATTTCCGGAATAAAAAATTCACAGGCTTCAAACTTCTTGCCCACAACGGCCATGCCCGGAATTAACCCTTCATCCAGAATTTCTTTCGGAAGTTTACCATTATCCAGGAATGCCTGAGTCAACTCCTTAACCCGGGTCTTATCGCCGGAGATGACACACTGCTGCAATTCACTATAACTTGCCATATTCAATTCTCCCTTAGATAGAACTTTTATACTTCTCCAGATATTCGCAGATAGCTGCAATGGACTTTAGAGGTACATCGGGGGCCACTTCCGCAATGAGTAATAATCCCCCCTGCGGTAAACTTAATTTCTCTACAGCTTCGTGAATGTGTTCTTCAATTTGTGACAGTGTCCAAAATGGAAAATGTTGTCGGTCCAGATCTAAATCAATGGCGATTTTTCCTTTAGCTATTCGGGCAAGATTATCAATGCCATTCGCCCCAACCTGGGGATTCAGTACATCGACGCCGCATTCTATGAGCGCGGGAATGATTTCCAAAATATGCCCATCGGAGTGCAAATAAACCAGACTACCCTTCTGGTGGCATTTTGCAAACAACCTTGCATAGCAGGGTTTGAGGTATTTAATCCATTTTTGCGGATGTATCGGGAGGGAATCCTGGTTGCCCAGGTCATCTCCAAGGACGATTAGTGCAGGATTTTCTTCTAAAAGCAGGTCGAGTTCATTGAGATTATACCCCAGGACTTTGTCAATCAAGATTTGAAGCTCCGGCGGCTCCTCTGCAAAGTCGATCATCAGCTCTTCGAACCCCCTCAAATAGTACAGCCGCATGAACATAAATCCATGGGGCAAGCCCGTATGCTCATTGGGGGGCTGAAAGGTATGGACATCTTCACGTCGGGTCAGGGGACATTTCACAACCACGCCTTCGAGTCCCGGAGACACATTCTTCCACACACAGCCCCATGCATCGGTATGCTCACCCTCCCGATACGTCCCTTCAAATCCATCGAAATCAATATTGCCTTTCTCGTAGTCTCCAAAAATCACCGGATGCTGCAGAACAATCTCCTCCAGGGCTTCACGATATTTCGCCCAGGTGGCCGGCATGATTCTCACGGAAATGGGAATCCATTCCGGATAATCAAATCGAATGGCTTTAAAGTAATTCTCTTCCCGGGTCATTGATGTCTGGCATTCCGGTGTTTTTAATGGATGCAGGCATGTTATAATTATACAGCAAACATTTTGACTTCGCCAAAATCCATCTTCAAGAGATGCTCGCGTTGGGCCATGCCGCCATCGATCGGGGCCATAGGTTTATGCAAAGTTAGTTTACGTTCCCCTTTTTCTGTTGCCACGATCATCGCCGCATCCTCGGTAGCGCAAACGATGTCCGGCTCGCTGCTCCACAAAGGCACCTCCGCCTGTTGTACCAACCAGCGCAGAATTAAGCTCGGGAGGGGTGCACTTCCGACGTAGACGGATTTGTGACCTTCATATTCTTTCATCGCAAAGGCGACTTCATCAACGTCTTGCCACAAACCCAGGGACTCACCATCGTCGTCGGTAACAGCAAAGCGCGGATAATGGCGGGCGTCCACGCCAAACCGCAACCTGATAGAGTATTCTTCCGCCCGAATTTTACCCCGGATCATCATGGGGCCCGGCTCTTTCAGAACCTTGAACCGGAATCCGGTCAGGTCTTGCATCTGTTCCAAATTTAGCTTGTCGGACGTGATGAAACCAGGTGCGTAATACCAGACAACGGTCGCGCCGCTGTCTCGCAACATCGCTTTGATTTGGCTCACTTCATCGGATGTCAAATGGAACAGATTCACCATAAACATCAGGCGGTATTTTTTTGAATCTGTTGGCTGCAAATCAAAATCATGCAGGAAATCCATCGGCGNNAAGTCTGTGTAGCCAATGCCGTAATCATACCAGGGCCTGTCCGCATTCCAATGTGCGGTAGCAAAAAAGCTCTTGATATCATAGACCGCGGCTATTTCTGCAACCGAGCTAATATCCAATTTCATCCGGCGCTCCCCTAAGGCAACAAGACGCCTGATCTCATCGATAAGCGGCTCACTTGCATACCAGCCGTTTTGGGCCTGATTCAAGGGACCAAAATCAAATAACCACCCGCCGACGCCGCTGGCAAAAACCTGACCCAGATCACGCTGTAAGATTAACTTTGAGCCCTCGAGGGTATGACTGCTCCTCCCGCCGAGGCCTCCGACAACGGTATGGGGATTGACGTCCAGGTAGGTACTGGGATCCATCTCAGAGATATACAGTTTGCCATGCCGTTTCACGGATTCGACCAGCATCCGGTACCCACCATCTCCTCCCACACCTCTCGAGCTGCCAAGCAGATTACCACCCCCATCGATCATGTCGACCCTCACACCTTTTCTGTTCCGGACATTGCCCTCCTGGTACGTATAGGGACAGGCGATATAATCGATGTCAGGACTTTCCAGAATCTTTTGGGTGGCCAGGTACCCCCCTTCCTGTATCCTCACTTGTTCGAGCAGGTAGCCGTAAAAGACACCACACAGAACCCTGCTCTCCATGGCTTGTTTAAGTGTGCTTGCCATAAAGAGCACGCTGTCGGCGATGGTTTCATGATACTTACGATAAAAGGTGATGACGTCCTTTTCTTTTTCAGGGTCCCGAAGTAAGCCGAATGTGGTTTGCAGCCTGTCTTGCGTCCGTGGAATTTTGCCACATGAACGCTGCATTGGGTTACTATAATCCGGGAGATAATCCGGGCCAAAATAATTCCACTCTGCGGTTCGGCCTGTCGTCGGTTGATATCCGATGACGCGGCTGTTCAGTGGAGATTCCTGAATGTGCCGGACGAAATCCTGCAGCATGGCAGCGGTATCTCGCCGCCAAACCTCGGAGGCAAAAGAAGCCTCCCAGAGCTCATCGCCGCTGGCCATAAAATAATGCCCCCCTTCCGACTGCGGTATATTTCGCTTTTCGTGGACATTGAACCTCTTCTCCGGCGTCGGCAGCCCATACTTGATCAATTCAGAGGGATGTGCCTCCTTCCACCAATTTGGAGTGTTCAACTGAATGCGCGGCAAGAAATACGCCTCAGGATCCATTTCAAGGAGTCGGCCCATGAAGGCGTCTATTATGGACCAGTCATATTTGTTGGGCCCGAGCCACCCGGAACGCATTCCCAGGATGGGGTGGTGAATATGGATACCTGCTTTTTTGAAATTTTCAATTGTGGGATATAAGTGCGTGCTCAGAGCCATAAAGGGGTAAATCTCCTCACCATTGAGGAACAATCGAGGCCCCCCGCGCTCAACTTTAACCTGCGCCTGCGCAGGCGGCTCACCCAGCAGTTTTTCAATTTGCTTTAATGCTTCGACTTTATTGAAATTTGGATGAGAATACAGCTGAGATTCAAAAAGCTCCCAGGGCCATAAGGTCATCGCGCTGGTTGTTAAGCCAAACAATTTAAAAAATTTTCGTCGTTTCATCTTTCATTCCTGATAGTTATCGAATAATTTATGATGTCCACCTGAGTCAATCTGCCTTCAATCTCCCATCTCCGTCCGAATGGTGTCGCTTTCGAAGTGCTGAGTCGAGTACTCAATGATTTCTGAAACCTCCGCGATTCCGCCAAACTGCTGCTTGAAGCCTGGCGAAATCTCAAACACATCTTCCGCACCATTGCAAACCTGGATTCCTAACCGTTTTCATCAACTGTCCGCATCCAGATTCGACCGCTCTGTACATAGAATGTCTCATGCTTTTGTTCATGATGATGTAAAGAGTACTTCTTCTCGGCATACACGACGAGCACTTTTCCGCAATATTCCGGGGAGTTGTGAAAAATCTCATAACCCCAGCCCTTCTGGTTGCGTTGTATAGGTTTGGTTGGTACGATAGGCATCATGGTCTCCGTCTAATAAATGAAGTCCACAGTGCCGGCTTCCTTCAAAACATTCACAACAAAATCCCGATCCTGGACGGCGTTTTCGAGCACTTTTTTAACGTTAAAGTCCTTTGGATCTTGCACCACACAATCTTTCACAAACTCGATACATATCTTCCCGGAAAATCCACCTTCAACCAGAGCTGCCGTCAGCTTTCCGTAGTCAAGATCAGAGTCCTTTAACAGAGCCATTTTTCCATTTTTTTGACCTTGATAATGGATGTGGACCACATCGTCCGCGAGCATGCGATAATCACCGATCGCTTTCTCGGTATCGTAAAAGTCAAATGGCTGAAAACACACCATGAAATTTTCTAAATTGACCGCTTTCATGAATTCTCTGCAGGAGTCAACGCTATCAAAAAGCGTATCCGGATGGGTTTCACCGGTGACGGCGAGATTGTAGGAAGCAGCCAGTTCGAGAGTCTCTTGCATAAATTCTACTGAACGCTGGTATTCCGAATCCGTTATTTGAGCCGAACCCTGCACGCCTACAAAAGCCTTGAGGAGACCGCTTTCCAGCAGTTTGGCATAATTCAAAAGCCTTTTAATTCTATCCAATTCGTCTTGACGCCCTCGGCCGCGCAAGTGTAGGCTCGGGTACATTCCAATCACGGGAAACCTTAAGCCGAGAGAGTTGGCTATCTTACCATATTTCTTGATTTCGCTCTCTGCCGCTCTTGAAACGTGGTCTTGCCATACCTCGATGAAACGAAAGCCCGCCTTTGCAACAGGGTCAAGCAATTGATCAAGCTGAAAGTAAGCTCTTTTGTCAGCAGTCCATCGATTCGGATCCAGGGCAATGGAATTAAGCAGTATATGAATCACTTAGACTTCCGTTCAGAGTTGCTTACAGGGTCTACGTTGATTATTCCTCCAGATCCGGAACATCAACCCATCTGCGACTTTGCCAGGATTCATGAGCCAATTCCGCGAGCTGTATCCCCTTGGCGCCTTCAAGCAAATCCCATTGGAACGACTCGTCTTTGACCACGTATCGCAGGAATAACTCCCATTGTATCTTGAACGCATTTTCGTATTCTGTGAAAGCTGGAACAGAAGTCCACTGGTCGTAGTAATTAATCGGGCTGTCAATGTCGGGATTCCAGACAGGACGGGGTGTATGCGTATAGGGTTGGCTCACACAATTGCGCAGGCCGGCAACCGCGGAGCCGTGGGAGCCATCGACCTGCAACGTCAGCAAATCGTCGCGCCGTACGCGCGTGGCCCACGAAGAATTGAATTGCACCGTGATATCATTTTCCAACTCCAACGTGGCATAGGCGGCGTCGTCCGCCGTACAGAGATAAGGCTCGCCATTTTCCTGCCATCTCTTTTTCACATGGATGGCACCGAAACAGGAGACAGCTTTAACTTTGCCAAATAGATTGTCCAGCAAATAACGCCAGTGCGGGAACAGATCCAGGATAATTCCCCCGCCATCTTCCTTGCGATAGTTCCACGACGGCCTCTGGGATGCGATATGCTCGCCTTCGAAGACCCAATAGCCAAAATCCCCCTGGACCATGTGGATCTCTCCGAAAAAGCCCGTGTCGATGAGCACTTTCAATTTCAAGATACCCGGCAGCCACAGTTTATCCTGCACGACCCCATGCTTCAAACCGGCTTTCTTCGCCGCATTGTACAGGTCAAGAGCCTCTTGGGTTGTCTGGGCCGTCGGTTTTTCACAATAGATATGTTTTTTGGCCTTGATGGCTTCTTTGACGGCAGCATAACGCCGGTCTGTTGTTTGCGCGTCAAAATAGATTTTATAATGGGGATCAGACAGAGCGCTATCAAGGTCGGTTGTCCATTTTTCGATACCGGACATAGCGACCAGCTTTTCCAGTTTGACCGGATTCCTCCCGACCAAAATCGGATCCGGCATGATCACTTCCTCATCGCTGATCGCAACCCCGCCCTGTTTGATTATCTCGACAATCGATCGCATGAGGTGCTGATTGGTCCCCATGCGACCCGTGACCCCATTCATGATGATGCCAATTTTATGCGTCTTCATATTTCCCATTGCAATGATTCTCCATCGAATTGTGATTCACTGCGGTTTATCTGTACATTGCGGTTGCGCGCCTTCCGGCAGCGATGGGACGTCAATGCCCGCCTTCGGCAAGGTTCCCTCCAGCTCCTGGCGCCAGTGCGCGACATCGCCGGCCGGGCCGTAGCAATAAATCATGGCCAACGGTTCGGAGCCGATGTTGGTGAGTTGATGAAAAACGTTAGGTGGAATCCATACGGCCTGCCCGCCGGTCACGGTTTGCTTCTCCTCCCCGAGACACATTTCACCGGTGCCGCTTAAGACAAAATAAATTTCTTCCTGTTCCTGATTGTGCCAGGGGACCTGGCCGCCGTTCGGTTCAAGTGTGACATAGCCCATACAAAAATTGTTTGCCTGAATCGGTGAGGCCCCGCCAACCAAGTTCTGGGTTCTTCTCCGCGCCGGGTACGTCCGGCCTTTGATGTCCTGCAAGTCGGCAATCGTCATGATTCATCCTTTTGTGGTTGCAATTTGCTTTATTCACTTTCGGACCAAAACACCAGATACGGTTCATTCTGGCTGATTCTCTGAACATAGAGCACGGCTTCGCGCATATGATAGTCCCCCCACATGCTGGATTCCCCATTCGGTATTTTATGCCCAGACGGAATGGCATCCCAGCCATTAGGGCGATGATAAATCGAATGCAAAATCAATCCCTGATGATGGCTATCTTCGCTTAAATAAGGCTTGTCCAGCAGTGTATCCAAAACAGTAAGACCGGCCTGCCAGTAACCATCTCCTTTTCCCGATTCTCCTTTTGCCTGTAAATAATGTCCCAACCGCAATAAGCCCTGAGCCGCAATCGCAGCTGCCGAACTGTCGACGGGTTCATAGTCATTAAATGGATCAGCCCAAGTGTCCAGATAGTCACCAAGCTTATAGAGCAGCGGGGCTCCGGTATCCCAGTACGGAATGCCATCCGTTGGGGTCTGTTCTATGTAAAAATCAGAGGTTGCCTGTGCGGCTTTAAGCATCCGAGATTCGAGAACCTCTTTGCCCCCGAATGCCTGCACTTCCGCCGTTTCCAGGGTGTCCAGATACTCGAGCTGTTCGGCATACCCGCACATGATCCAGGCCAGACCGCGCGTCCACGTAGAAAAGGGAGAATATCCTTGCTGAGAATTGGGACAGCGGTAGTTGCCATCATTGACGTTGAAAATGCTCTCGTGCGCCACACGTCCCCGCACGTCATATGCGTCCCGACGTTCGCCATAATAAACCGAATATTGAGCCGTGGCTTGCGCGTGATGCATCAGACGCTCGAGCAAACTGACTTTTCTGTCATTGTCCTCAATCAACTCATGCCCCAGACGATGTCCCACAGCCAAAATTCGCAACGACCGGATGGTATCGGCAAACAGGGAATGCGGTCCGTTAAACGAATAGATGAACCCACGTCCGTCGCTGGTTCGGGTCCATCTTTTTGCCTGAACCGCTGCCGAGCATTTAAGCGCCAATCCATAAAAATTGCGTTCCCAATCGTTGTGTTCGATTTTACCTTCCTGCATCAGCCGGAGGAGATTTCCATACGTACTGATGTTATTGAAGCCATGATCGTGAACGCCAAAATGGGTCAGGTGCGGGGCCATGTGCTTCACGGTATTCCGGCGGCCGATGTCAAGAAATTCAGGCTCACCCGTCGCATCATACTGCAGAATGGCCGCCCCCCATTGAAATCCCTGGGTCCATTCCGTCCACCCGCGGGTTGTGTATTTCCCATCTATTGTAAAAACCGGCGATCCTTTCGAAGCATCATAGTTTTCTTCGATGTCTAATATTTTGGCCGCTGACACGGTCCAGAATTTCCGGATTTTGGATTCTAAATCCGCGGGTTTGATTTCGTGATTTATTTTTAACATAGCAATGTTTTTAAACGTGAAAACAAGAAACTCAAAAGTGCATTTAGCGACGCTTGCTGGTTACGTCGGCTTCATAATCCTGAATAGCCCTCAGCCATGCTGTTCCAACGGGGACATCCGATTGCGTGCAATAATAGTCCCAAACGGCACCAAAGGGCATATTTTTCAGGCTATCCAACAATGCCAGACGGCCAAAGTAGTTGCCTTCGGCTTCATATGTTT
>JAABYK010000634.1:36596-43904 GCA_011775825.1 Candidatus Zhuqueibacterota bacterium | reverse complement strand
CGGGTTCCGATGGTCCATGCCCCGACGCGATTCATGCTGGCATCGAAGAAATCGAGAGCTATGTGAATGCGATCCATGGCATTGCTGCGCACCACCTCTTCGGTGATGGCCCGGACATCGTCATTGAGAATGACCACATGGTCGCTGTCCCAGCGTACCGGTCGACTGATGTGAAGCAGAATCTCATCACAAAACAGCATGGTTGCAGAGATTTTGTCGGCCACGGATTCCGTGGGATGGAAGTGCCCGGAATCGAAGCACGGCAGGACCCCATTGCTGAGCGCGTACGCCAGGTAAAACTCGTGCGAGCCGACGACAAACGCTTCACTCCCGATGCCAAACAGTTTGCTTTCAAGGGCATCTTTCAATTCAGAGGAAGCAAACGTTTCCGAGAAAACGTCATCCAGTGAGGCTTTCAGCAAGGCCCTCGGGGTCCAGCGATCGACCGGTAAATCTTTGTATCCATCCGGTATCCACAGATTATGAATACAGGGGCTGTTCAGCTCTTTGCCAAAAAATGCCCCGATTTCCCGACACAATTTTACATGCTCAATCCAGAATTCCCGAATCCCTTTGTCCCTGTGGCTCAACGTGAAGCCGGTGCCGGCTTTCGGATGCGAAAAACAGGTTGCGTTAAAATCCAGCTTGATATTTTGAGCTTTTGCCCAATCGACCCACCCCTGGTAATGGTCGGGAGAAATCTCATTCCGATCGACCCGCTTGCCGCCAAATTCTCCATACATGGCGTGCAGGTTTAAACGATGGCTGCCCGGAATCAACGAGTAAGCTTGTTCCAGATCCTGGCGCAGTTCATGAACATTTCTCGCCTTTCCCGGGTGGTCGCCGGTCACCTGAATGCCGCCGCCTGAAAGCTCGGCATCGGGACGTTCAAATCCGCCGACATCATCCCCCTGCCAGCAGTGTACCGAAATAGACACATTCTGCAGCCGGGATATTGCGGACTCAGCATCAACACCGAGCTCAGCATAGCGCTCCTGAGCGATTTTGTAGGCGCTTTCGGTGGTCTCTTTTGTATTCATTGTTACTGCTCTCTTAATTAATAATCGATTTGGTTGCAGGCTTCTACACGAGAACGTTTATGATTGTCGCCGACACCAACCGGGAATCCGGGTCCGGTGGAGTGGGTTCCCGCTTCTGCCCACGGGAACGATACGCACGCGGTTTCATTCAGACAATATTTAGCATTATTTCGCATGATTAACCTCTGCAAGCATATCGGTAAAACCGCCGTAGGCTCGTTCCCAGCTTTCGCTCTCTCTGGGTTCATAGCTGTTTAACTCGAACGAATTGCGAATAACTTGTCGGATTTCCGCATGTGAATTGACATACCCCATCGCCAGCGCTTGTACCATGATGTTTCCGATCGCGGTCGCTTCAGTGGGGCCGGTGACCACCGGCAAACCGGTGGCATTTGCCGTAAATTGGCACAGCAATTCATTTTTTGCACCGCCGCCAATAACATGGATGGTTTTGATCTCATGGGGATATATTTGACGCAACTGCTCGAGTACGACACGATATTTGAGTGCCAGGCTTTCCAGGGCACAGCGGACAATCTCCCCGTGCGATTCAGGCGCGCCCTGACCGGTTTTATCACAGAACAAACGCATGGCTTCCGGCATATCCGGAGGATTCAAGAAGGACGGTGCGTCCGGATCGATCATGGATCTGAATGGCGGAGCGGTCTCTGCCAGCCGGGTCAGCTCTTCATAACTTATGGGAGTATCCTGGTCCCAGGATTTCTTGCACTGCTGAACGAGCCACAGCCCCATAATATTTTTCAGGAAACGAAAGGTGCCTTCCACACCTCCTTCGTTGGTGAAATTGAACGACATCGCCTGCTCGGTAAGAACCGGATGTGTCATCTCAACGCCCATTAGCGACCAGGTCCCCGAACTCAAGTATGCCCAGTCCTTGCCGGTCGCCGGAACGGCGGCAACAGCGGAACCAGTATCGTGGCTGGCGCAGGCAATGACCGGGATTGGCTCGAGACCGGTATCGTTCGTCACACTTTCGTGGAGAGTGCCAAGGGTGGTCCCGGGTGCCACAATGTTCTGCAGTTTTGCTCTGGATATCCCAAGAGCCTCAAGTAACGTATCCTCCCAGTCCCCTTTAGTGGGATTATACAGTTGGCTGGTCGTAGCGAATGTAAATTCTGATGACATGTTTCCTGTCAGGAGATAGTTAAACGCGTCCGGCATAAAAAGGATATCATGCGCAGCCTGTAAAGCAGAAGAATTTGCTTTCGACATGGCATATAATTGATAAATGGAATTGAATGGCAGCATCTGGATGCCTGTCATTTCATAGAGCTTTTCGCGAGGAACAAGTTTGTGAAATTCGGCCATCATGCCTTCCGTCCGTGCGTCGCGATATGCAAACGGCAGTCCGAGAAAGGTACCGTCCTCTGCCAGCAGCGCAAAATCAACTCCCCAGGTATCCACAGAGAGACTCTCCGGTCGGCCCTGTAATTCCGAAGCACACTGTTGTAGACCTTGCTTCATCTCCTCAAATAAGCGAAAAATATCCCAATGCAAGTGTCCCAGAATATTAATCATACCATTGGGAAAGCGGCTCACTTCTTTGATGCTCAACCTTTGATCCGCGAGCGTGCCAAGCATTGTCCGACCGCTTTCTGCGCCCAGATCGAAAGCCACAAAGTGTGATGCGTTCATTTGTCTGCCTTCATTTCCGGTCATGGTCCAATCACTACCGACACCTTACCCGGCCCATGGACTCCCAGCGTTAATGACAATTCTATATCTGCGGTCCGGCTTGGCCCGGTTATGATATTCAAATAGGAAGCGGCGGCAATGTCAGCGCCCCGCTTTTCGAAAAAATCTCCCATGGAGGAATAAATCTCACTTCGGGATACGATTGCGATGTACTCAAAGGGCAAGAGTGAGGCGGTCCGGGGCTTACCTTCTGCCGAAATGAGCACAAGCGATCCTGTCTCGGCAATCGCGGCATCACAGCCGGTGAGTCCAATCTCCGCAGTGGCCTGCTCCTGCTCATCATCGTGACCAAAAAGAACTAGCCGATCTTGCAAGACCTCCCCGACGTCATAAGGAAGATGATCCAAGTCCCAACTCAGAATAGATTTGCCTTCCAAAAGCGATGCGAGCCGCTTCCGGATCGCTTCCGGTTTTTCCTCGAAATAGGTGTCAACCCCAAGTGCCGCCAGTTCTGTCCTAAATCTGTTGAGACACTCACCTTTACTGGGCACCGATGCCACGGGCTTCTCGGATAAACCTGACTTTGCCTCCGTGAGTCGAGCCAAAGAGCGGGCGTTACGGATCGCCGAGAGAATTTGGGCCTTTAAATCGGAGGAAAAGTTAGCCTCCATCGTTCCTCCCTCTTGCCTGCCACAATTGCTGAAAAGTCGTTTTTGCCGGCGTTTTGAGGTCGCGGACTTTGGTCCAGTTCCTTATGGGGAGGAAAGAAGAGCTTACCCAGCCATTTTTCCCCAGACGTCTCAGCAGCCACCGTCCCATTGCGGCCACCAACCGGTAAAGTCTCGGCAACGCCGCGATTGCGCTGAATGCCTTCATTCCCAGTGTGAGGCCTGCGGGCTGTCTTAGCTCCTCCATCGCCTTTTGGCGCAGAGCGAGCAGCATCCTGGGAATATCGATTCTCAGGGGACAGACCTCCCGGCAGGCGCCGCAAAGCGTACTGGCCGCCGGAAGCTCCGACCAGTCAGTCAGTCCCCGCAGACCGGGCGTGATAACAGACCCGATCGGTCCCGCATACGTATCACCATAGGCATGTCCGCCGATATTCTTGTAGATCGGACATACATTGAGACAGGCGCCGCACCGGATACAGGCGAGGCTCTCTGCCAGCTCGCCTGCCAACAGCCTGCTCCGGCCATTATCCAACAGGATAACATGCACCTCTTGCGGACCGTCCTCTCCCTCTCTCCGAGGCCCATGAATCAGGGTGGTATAGACGGTGAGTTTCTGCCCCGTGGCGGAACGGGCCAACAGTTTGAGAAACAGATCGAGATCCGCGAGCGTGGGTAGCAGCTTTTCAATTCCCATGAGCACTATGTGGACTTTGGGCAGACTGGTGACCATGCGGCCATTGCCTTCATTGGTGACGAGGCAGATGGTGCCGGTTTCCACAACTCCGAAATTTGCGCCCGTAATGCCCATATCTGCATTGAGAAATTCCCGGCGAAGTTTTCTCCGGGCGGTCCACGCCAGTTCCTCAGGATCGTCGGAAAACGGAACGCCTAATCGTTCCTGCATGACTCTGCCGACGTCCTCGCGTGTCTTATGAATAATGGGTACAATGATATGGGATGGATGATCTTCCGCAAGCTGAACGATGTACTCCCCCAGATCCGTCTCCACGATGTCGAATCCGGCCCGGAGCACGCTGGCATTGAGGCGAATTTCCTCAGTCACCATCGATTTGGATTTCACAATCTTTTTGACATGGTGCTGTTTGGCGATTTCAACAACTTTGGCGTTGGCGTCCTCACTTTTGGCTGCCCAATGGACATGCACGCCATTCTCTTTCAGCCGTTCTTCAAATTTCAGCAGATTGTCGCCGAGATTGCTGAGGATGTTCAGCTTCGTATTGCGTGCCAGGTCTCTGATCTGCTCGACATCCTCAAGCGAAGAAAGCGCCTCTGTTCGCCTGGATTTTAGTTGCGTCGTCGCCCTGTTCAGGGCAACTTGCAGATGTCCGTCGTTTAGAGCTTGCGCTGCCCGTTCCGTAAATAGCGTCATGATGCAAGCCCCTCTTCCAGGATCTGAGCGACATGGCGAACCTGGATCCGGGACCCTCTGCGATGCAAGCCGCCCTCGAGATGCATGAGACAGCCCATGTCACAGGAGATGACCATGTCTGCGCCGACAGCTTCCAGATGAGCAATTTTGTTGTTCATCATGCTGCCGGAAATTTCCGGATTCTTAACGGAAAACATGCCGCCAAAGCCACAGCATTCTTCCTGATCCTGGAATTCGACGACGTCAAGGCCGGTGACATTTTCCAGTAAAACTTTGGGCTGATTCTCGACCTTCAATCCTCGAAGGAGATGACAGGAAGGATGATAGGCTGCGCGCGCGTTAAGCCGGACCCGCAAATCTGTAATGTCCAGCACATCGACAAGGAACTGAGTGAACTCATAACATCGTTCTGTCACGGCATTGACTTTTGCCAGGCTTTTTGAGTCATCATAGAACAACTGAGGATACTGGTGAATGATCATGTCGCCGCAGGAACCGGAGGGCACGATAATGGGCCCCTCCGTCTCCAGAAGGATATCCAGCGTTTTGAGCGCTACCTCCCGGGCCTCTTTGGAGAATCCCGAGTTGAAGGCGGGCTGTCCACAGCACGTCTGGTCCGGGGGCACTTCCACCGTGATGCCTAATCGCTCAAGGATGTTCACGACGGACATTCCCACCCCAGGATAGAATTCATTGATGAGGCAGGTATGAAAGAACTGGACTTTTTCAGGCTTCTCCGACAATGGTCGTCTCTCAGAATCGGTGGTTATTAACGTGTGAACGCACCGGCATTGCCGGCATCGACGTTGATGATGTTTCCCGTAGATTTTGCTGATAGATCGGAAGCCAAAAAGTAGACGGCTTCTGCGACGTCTTCCGGCAGCACGCTCCTTTTGAGCATGCTGCGCTTGCGATAAAACTCCTCCAATTGGTCTTCCTCCAGACCATAGGCGTCAGCCCTTTCTTTCCGCCACTGGCCGGTCCAGATTTTGGACCCTTGCAAAACCGCGTCCGGGTTTACCGCATTGGCGCGAATCCCATACTCGGCTCCCTCCAGGGCCAGGCAGCGTGCGAGATGTATTTCCGCGGACTTGGCGGTATTATAAGCTGCTGCCTTTGGCGAAGCAGCCAGGGCATTTTTACTGCCGATAAAGACAATCGCCCCTCCCCGCCCCTGAGTTTTCATCACGCGAAACGCCTCCCGCGATACGAGAAAATAGCCCGTGGTCAGAACATCCATATTTTTTCGCCATAAATCGAGACTGGTCTCTTCGATAGGCGAGGCAGATGCCAGACCCGCGTTTGACACCAGTATGTCCAGCCCGCCAAATTCCGACAGAGCAAATTGAAATGAACGCATCACAGACGCTTCGTCGGTGACATCCGACCCGACTCCTCGTATATTGTCCTGTCCAAACTCGGACCTGAGCCCGCTTTCGGTTTCGGACAAGGCCTTTTCATCGATATCAGCGAGCACCACGCAGGCCCCCTCCTGCAACAACCGGCGCGCGGTGGCCTTGCCGATTCCTCCTCCTCCACCTGTGATGAACGCTATACGTCCTGCCAGGCTTTTCGGTTTTGGTTGACGCTTTAGCTTGGCCTCTTCCAGTTGCCAGTATTCGATGTTAAACGCCTCCTGTTCCGGCAAAGCAACATAATCGCTGACAGCCGTGGCACCGCGAATCACATTTATGGCATTTACATAAAACTCGCCAGCAATTCGGGCCGTCGCCTTATCTTTGGCAAACGTGAGCATCCCGACGCCCGGGATAAGAATGACCACCGGATAGGCATCGCGCATGGGCGGTGAGTCGTCTTGACGGCATCGTCGGTAATAGGCCTCATAATCTCTGCAATATTTCTGGAGGAGTGAATCCAATCTCCCGATGACCTCATCAACAGTCTCTGCTTCGGGATTAAAGTCAATAAAGAGCGGCCAGATTTTGGTGCGGAGGAAATGATCCGGGCAAGAGGTGCCGAGGGCGGCCAACTCCTTTGCCCTCTTGGAATTGACAAATTGCATGACCTCGGAAGAGGCATTGTAATGTCCAATTTTTCTAACTTCGGCGCTGAGCTTTCCCCGCAACTGCGGCATGAGCGTGGCTACGAAATCCTGTCTGCTTGATTCCTGCATTGGTGCGACGTTTTGGCCGCGGAATGCTGCTTTCGAACCGTGCTTGTCCAGATAATCTGTTGCTATTTGGATGATTCGGAGGGTTTCTTCATAGCATTCCTTAGCCGTCGCCCCCCAAGTGAAAAGACCGTGTCCACCGAGGATGATGCCTTTCAAGTTCGGTTGAGCGTTACACATCGCCTCCAGTCTAAGTCCAAGGTCAAAGCCGGGGCGCTGCCAGGGCAGCCAGCCGATCTGGCCTTCGTAAATCTCCTGGGTGAGTTGTTCCCCGTTTTTGGCGGCAGCTATCGCAATGATGGCGTCCGGATGCACGTGATCCACGTGCTTGTGCGCGATAAAGGCGTGCAGTGGCGTATCGATGCTGGCCGCCCGTGGATTGAGGTTAAAGGTACAGTGAGGCAGGTAGTTCACCATTTC
>JAABYK010000634.1:27763-36529 GCA_011775825.1 Candidatus Zhuqueibacterota bacterium | reverse complement strand
TCTACATCCCTTCCCGTAAGGGGATCCGGCATCATGACTTTTGCCGACGTATTGCCACCACCATAGTTGGTAACCCGCAAATCTGCACCGAGCAAATTCGATCGGTAAAGCAGCAACTGCTCTTCTGAAAGCCCCTCACAAGCCGCATCATCCCAAAGATTCGTGATTAAACTATCTTTTTTCTGATTCATATTTACACCTATCTCCTCATTTCGAAGTCTCGGGACGGTCAATCGACCATTTCATGAAAGAATTTGTACGCCCGAACTACCGCCTCCCGCATCATATCCTCTGCCTTTGCCGTATCCCGGTTCGCAAGATGGGACTGCAGTTGGTCAACATCGAGCTCCCCGGCAGCCTTATCGCACGCCTCCCAACTCAAGATACTTCGCACAACACGATCAATGCCTTGTTCCACATTATCGTAAGGCCGAACCTGCATGTCATGGCCCTTCCAGCGTCGATAACCAGCCTGTTGCATCAAACCGGCAATGGCGATATTCATGCCATTGATCCGGACGCCATGATCGATATCGTACTTGGCTGGCCCGCCAAGTATGATGCCGTCGTTGTAGCCCTGACTGTTTAAATGTGTATGAAGCATGGCTTCGCCATCTAATTCTTCCACCGTGTCATGGATATGATCCAGTCCAATCATTTCCGAATGGCCGATTTCCTTGTTGAGTCCTTTCTTAGCTCGCGATATGCCAAACTCTTCCTCCAGTCGTCTCCAAAACAGCAGAGCACTTGCGACCGTGGGGATGAGCAGAGCCGGATGGCCTTCGTTTGGCTTTGGCTCTAAAGCAAAATAAAGATCGCCTCCCAGTGATTGTTCGAAACGGCACAACTTCGCCACGCTTTCTTTCAAGTTCTGGTACATCTGTTTGATATAAACGGTCGCAATATCGTAGCCAAAAGATCCGTTCCAGATAACCAGGGCCGGCGCTTTGTCGAGATCGGGATGCCAGGCTTTGCGAAGCGGATCATAAGCCAGTTCAACAGATCGTTCACCATAGCGCTCCGCAGCCTTTCGTTCCTGTGAGTCTAATGAAGCGATACCTCCGTAGGCAAAATGAAGATGTGCCCCGGGTGTGATCATCGCAAGGTATAAGCTGCTGTCAACCAACGTATCAGCTATATCTTCCGCATTGTTTTCATTGTACTCATTGTCATAATGCAGCTCAACGCCTAATTCGATATACTCCGGCAGTCTTGGCACGATTCGTTCTTTGACGAGTCGAATAAAATCCGTGGTGCCGAAGTTTTGTGCGTCCCATTCCGGCCGAATGTCCGCAGGTACAAATCCGCCTTTTCCGGCGTGGAACGTCCATTTGCAGACACTGTGCAGGATTTTGTCTTCAGCCATTTTCAATTGTTCCTTCCTAATTGATATTCCATTCCAATTCATGCACCCAATTTGCATACGCTTCCTGGTAGGCGGCCGCCAGAGCCCGGTTTGGCTCTATCACTCTTTCGGAGCTTAAGCCGACAAATGCCTTTGCGACTTCCTCATAGACGGCCGCACCTATTCCCGCTCCTCTTGCCGCTCCCTGGGAGCCATCCGTGTTATACAATTCAACTTGAGCTCCGGTCACAGTGGCGAATGTTTCGGCGAACAGCGGGCTCAAAAACATATTCGCGTATCCGGCCCTCACCGAATCGATTTTGATTCCCATCTCTCGCATAATCTCAATGCCATAATTCAGGGCGAATACAATGCCCTCCTGTGCTGCGCGAAGAAAATGGCGACGCGTATGTATATTGAACCTCAGACCGTGAACCGAACCGCCGACATCTCTGTTTTCCAGTATCCGCTCGGCGCCGTTGCCAAAGGGCAGAATGACCAACCCCTCTGATCCCACAGGAGTTTGGGCGGCCAACACATTCATTTCTGCATAACTCAGCCTCCTGCCATTTCCGACGAAATTGTTTCTGAGCCAGCGGTTTAATATTCCGGTCCCATTAACGCAGAGCAGTACCCCATATCTGAGGTTGTCGGGCGTGTGATTAACATGGACAAAAGTATTTACCCGCGACTTTGCATCATAATTGGGCTCGCTGCCAACTCCATATATGACTCCGGAGGTGCCCGCCGTCGCTGCCAGTTCTCCGGGGTTCAAAACATTTAATGAAAGTGCATTATTCGGTTGATCGCCGGCACGATATGCCACCTTGATGCCCGGCCGTAACCCAAGCTCATCGGCAGCGGTACTGGAAAGTTCACCCTGGACGGAGAATGTAGGGACCATCTCTGGAATGACATCAGCACTTATGCCGAAATGTTCAAGGAGTAATTGAGCCAACTCCTGATTCTCAAAATCCCACAGGATGGCCTCAGACAATCCGGAGGGTGTCGTTACAATATCGCCAGTCATCTTCATGGCAATATAGTCTCCAGGCAGCATAATTTTGTGGATTTTGGAATAAACGTCGGGTTCATTCTCCATGACCCACTTAAGCTTTGATATCGTGAAGTTGCCCGGTGAATTGAGAAATTTGGCAAGGCATCTTTCCGATCCAAGTCTGTTGAAAGCTTGCTCTCCAATTTGCACCGCGCGCGAGTCGCACCAGATGATAGCCGGGCGCAAGACCCGATAATCCTTGTCTACGACTACCAGGCCGTGCATCTGATAGGATATGCCAATGGCTTCAATTTGACTGCGATCAATCTGCGTTTTTGCCATCATTTCAGCGGTCGCCGCTTTCATGTGGTGCCACCAGACTTCCGGATCCTGCTCAGCCCAACCGGGTTTGACGGCAATGATATCCAGTTCATCGGTTGTGGGAGAGACGGCAGAAGAGATGCCCAGACCCGTCTCGGCTTGCAATACGGTTGCTTTGATTGAGGAACTACCAACATCGTAGCCTAAGAGGAACATCTCTGACGTTCACCTCCGTTCCAAAGCGATTTTTTGCGTTTTCTCAGTGGTTTATTTTTTCCTGGCTTCTTTAATCCGGTCCAGAACAACGCGCACAGCCATCCCACACCTCAACGACGTGCTCTAACAAGATGGCGAATCTAGCGCTGCTGCATCAAGAACATGACACCTCTGCTTACAACCTCCGCAGGTGGAATCCGCCATCCACATTGATGATTTCGCCAGTCGAAAATGGCAGATACCCCTGCACGACAGCCACCACGGCCCCGGCAACATCCTCAGCCGTCCCCCATCGTCTGATTGAGGTCAGGCCCTCCCCGATCAAACGATCATACTTCTCTTTCGCCGCGCTTGTCATATCTGTATCAATGATGCCAGGTCGTATCTCGAAGACTTGAATGCCATGCTCCGCCAATCGATCGGCGTAGAGCATCGTCATCATAGACATTCCGGCTTTCGAGATACAATATTCGCTCCGGTTTGGGCTGCTAACATAGGCACTGATGGAACCGATGTTTATAATCTTGGGTGCCTCAACCGTTCCAGCTTCAACCAAATCGATCATTTTTCTGGCCACCAGCTGGGTAAGAAAAAATGGGCCTTTAAGATTAACCGTCATCACTTTGTCGTAGCTGTTTGCCGTGGTTTCGAGGATGTCCCGCCGCTGTCGCGGGGCGATTCCGGCATTGTTCACCAGCAAATCCAGTCGGCCAAAGTGCCTGACCGTTTCTTCTATCAATCTGCGATGTTCGGAAAGTCTGCTGACGTCGGCTTTGAGCACGATACATGTTCCGCCGCTGTCCTTTATCAGGTGTGCTGTTTGGAAGGCCTTTTTCTCGTTACTGCGATAGTTGATGACGACGCCCCATTGGTTGTTGGCAAGGGCCATGGCGATTCCCCTGCCGATCCCCCGGCCGGCTCCGGTAACCAGTGCGGCCTTCCGTTCACTCATTTGCAATTCCAACCTGCTGAAATCAGAATAGAGCCTCTTAACCCTAAAGCGAACTGATTCGCCTGCGACCTGATGACGACCCGAAATGCAAAGTTACTTTGATCGACTCTACAGCGCCTTTCGATATCCATTAGATTTTCCACATAATGTCAGGATCAATTCTTGGCTCTACATTTCGATATTCTTCCATAAGCTGAATTTTTCGGCGCAACAGCTCGCCCAAATTCTCCCCATAAATATAACTCGTCTCGCCGGTTTTTGACACGACCATGAAATCGACCTGGCTGGTTTCCCACAATTCGAGTAAATCCTTCACATTTTGTATTTCTTTGGTCATCATCTCTTCGAGGTAAGTGCGCCACGGTTTCTTTCGCCCGGCGCCATCCGCCGCGAGATAGTTATAGACCCCGGCCACCCAGGCCGCGACGCTTCGTTGCGTGCGAATCCAACAGCGCAGGCCGCGGAGACGATCTCTTTGATCCACAAAAACCTGACGCGAATCCTCGGAAAGCGATTCGTTGTTAACCTGTTCGTCCGTCAGCTTTATAGCCGCATTGAGTCGGCCTTCAACGTTGTCGTCGACGCGTTGGACAAAACTCTCACCGAACTCTGCACTGATCAGATCGAACAAAACGTCACGGCCCAGATCCACGAGATTGGTGTTGTTGGCCGGACTCACCATGTAGTCCTCATAAGACCTTCTCTTGTCGTCCGGGATGGCATGCAGATCGGGAACGATTGGGCGCACCCAGACACGCAGCCAGACAAAGCCAAAATGAGAATACAATGGCAACGGCGGCAGCCATCGGATCGCTTCCTCTGCCTGGCGCCAGGTTTCGACGAGTGTCCCGCTTGCGGTTTCACCCACCCAGCCTATCGCCTTTTGTTGAATCACTTCGTCGATCTCCGTCACGGGATCCAACATGTACGCCCGAAATATCTCCTGATTGATGTGGTACGGTGCCAGCCGGGAGGGCATGAAACCGCCGAGATTCGAGGCATACTCGACCCCGCGATCTGACATCGCTTTCAGTTTCTGATGCAACATCCACGGATACGGAATCCCCACCAGCGGTTCGAAATTGTAGCCATTGCCGTGGGAATAAATCAGATGGGAACGCACACCTTTGGCTTGATGTTTTTCGATCAACTTCTGTTCTTGCTCCTCCAAATGGATGTGATGTACACTGCCAGCCACACCGGAGACGTCCTCATACTTGTCGTGATGATATGGCAGGTCATAACCGCGCACCAGGAGGGAGGGGGCTTCGATATCCAGGCCCTCTTCCAGAAGATTCATGATGGTATCGTGTTCCACTTTGAAAGGCTCGAGCCGCAGAGAAATACGGAATTCAGGATTGATTTCAGCGGCTGCATCGCGCAGAACTTTCATGAAGCGGATCACATTTCGCCCCGCCACTTCCGCGATCTGTTCGTGCGTACGCCATTCTCGAATCAAATACGGACCACCATTTCGTCCCACATAAAGCGAACTCGTGTATTCGAACCCGGAACCGCTGTCGTTGCTCCAGATACTCATGTAGGCCAATTCGGGGACTTCGTGCAGAAGCTTCTGTATCAACTCCCGGTAGTGAGCTTGGACCAGCGGATGCGCAATCGTCAAGGTATAACGCGGCAGACGACTGCGAAACGGATGATCCACCCGGGCGCCGCGTAACGTGGGATATTTCTGCAAGAGCTTTTCCGGCACCGTTCGGGGCTCAAAACAGAGAATCCCCGGCTGCAGCCCGTACTTGCGGCCCAAATGAGCATATCTTTTCAGGAGTCTCAAATTAGCCGTCAAATAATCCACCGGATAAATCCCTTTGTTCAGTTCACTGTAAACATACTGGTCGAGTGCGATACAGTAGGCATAAAACTGGGAATAAAATTCGCCGGGAATAGCGTCCTCGAAAGGCACCAGCGTGGCCAGGCCATTCACCTCAATGTGCGTATACCCTGCCCTTGCCAATTCCCTGATATGCTCTTCAGGATCAAAGTTTCGAGCTGATCGCCACGTCTGAGTTAACAGGTAGTCATACAAAGGACGGTGCCAACGAAAGGCGGCTGTGTAGTACGTTCCTTTTTTGAAAGAAGACGCCGGCGCCTTCCCCCATTCTTCAATCAGGCGAGTCGTGTACGCATACAACAAGGCCGGATGTGAGACAATCAACTCCCCGGAACCGTCTTCGTCTATTCGAAAATAGGCCCAGTGCTTGCCCGACGGAGCGCCCTTCTCGATCCCGGCGATTGGAAAATCAGCATGACCGGCAACAGCCATTCTGAACATCCCAGACGATTCAGAAAGTGAGTCTTGTGATACGACATCCATGTTTGAAATCTTTTGAATTTCACGGGCGCTTGTTTCTTCTACAGGTAACGGTTTGGCAGGAAGCTGAATTGCTTTTGTCTTTCGCAAAGCATCCGAGACGATCATCAAGAACTCCTTTCTGTTACGTGAATCGCTACAAGTCTATTTTAACCAATCATCTATATGCTCTCTCACAAACTCATCATCGTTCAGATAAGGATAGGAGGAGTAGATTCGTTGAATTTCGGAAAGCTGGCCGGATGACAATTGTTCACCAGGATTGAGCGTCCATCGCCCTTCCAGCAGACCCTGGCGGCGCAGAATTTCATGAATGCCGGGAATACAGCCGGCAAAACTATTCTGAGGATCAAAAATCGCCGAATTTGCATCTGTGATCTGCTGGGCCAAAGTCAAGATGTCCGGCGAAATATCTTTCTGTGCCTTCACTATTTCGTGAACTTCTTCGAGGAGCTCGACTGCCTTTTTTGTCCAACAAGCCCAGTGTCCCAAAAGGCCTCCGACCATTCGCACCACTCTTGTATCGGGCTCACTGCCCAAACGATATTCACTGAGGAGATCAATAACTATATTATCATCGTTGCCGGTGTAAAGTGCGATCTCGTCCGCTCTTCCGGACTCGGCCACCGCTCTGACAACATCAAGCGTGTAATAGCGATTAAACGGCGCGATCTTTACGGCCAGCAAATTTTCGATCTCAACGGCTTTACGCCAAAATTCGTAACTGAGAACCAACCCGCCGACAGCAGGCTGTAGGTAGAAACCCATGATGGGGATGATCTCTGCAACCGCACGCAAATGGTGAAGCAGAGCCTCGTCGCCTGCATTCCGCAGGGCCCCCAAGCTCACCAGGCCGAGATGATATTTCAAATCGACAGCAAGCCTCGCCTCCCTGACGGCCTGGTCTGTTGGCCCGGTAATGCCCGCAATCCTTATGTGATATTTTCCGGTTGAGTTGGTGACGGAATCCAAGGTCTCTGCCGCCAGTTCCAGAACAGGTTGATACAGGCCCACCTCAGGCTCATGAATTTCAAATTGGGTTGTGTGGACGCCTACGGCAATGCCGCCGGCACCGGCGTCACAATAGTAGCGCGTAAGCGCACGCTGTCGTCTCTCATCCAGCTTTCTGGCGCGGTTCAAGGCCAGGGGATGGGCCGGAATCACCGTGCCTTTCCGGAGTTGCGAAATAATCTGCTGGGGTGGAAAGGATAAGGAGCTCATGTCGTCTGAGTCCGAGTTTTCTCAACAACTGATTCAAAATTTGCCATCACGCGTCTCGAAGTGTGTCGGTTTGGCGAGGTCGGGCAGCCCCTCCTGCACCCAAAACGCCGTCCATCGGATCATCTCCTCTAACCGAACCGACGGGACGCCAAATAAGTCACTGCAGAGAGTTGCGTCGCTCAAGAGAGCCGTTTCAGCTTCGGTTCCCTCAAAAACAGGCGTGATCTTGAATAATTCACCGAACCGTTCCGCCAGCTTGCGAATAGATACGATTTCCAGACCGGTTACATTGAGAATGAATGGTGGAGCCTTTGCAAATTCGAGTGAGCGCAAAGCCATCGAATTGGCATCTCCCTGCCAGATCACATTTACATAGCCCATGGCAAGGCTAAGGGGCTTTCTGGCGAAAACTTTTTGAGCCACATCATGCAAGACGCCATAACGAAGATCGATAGCATAATTGAGTCGGATAATGCTGCAAGGGATTTGATACTTTTGCGAAAAGTATTCGAATATTCGTTCGCGCCCAAGCACCGATTGGGCATACTCGCCGATGGGGCCCACCGGTTCCTTTTCCCTGCAGCCGCCTGACTCCACCGATGTTAAAGGATAAACATTGCCACTCGAGAATACAGCAAAGCGCGCACGCCTGAATCGCCGAGCAATGAGTCCGGGCAGATAAGCATTTACGGCCCAAGTCTCGGCCTCTCTGTTGGTGGATCCGAACTTCATGCCGACCATATAAACAACGTTTTCAGCATCAGGAAGATTAAGGACATTGGATTCATTCATAAGATCACAAGAAATCGTTTCGACACCAGCCCATGTCAGTTGCTCGAGGGCCGCTGCATCGGAAAAGCGTGAAACGGCAACGACTTTCTTCTTCGCCCCGGCTTCTTCAGCCGACCGCTTAGCGAGGGTGGCTAGCGAAACGCCCATCTTGCCGCCGGCACCGAGGATCAAGAAGTCTCCGGGTATCCTTTTCATCATCTCGATGAGCGGACCATTCGGAGTGGTCATAAATTGGTCTAACTCATGAACGTTCCTGATTTTTGTTTTCCCTACTGCGGTGCTCTCCATTTTGCGATGACCCGAATATTAATGTTTTCCATTCAATCCAATCACTGGACTGGAAAATGACCCTGCTTTCTCTCCCAAATGTCTATGCAGGAGGTTGGGTACCAACTATCGTCAAGAAAATCTACGGAAGCGGGTCTCAGATTTATCAGGAGTGCTTCGGTCTCGTTGTAGGTTTCAATCCCGCTCACTGTATCGAGGGCACGCAAATTCTGATAACCAAGGCAATTTCCCCATCTTAACGTTCCCTCAGCCGAACTTGAGTGCAAAAGGGCTGTTAAAATACCCGCAACGGCGGAATCGCCAGC
>JAABYK010000634.1:25537-27651 GCA_011775825.1 Candidatus Zhuqueibacterota bacterium | reverse complement strand
CTGGCAAATGTCATAGTATGAGATTAGAGGTACACTATCCACAAAATCAATGTTCAGTGCGCGGAGTTTTTGCCATTGATTTCTATCCAGTAACAACTGCATTTCCTCAATGCTCGGCATAAAAAAATCCACATGAGGAAGAACATTCCTAAACCATGTTGACCAATTCATCAGTCCGGCTTCACTGTCCGGATCCGGAAGCGCCATGTCAAGTGATGTTGAGATACCCATGGCCTTGACAGTTTTGAGTATATTGGCCAGTTCAGCACCATCGTTTTCATAGAGAGATTTCATAATTGGAGGGTAACCTAGATGAAAGAGACGTGCTGCTGCGACGATTTCCCAGTTTATATTCTTAACACTAAAGTGATCATTGCAGCCGGAATTGTGCAGGATGATTCGATCAATCGATGGAATGGCAAGAATGACCGAATAAGAGCTACTGATTTGCTCATTCCTTAAAAAGCATTCGACGCTGCCGTACCTGGCCATTTTTTCAACGATGATGTCGCCGAACTCATCATGGCCGACGCTAGACATATAACTGACCTTACATCCGAGTTTACTCAGTGCTATTCCAGTATTGGACACGGCACCCCCCGTGCTAATAACAGCATCACCCACCTTGAGCAGCTTGCCGGGTTTCAGAATATTGCCGATATCCAACCTACCTTTGCCGGGAAATTTAGGCGTAATATCGAGGCAGATATGACCTGCGACAACAACATCGTAATTCATCATCTTATTTCACCGTATGCAATAACACTGGATTTTGAGTTTGAATGGTGTTAACCAATTTTGTAATATTCATTTTTCCTGACATCACTCCAAGATATAGCATTGTCTCCCTAACTTCTCCCGGCTGCAGCATTTGCAGGGTGCCTCGCTGCCTTTCCTGCTCTCGACCCATTACCAGGCAGTTTGCCGGCTCAAGTCCAAGGACATATTCCTTTGAGCCCATCTGCTTCCATTCGATAAAATTAGGTAGCTCATGCTTTTGAAAAGAGACAAAACCGGCTAAATCCAGATCTTCATTCACCACTGCAGCTGTGGCATAGCCTTGACCATCCGTATTCAGATCATGAAAAAATACCTGTTCAGCAAAACCACGCTGCGGTACTTCCATAACCAAATGGTTCTCTATAGCCTTTTTTGCATTATCGTCCCGAGGCTGAACCGAACTTTGACTGAGAACCAACCGGCTGTCTGCCGAAACAAGCGGAAAGCCGAAATTGCAATGATAAAGCAACATAAATGGAGATTCACGCTCACTCAGATTTTCTATCTTGTCTACAATCTTGAGATAGCTTTCTCCGAGACGGGCACTAAACCTGCGAGTGAGTTGAATGTCAAATCCAAAAAAGGATGTCTCGCGAATACTCGCCTCAAGCCAAAGTTCATATTCATCATCCTGCCATCTGCCGCCATAGCTGATTAAGGTTGCCGGCAGATTTGATGCACGCCCATGCATCTCATACGAGCCCAATTCATCCTTCCCACTGACCCCAACATTTGTCAATCCGCAGGTAATGAGCCAACCACCATGGAAATTTCGCAGCCAGCCGCTATTCTGAGGCTCATAATAGCATGAATGTTTAACTCCGATTGGTGATCGAAAGGCCAGGGGAATACCATTGTAAGTTGCCTCACCAATATCCATCCCTCGATCAATCAAAACTGTGAAAGCAAATCCGGAGCCTGTCTTGAAATCAGCTATACGAACACCCCGACCAGGACCATCGCTTAATTCCGAAAGACGTACATCGGCAATTTGACGAATGTCCCCAACATGTCTGAGCAAATGTTCACGTTTCCAATTCTCGCCAAACAGCTTGCACATGCTAATTTCTAATCAATTGGATATTCATTACAGAGATAATAAAGGGGCGGTTCATCCTCATCAATTTGGGTAAACCGAGCTATTGGATCGAGGAATCGATTATCTTTTTCGTCATCATTAACACGTGACACTTCCCCAACGAGTACCAAACCTTTATCTTTTTCGCCATAGAATTGATGATAAAGATAAGGAGGCAGGGTCACGCTTTCACCAGGTTTCAGAATAATACTGCCCCTTGCGTCGACCATTTTTGTGATACCGTCAACTTGAACCG
>JAABYK010000634.1:12483-25443 GCA_011775825.1 Candidatus Zhuqueibacterota bacterium | reverse complement strand
CACAATCATGATTTTTTCTGCATAATCTTTGCACCCGGCAACACCGGGCTTACCATTTCGCAACGTAAAAAGTAGCAAGCCTTTTTCATTAAAATTACCGCGTCCAAAATCAGTTAAATCCCAGCCTAGTTTGTTTTCGATCACTTCGGTCGCTTGGCTTCTATTGCTTTTCCAATCACTTACCGACCAAAATGCCCAGGGAGGTAAATAGAATTTTTGCCTTTTAAAAAAAGCCACCGCTTCCCTTTGGAGTGCATTGATTTCCGATCGTTTCATAGATTCAGCCCACAATTATAATATTGTTTCGATAGAATTATCGCCTCGAACGTCAATAGAAGTTTTGAACAACAGACATTTGCATATGTCTGCGGTTCAAAGCTCTACAGCTTGACCACTCTTGCCGGATTCTAGTGCTGCTGTTAAGATTTTATGCTGTAAATAGGTTTCCTCCGGCTTGACGCAACCAAAAGGCATGTTGTTGCGTGGTTCTGTGAACTCATCAATCATAGCCGCCCACATCTGAAGAATCGCGTCTGTAAAGCCAAATTCGAAAATCGGGCCGGTGATTGTCTTGTATGCAGAAGTATACCCTATGTCCTCACTCCGCCACTCCTGAGATCTACCATTCACGTAATGCATCGTTTGCAGGGTCTTGGGAAATTTCGTCGAGAATTTTGCGCTGAATTTCGAGCCTATCACCTCGATGTACCAGGTATCGGTTTCTCCCGGTGCAATCCGGTAGGTCTTGACTGTCATCGGAAAGGTGTAGCCGTCTGTTGGATGCTCGACCTCGCATGAGATCGTGCCATTGTCCCAGGTCTCACAGGGGACCATCGCCCCTTTTCCATCAGGACGTTCCGTAACGATTTTCGAAAGGGAAGCTGATATCCGCTTTGGAATCCAGCGAGAGCGAATTGGGAGATGCAGGGCGTGCATGCCGAGGTCCCCCAGGCAACCATATTCGCCATTGAATTCAATCATGCGCTTCCAGTTGATTGGCTTTTCAAAATTCAAGTCTGAGGAATGCAGGTAACCGCTGTGTACTTCAATAATCTGTCCCCACTTATTTTCCAGTATATATTTGTGTATTTGATGCCCGCCAGGAAAAAATGGAAATTCCGACGAACAGCGCACAAACACATCCGGATGAGCCTTGATAACTTCCAGAATTGTTCTGTTCGCCTCTATGTCGATGCCAAACGGCTTTTCGCCCACCAAATGCTTGTGCGCGCGGATAATATCGGTATAGAACTTCTCATGCAAATGGTGTGGTACGGCGCAATAAATAACATCAATATCTTTTTCTGAAAGTAAATCCTCATAATTAGAGGTGACCATTTTGATCGAGTCAAAGTTGCCGGTAAACCAATCGAACAGACTTTCATTAAGATCACAGATCGCAATAATTTCCGGCTTTGCTCGCATATCCAAAAGTGCCGGCCAGCGAGCGCAGGCAACGGCAAATTCTCTGCCCATCAAACCGCAACCGATGATGCCAAAACGGAGCCTTCGTCTATCTTTCATGATCATAATTCCTTTCAGTTACGAACTCTGGCAAGAATAAATCACATTTTTTATCTCCGCAGAATCTCCACCGCTTCCGCGACATCCGCGCCTTCATGCAGAATGGCCATCAGGGCTCGGGTCATGTGCATGGGCTTTTCATGCTGCACAATGTTTCGTCCATATACGATGCCACTGGCGCCCTGCTGTACCAAATCATAGGTACGCTGCAAGATTTCCTGCTCCGGCGCCTTGCCGCCGCCCCGGGGCAACACGGGACGTCCGGCAATTTCGATAACGCGATGATATTCAGAGATGTTGTCACAGGGATCTGCTTTGATGATGTCTGCTCCTAATTCACACGCCTGGCGAACCAAGGGTAGGATCTTGTTGATGTCCCCGTCCACCATATATCCACCCTTTTTATGGTTTGGCTGCATCACCAGCGGCTCCACCATCAAGGGCATACCATAGCGATCACACATCGACTTTAGAGTGCATATATTCGCGATGCATTGATGTGCCAATTCAGGTTGATCGGGTAACCTCAGTAAATTGACTACGACACAAGCAGCATCCAGAACAATCGCCTGTTCAACCGGATCGTCGATAAGCTGGCTAAACATATATTCTGGTAAATCGGGATTGTAGCAGTTGGCAACGTCTGTTCGCAAAACCAAGGCGGGCTTATCTTTACCGGGTATGTTCTGCAATATTTCCGCCTGGCCAATGGTCAATTGAATCGCATCCGGCTGTGCCTCGACAATTGAATGTATCGCCCGTTCCATATTCTCGATACCGCCCAAAAATGTCTTTTCGTTAAAGAAACCATGATCGATGGCAACATCCAGGCATTTGCCTTTTTTGCTGAATAGTCTGTTCATACGAAACTTTTTCACGAAACAACTCCTTTTTCATATGATGAATTATTAATGCCCGTCCACGAAACGAAGATCGCGACAATTCAAACACCCAGGCTCACAACAACCCACAAAATGAGAATCACCAATCCTACCAGTGCCCAGGTTCCGAAAAAGCCGAGGTAATCCATTTTTGAAGGTTTGTGAAATTCCCACTGGGTCTTCGGAAACAGTTTCCTGTCTTCAAACCGGGCCATATTCTTTGCATTGTCTGTAACGGCCCGGGCATCTTCATCGGCCGTAGGTTGCACCGGAGTATGGACTTTTGCAAAGAAATAGTCCAACGTCCCTTTGCTGGCTGGCGTGCTGAAATAACTCAACAAGATCAAGAGGACAAATGGAAACAATGCGGCGAACAAAAACCGTACGGTAACGAGCTGTGCTTTGCTAAAATGAGAAAAATCGAACCCAAGCAGACTGATGACCCACAACTCAGCGTTGAATCGGCCATAACCAATTAGACGTGAATTGGGATCGTCAGGATTTTCACGGGCAATGCTGTCAAAGAAAATTGGATAAGGCGGGAGCACCCGCTTTTTGGTGATGTTTTGACCGACATGATCGGCGCGTCCCTCTTGCACATCGGAGGCCAGGGCTTTGGTTGTGATCGTGATTTGGCGCTCAACGGTTTGCTTCAGGAAAGGCTCGTACGTCCGCGTCTTCATCCATGACTGAAAGACATTCGGAATGATAGCAATGATGATGAATGAGACGACTATCTGAATGGCTACCGCCGCCCGACTCAGTCTTCTCCAAATAAAACCCAACCAGATGGGCGCCCCAAAGATGGCCGGCATCGAAATGAAGTATTTGAAAAGTTCCAACAAGTTGGAAATATAAAGTGCCATGCCGATACCGCCAAAAATCATAATGACGATGACAACGCGGCCGACAAGCATGTAGTGCTGCTCTGATTTATTGGGTCGAATTGGCACGTATACCTGTCTTACAAACAGCGCTGATAGTGAAACGGACAAGGCGTCAAGACTCGACATGTTGGCTGCCAGAACCCCAATCATCATAACTCCGATTAAACCGGGACCCAACAGTTGCCGGGTCATATACCCCCATATCAGATCGGGATCATGTAATTCACCGGCGTATAAACCCAACGCAATCAATCCGGCCATGGCCCAGAGAATCATCATGAATCGCTTGAACATCATGCCCCCAATCACACCGAAACGGGCGGTATTCTCATTGACCGCAGATCCGCTTACCTGCATTCCGGTTGCGACGGCGACAATCGCGACCAGATTCGCGAGCGCCATTGACGCAATTGTATACCAGGCATATTCGCTCAACGTCTCCGTCCCGAAGAGCCAAAACATATGCTCCGGCACAGAGGCGTGCAGGCCAGTGAAGCCGCCAACTGCTATGAGTCCGAATGGGATGAGTACGCAGGAAAAGAAAATCATCAATACTCCCTGCAATAAATCGGTGATAGCTGCGGCAGCAAATCCCCCGAGCACAACATATAGGCAAACCAAACTCCCATAAATGAAATAAAAATGCACTGGCCTTACATAAGAAACAAACGATCGCAACTTCCCCTGGCTTTCCAGACTTCTTAATTCTTCATAACGTCCACGGTCTGCAAGCGGGAGGTTCCCTTCCAGATACATCTGACGCAAATTGCGGTATTCATTGTATTGTTCAACGCTGAGGTGTTCTTCAACCGTATATTCAGACGCCGGCTTCGGTGTGAGAGCTACAAATGTTTTTGCCGCCACCATGTAGCCCACCGCACTCCCGATCAGGGCCATTACGATGGTGAAGGTCGCATAGGCGCCTCCCAGGGATTTACTTTCAAACCGCTCGGTGTAAAAATCTCCAATCGTGGTGAGACGAGCACGACGAAACAGCATGGCCGTAAACCAATAAAAAGGTGTGAGAAACAACACCAAATATTGAATCCACATACCGGCAATACCCTGTCGATAAATCTCTCGAGAAAGAGCCGCTGCCTGACTTGAATCCGTAGAGGCTCCAAAGTTGAGAAAAAACTGATAGATTTTCCCCATCTTGCGACCGGCAAGAAAATAATCCTCCGTATCCTTTATCTTATCGCTAAGACGCTTTCCAATCCAGATTATTCCTACAAAATACAGAACAATCAGCACGACATCAATAATGTGCAGTCCCAATATTTGCATACAAGTCCATATCGGTTAAGCTGCCTGGAGACTCAATTTTTTAAGCTCTTAAATCACAAGCTAAATTCCGTCTGTTCCAAACGATTATTGTAATTTACTCCCCCTTGATAGCCGATGGTTAAGAGACAAATATATGTATTTTTGTGAATTATATATATAGCAAGTTTGTTGAAGCATGCTGATTTAGTGAATTGGCTGAAGGGGCTGTTGCTGTCATTCGTATCTCCCGAGATCTTTTGTTCGGGAATCTCCTACCTAATTCCTGGAGATTCCGGCACAACACAATGCCGGAATGACGTGCACTAAAGAGTTTTCGTTCACTATTTATTTGCGTATGTTTCAATTTTACAATTCAAAATAATCTTAGTCAAGTCAAGATGAATAATTTTCTATATACGCAAAATTATTTAGCAGAACTTGCAAAGATAATTGTCTCAAAACTGTTACAATTGAACATGTAAACATGTAATCCCATTTTCATTCTATAAGCCCTCATTTCTACAACCACTTATGGAGGTGAGACTATGACATGACACACAGTTTAGGATCGATGTTTTTGCATTTATCTATAACTAAGCGGTTAATAACTCACAACAGCAATGAGGATGGAAAAATGAGGACATATCCCTCCCTTCGAGACAATTTGTTATCGTATCTTACGGTCGTGATTATGGTTGCCACTTTTGCCTCCGTGACTTTTGCCCAGACTGAGGGTAAGATAGCGGGTACTGTTACGGACGAGAGCACTGGCGAACCTCTGCCCGGCGTCAATGTTACGGTTGTCGGAACGACGCTGGGTGCAAGTGCAGATGCGGAGGGCCGTTACTTTATTCTGAATGTTCCTCCCGGCTCTTACGCAGTCAAGGCAAGCTTCATGGGTTATAAGGCAATAACCAAGGAAAATGTACGGACCCGTATCGGTTTGACTACAGAACTCAACTTTCAGCTTGAATCCAGCGTCATTGAAGGCGAAGAAGTGGTTGTCACCGCAGAAGTGCCGTTGGTAGAAAAGAGCTTGACGGCTTCACAAACGAGTATTGGCACATCAGAACTTGATAACACCCTCCCGGTTCGATCGATCGACGATATCGTCGAAACAACAGCCAGTACGTTTCGTGGCTATATGCGCGGTGGAAGAAAATTCGAAGCGAAAACGCTGATTGATGGTATCAATATTTCCGATCCGTATTTTGTTGGAGGAACCGGTGGAAATCAAGTGATTCAAACTTACACGCAAGCACGCCGGTCGGAGGGGGATGAGAACAATGTGGCTTCCGTCAATGCGGGCTCGGTGCAGGAATTGGCGGTTTTGGCCGGCACATTTGCGGCTGAATATGATGCAGCAACAGCAGGTATAATTAATATTACAACGAAAAGCGGTGGGGACAAAGTGAGCGGTAAGGTTTTTCTTAGAAGCAGTGCTGGCGGACTTAACCACGCAGGGCCGGATGTTTACAATGACCTCAACCGTTTTCTGGAGGAGAAGGCTAATAACGCAGCCTCCGAAGACCCATCCAATCAAGAAAAGGCCAGTTTGATGAACTTTGATCGGGCAACAATTGATGAGATAGGGTATGGCGATGATCCCGCCATCGATGGAGAACTGTCATTGGGTGGCCCTTTAACCAGTAAAGGGAATTTCTATCTGTCAGGGCGCGTCAATAATAGCCATGGCCGTTTTCCGGGAGAGTTTAGTCGTGAGGTGACAAGTTCCTTGAAACTGAATTATAACCTGACTGATACTGACAGGCTGACTGGCAATCTAATCGTTAACGATGGTGGAATTCTTGGGGGCTGGAAAAACAGAACGTTCAGTGCAAGGTACAAATTCTTCCCTCAGGGCAACCCACAGAATGAAAAGCTTGGCCTGGTGGGGTATTTAAAATGGACGAAGACCCTGTCACCAAACACGTTTTTTGAAATTCGTGGCAGTTATACGGGGAGAACTTCACGTTTCGGTTACTCCGATGACGACAATGATGGCGTCATCGAACGTGGAGAGGATGGCGATTTTCTAATCATTAGAACTGCCGAACAATCACTTAAATATCTGGGCGACGCGGGCAGCGGAGTGCGTGAAGGGGAGCGGACTTTTTTTACCGGAGATCCCGCAAATGAAAATTTCCATGAAGTCGCCTATGCTCCAAATCAATATCGATTCGGGCAGCCCGGGTTCTATTATGAGGAACTGAAACGCAATGCGCTACAGTTCAAAGGGGACATCACAAGCCAGGTTACCTTCAATCATCAATTGAAGGCCGGGTTCTTATTTCGGCGACATACGGTGGAGGATTTTCAGCAGCGGACCCAAGTCAGGGTGATTTACGATAATGTCTTTCCCTTTGAGGAAACCAGTTACAATGTCAACCCAACTGAGTTTGGCGTTTATCTTCAAGACCGGATAGAGTATGAGGGCATTATCATCAATGCTGGCGTGAGAATTGATGCTTTTGATCCGGGAGCCAAGCAGTTTGGCGATTTCTTCAATGTTTCCCGTCAGGATACGCTGGAAAGTGGCAGAATCGTTCGGAGGGAGGTCAGAACAGAGGATATTTCAACCAAGTGGTTCTTTGGTCCAAGAATTGGTATTTCCCATCCTATTGCCGACGATGCGGCGATGCACTATTCGTGGGGCCGCTTTTTTGCACCACCCCCCTTTGCGGAACTTTTTGAAAACTTTGGCGTCATCGCAAATCCCTCTTTGCCGCAGTTGCGTGACGTGGGACGGGAACCAACCGAAACCACGGCTTATGAAATTGGCCTGCAATGGGAATTCATACCCGACTATGTCGCCGATGTAACGGCGTATTACAGAGATATTGATAACTATTCTACAACCAGTTACGCTATTAACCCGGAGGCCGGGCAAGGTTTCGGATCTTACACTTATTTGACCAGCTTTGGCTACGCCGATGCCAGAGGACTCGAAGTCAGTTTACAGAAAAGGTCATTTGGCTGGCTTTCCGGCAGGGCTAGTTATGCATTTAGCTATATCAAGGCTGCCCGGAATGCCAGGAACATATCCGACAATAAGAACTCATTTTCTGCCGCTGCCGATGACGACATACCCTTTGAGGATCGGGAACAGTGGAACACGTTCGAGGCAAACATTAACGGTGGGGGGAATCCATTGGAGAGTGGGTTCGATAGGGAACACCGGTTTGCCTTGACTTTCTTACTTGATCTCCCCTATGATGTTGATGTCACCGGCATCAGTACGGCCGAAAGTGGTTTTTGGTATAATGTTACACAGACGTCCGACGATCCGCGAGAACGCGAGCAGAGGCGCGCCCCCTGGACCTATCGAACGGACCTCCGCATTTCTAAGGGTTTCAATCTTGGGGGATCGCGCTATGGCCGCATCTTCCTGGAAGGCCGGAACATTTTCGATACAGAGAATATCCTGACCTGGGATAATTACAACATTGCCAGTACGGCACTCTGGGAGGAAGAGGAAGATCCAACGGGTGATTTGAATAGACCTACTCGACTGTCCGGTCTGCCGATATTTGACATCGCCCGGGAATTCTATGTTGGAGTCGATTTTTCCTTCTAAATATCAAAAGGGCAAACAAGAGTCAATTCCCACCAAAGCGTAGAGGATGAAATGATGAAACCAATCAGAAAACTTTATACTATAGTAGGCATCTTTATCGTGCTTGGCATTTGCATGCCGACAGCCTCATTCGGGCAAACTTTGGCCAAAGGGCTCGATCCTTACCCTGGCGCGGGAATTTTCGCCGCAGGTGATCTCGGCGAAACTTTCTTGCCTACCTGGGTAGGCAAAACCTACTATGAAACCCAAGATGACCCGAATAACACTTTCCATCTTGTCAGAGTCGGAAATCTCGAACGACAATGGACGACACCGACAGAGAATTATCCAGTCGGTGATAGAATGCATATTCCCTGGAAACAAGATATTGAACTCATCGAATATACTCCGGGCATTAACAGCTTTACCACATCATCTGACCCCAGGGCGAAGGATTATGTCTATGCCTTCGAAACGAGTCATGTAAGTTTGCCCCCACCCTACGATCAAAGGGATCTGGGGGATGACGGGGCACATTGGGTGGATCCACAAAAAAGGTCCCAACTTATTTACAGCTCTGAAGGGCCAACCAATCTGGGCATATACGTCAAGATGCGTGTCCGCCAATATACGATAAACCATGCCAATATGAACGATTTTATTGCCATTGAGTTTGAACTCACCAATACGGGTGTTCTTGACGCCGATGGCGATGGTAACCCGGAAAGTACCAATAACCGGATCAATTGTATGGTCATGAACATGCGCTCAGAGCCGATCAACAGCATGACAAACAACAATCAAGGAAGACGCGGGGCCTCTGGATGGTTCACGGGCCCAACCGAAGGCTATGATGGTACTCCGGACGAGGACGGCTATCCCTGGGATGTGCCGGTGAATTTTACCGGCCCGGCGCCCAGCAATTTGACAGAATCTCGTACGTTTTCGACAGCATCGGGGAAGCAAGCCACGATTCTCTGGGCGCCCGATGGCGAACGTGAATTGGGAAACACGATGAACCGCAATAGGTGGTACCAGGACATCTACGCCGGTCATCAGTGGATTGCTGCAAAGCAAGGGCCTTTGCCGGAAAATGGTAGTTCTGTTAACCAGGAAGATAAGAAGACGATTTATGACAGCCATCCGGTTGGCGAAAATGAGCAGCGAGGCTGGTATACCTCTGTCAGCAAAGGCTATGGCAACAACGATCACAATCCCTGGGAAAATCACGTTCTTTCAATGGGAAGTTTTTACGCCAATGGGGGCAGGATCTGGGACAGAACAGCCTTTGACCTGACACCTGATCCGAACTATTTCGACACCTCCCAACCCTTTACACCCGGCGATCCCCTCTCTTTCGTGGGAATTGAAAAACCGGAAGCGCAGCGTGGCCGCCCGAATGGAAGTATGCAATACAGCAATCAATGGACCCAGAATTGGGAAAGAAACAACCCGGATCCGGCCGACGATTGGACAGAGGGCTATTCCTTCGGGCACGGGTTCGACGGCGACTTTTATGTCGGTATTGGGCCCTTCTCACTCGAGGTTGGCGAGACGATGAATCTGGTCCTGGTTGAATATGCCGGTTTTCGGCTGCAGGGCGCTCGACAGACAAGAAAAAGTGCGCAATGGGCTTATGAGAATAGTTGGAATGTTCATGAGCCTCCCCCCATGCCACATGTTAAAGTTGAGCCCAGTGTCAACGTAAAAGTCAACGTCAAATGGGATGATGTTGCTGAAACGGCCCCTGATTTCGCCGGATACAAAATATACCGTTCGACCGCGTTTCCCGAATTCAACTCCCGCGAATTAGGCAGACGAATCCTGGATCATTATCATGAACAAACTGTGGAGAATCCGACAGATGCCGAATTGGCGGAGTTTGGCGTACCCAACAACCCCAACATTAGTGCCGCAGGGGACTTCTATCGAACCCAGCAAGGCGGTGCGTGGGGACCTTACAAGTTGATCAAGAACATTCCCGCATCTGAGCTGAGTAGCTATCTGAATACTGACGGCGATGCAAGCCAATTCAAATATACGTTTGAGGATACAGATGAATTGGTCCAGTTTGGTTTTACCTATTGGTATTATGTTGCAGCCTACGACAACGAAAGCGGAACGATTGCGGATCAACCGTTCACCAGTCTTGAAACTCACAAAACAAATTGGAATGGCAGATCCGGCTTATGGGAAGGAACCTACCATTTTGCCGAAGCAAGTTCATTCTTTCCTACAAGCTTGGAAGGACAGGCAGCAATCGGTGCAAATTTTGTATTGGCTGCTCCATTGGCCGATGCCCAGAATCTGGTCTCAGGTGATCTCAAGATCCGGGTAAAACCAAATCCCTACAAGAAACAGGCCTTGCATGACGTGGATCTGGAACACAAGCTTCTCTTTTTCAATTTACCAACGGATACGCGCATAACTATCTTTGATGTCGCGGGTCAGGTTATTGATGTTTTGCAATTTACGGGAACCAATCCAAATGATGGCACACTTTTCTGGGATATGTTCTCGAAAGATGGCATCGAAGTGAGCAGTGGTCTCTATATTTATGTTGCCGAGTATCCGGGTGGTGCTCAAACTGGATACTTTTCAATCATCAGATAAAATTGCATAGTTGCATACGAAATCGTTAGGAGGCAATAAAATGACTCGTATAAAAAGTTTTTGCGCTGCATTCCTGCTGTTAACGACCTCCTGCCTGTGTATTGGCCAAACGAACAAATCCGGGCTCACGGGTGCCGCCTTCCTAAAAGTGGGAGTGGGGGCCCGCGCGGTCGCCCTGGGCTCTGCGGTGACATCCATGCCTGAGGATATAAATCAGTTTTTTTGGAATCCAGCAGGCATCACGATGTCAAACGAGGAATGGCAAGTCACATTCACTCATAATCGCTGGATCGCTGATTTAAGCCATAATGCGGTGGCTGTGGGCCATGATTTTGGCAAGGTCGGGACGTTTGCCATAGGGTTTGTCTCTCTTGGCGTGTCCGATATTGAGGCTGATCGCGATGTGGTGCCATCGTTTCTATCAGGCAGTTTTACCCCTTTTGATACTGAGACGGGAGCCACGTACGACTATCTTGACCTGGCTCTACAATTCACCTGGGCTCGCAATTTTACCGACAGGCTTGCTCTGGGATCGAGTTTCAAAGTCATAACTCAGAACATCGATTCGGAGAGTGCAGCAACGTTTGCATTCGATTTTGGGGCCATCTATAAGATTGGTTTCCGCAATGCAACCATTGGTGCCAGAATTAATAATCTAGGGAAAGACCTGAAATTCTTTGATATCGGTGCGCCCTTGCCTTTGAGTTTTAGCATTGGCGGTTCTATAAGCCTTTATAGCAATGAAAACAACAATATCGTCATCATGGCGGATGCCATCAAACCCCAGGATTCACAGCAACAGATCTACACAGGCGGTGAATACACCTTTGGTGACTTTTTCTCAGTTCGTGGCGGATGGAAATTCAATTACTCCGGTGTCGATGATACAAAACGAAATGAATTCGATGGAGAGATCATTGATACGCCCCGAACTGAAGAAGGTTTTTCGCTTGGGGGTGGCTTAAAGATTCCGATAAGCGACAATGAAGCAAAGCTAGACTATGCTTACACTGAATTTGGAATTCTCGATAACGTTCATCGGTTTTCATTATCGCTTACCTTCTAACGAAGAATCTTAGAGCACATCTTGGTGAGTGAGCATTGAATGCTCCCGGAACTTTTATCTGGGGGCATTCTTTTTTTTACATGCATCATTATTGCCGAAATGATTTACTGGTTCTTAATCACAACATCCTCAAGACGTTGCGTCACCAAATATTCAATGAGAAAAGCACAATTCTTCACGCTTTGTACGGTTTTTCTGTTTCTCTTTGCTTCTGTGAATGAGGTTCGTTCAGAAGTCAAGAGCGTCCCCCAAAAACCTCTGCAGCTTGATGTTGATCTATCAAAATTCATGGGCAATTCTGGTTTTATCAGGGTTGAAATCTACCAAAGTATTGGTCGGAGTGGACTTAGCTATCAAGATGGCTCCGATTATTCGATCGCTCAATTTTCTGTTGAAACTGTCATTCTGAAAAACGACTCCACCATTTTCACCCATACGACAACTGAGTCCGATAGTGTAAAAGAAACGACTGAGATAAAATCGGGACAACAGTTCGTCTATACTCTACCGGTTTTCCTTTCGCCTGGTGAATATGAGGTCCTCACAAGGCTTCAAGATGAGATGGCCAGTCGTAGCGAAAAAAACGAGCTTACGGTCCATGTCACGGATTTTTCTATTGATTCGTTGACATTCAGCGACATTCAATTCGCCACTCAGATCGAAAAAGCGAAAAACCAACAAGGCATGCATCAGAAAAATAATCTTCGGATCATCCCTAACCCAAAAGCACAGTTTGGCGAAGGGAATAAAAAGCTGACATTCTATTCAGAACTCTACAATCTGGCCGAGTCAGCCGATGAACAAGGTACCTATCGGGTTGACTACATCATTGAGACGCAGGACGGCGAATCTCTCCATAGGATCGCAGGGAAAGAGCGTAAGAAGGCTGGTAGACATGCCGCCATTTTTACCGCTTTTGACATTTCAGCTCTACCAACCGCAATTTATCGGCTCCGCCTGGTAGCTTATGATGATGAAACCGGTCGGCAGACTACCGCAGAAAAGACATTTTCCGTTATTTGGGAAAGGGACATTTTAGCACAAATGGCTGAACAGCAAGAAGCCCCCTACATAACCTTAGATGAAGAAGCCCTGGATACTTATTTTGCGAAACTTGCTTATATCGCAACCAGTGAGGAAAAAAATATCTTCGACGGACTGGATCAA
>JAABYK010000634.1:9927-12452 GCA_011775825.1 Candidatus Zhuqueibacterota bacterium | reverse complement strand
CCTCCAGGCGAACACCCATTTTTCCACCATCACTGTTGAGGGATGGAAGACGGATCGCGGACGGATCCTGTTGACATATGGCGCTCCGGATTTTATCGAGCGGGAAACGGAAAGCACGGATAAGAAGGCGTTCGAGATTTGGCATTACAACAATCTGGAAGGGGGGAGCATATTTGTTTTTGTGGATCTTAAATCAAGCGATCTCTTTGAGCTGGTTCATTCAACATATAGAAAAGAATTAAGTCGCCCCAATTGGGAATCATATCTAGATCAGTGAATAACAATTTGAATATTTGAATTCCCCTTCCCCATGTTCAAAGTCATAAACGGCGTTGGATATTCACAATACAAACGAAACGACTGGAGGTATTCGAGTGAAATGTTCTGCTATGGTATTGATTGCGCTATTGACAGCGGTGGCAAGTTTTGCACAACAGACGGAGGACGAAGTGCTTGACTATTTAAAGACAACACTCGACTTCGCCCTCAGCAACAAAGACAAAATGATTGAAGATTGGAAACAACAATATACAGATTCGCAAGAAAACGATAACGTGCTGGAGTTGATTGGGTATCGCCCACCCGATTTTCTCGTGAGTGTTGCCGCGATATCGTCCCATCTGTACGAAAAAACGCAGGAAAAGAAATATGCCGAAATAACAAAGGATATTATCGTTTCCTTGGAAAGCTACCGCGATTTTTTTCCCGATCGGCTCAAAGACCGGGTTGAATACAAAAGTGGCATTCCGGTGGTAAATTGGTTTCGTACCTTGCCCAAATACATCGAATCCTATCACAGAACAGAACCTTCCGGCCTCTATTCCCGGGCAGATATACAAAAAATCGAAGAGTCCGTGGCTGCGAGTGTGGACATCATTTTTGCTTTTCCGGAATGGGGCGCCATGAACAGGGCGATGCTGCGCGCGGAAAGTCTCATGGCTGCCGCTGTTGCGTTCCCAAACCACAAGGACATCAAAAAATGGAAAAAGATGGCTGAAATTCTGGCCTCCGACAGCCTCGAAAAATGGGAAATCGAAGATGCACAAATCTATCATCCGGTCTGGTTGCGGCCCTATGTGAATTATCTCGATCTGACGGGACAAACCGAGGTGTTCCAGTCCCCGGTGATGAAATTCTACTTCGATTATTTTGTCAGCTTGATTACCCCGAACCGGACCATCCCGGAGTTTGGCGACGGTGTTTGGAAGGTCGGTTTGGATGAGTATTATTTAATGCTGGAACGCGGAGCCAAAGAATATCAGTCGGGTGAAATGAAGTGGGCCGCAAATGAAATATTCGCCAACATGAGCGGTTTATCAGAAAACTCTGTGTATAAGATTGACGGCAAATCCCGTTTCGAAGAACCCAATATCGGGTTTGCAAACGTGTTGGTTGCGCGAGATAAATACATGGATGACAACGTCAAGCCGGTTGAGCCGCATTATGGCTCCGGCGATGCTCTTGAAGAAATCGTCAGCAAAAAGATTGTGTTTCGATCAGACTGGAGCAAGGATGCCACCTACCTGATGCTGAATTACAAAGATGAAGGCTACTACAGCCTCATGCAAAAAAACTATCTGAAACACGTTCTCGCCGTGGAAGAGGAAAAAATGCACCACGGCCATTCCGATGAAAACAGCATTTGTCTGCTGATGAAGAACGGTGCCATCCTCCTGTCAGACGGCAATTACCGGGAAATTGCGCCCAGTGGTGACTTCGGCGCCTTTCGTGCGGACATTTTCCACAACCGGGTGGTGGTGCGGAATGTGAAGAAATCCCTGAATCAACCTTACTTTGATATCCTGAGAAACTCCGGTGCTTACAACGATCAGGTGAGAACGACCAAAATGGATTTCCAGTCGTTCAAAGAAATTGAGTACTCGAGAACCCGCCTCGAAGATTTTAAGTACGAGTACCGCTGGGATAGAATTCTCACACGCCATAAAACCGATGACTACTTCATTATGGTCGATGCCCTGAAGTTCTTCAAATCCGATTACTATACGGTTGCCAATCTTTTGCACACCAGAAAGATTATCGATCAGGGGGACAACTGGTTTGTCACGCGAATTGACCAGTTAATGGGCGAAATTCCGATAAGCGGAGACCTGGACCTCCTGGTCATTTTCCCTCAGAACAAATGCACTGCTACAGAAGAGGAATGGCGGGATAAACAAGACGAACTCGCACTCTTTCAGGGCGTATCCCAATACTACGATGCGGGCAAAGTTGAATCATTCGTGACCGTCCTCTATCCCATAAAACGGGGTGACAATCCCGCTCAATACGTTAAGCGCTTCAGGTTGATTCGAAATGATATGAAAGGGGTTGGCATTGAAGTCAAGACCGAGAAGGACCATAATATTTATGGTTTTAAGCTTGATCTCGACATGGATTTGTTGAAAGAGGATGTTCGGCCGCGTTACAATTATGACTCGGGAAAACTCACCTATGGGGATGTGGAGACAGATGCGGATATCTTTTTTCTGGAAATTAAAAACAACAAGCCGTTCTTTTCGGCCACA
>JAABYK010000634.1:8449-9914 GCA_011775825.1 Candidatus Zhuqueibacterota bacterium | reverse complement strand
TTTGACACACCGGAAAGCCAGTTCTTCCAGGTATGGGGAACGTCCGATCGTAAGGGCCGGGCAAAATGGCGCAGATGGGATAATTATTAATTTCGCTCGTACACAGGCCCTCTGGCTCTGAGATGTAGTCGAGGCGTCGCTTTACAACGAAGCCGGGAAGTGCTCAATGACCACTTCGATGATACCTCCGGGTGAAACAGAAAAGCTCTCGCTTATGACGTTCTGACTGCTTCCGACCAGGTCAGCCACAACTTGTAGTGATGTGGAACCAGCTACCATGCCATCCGGAAGATCAAAGACGCGTGTCGTCAGGCCCTGAACCAACCCGAGATCCAGTAGATCAGAAGCCGTCACGACATAGACCGTGACGCTCGATACATTCTGGTTTTCAACCTTTACCTTAGTTGTAGCTGGGTATTCTGTTTTTCGACTTGCAGAGGCGCATGAAACAAGAAGGAGCAACACAGCATAACATACAGTGGAAATGCGCATGGCTTTCCTCCTTATGTTAAATGTCTTACGGTAACTGCCGTTACTTTACACGGCAGGATATTTAAACTCCAGCTGCATATATCGACTCATAGAGAAAAGGGAGTTCTACTTCCTTACACTTGCCCAATTTTCAGAAAGTTTCTTTTCTCGGTGCATTTATTCAAAAGAAACGAACAGTCCGGTGGGCTCAAACAGGGGGAGAAAAGTCAATATTATTTTAAGTTACGATAAAATATTAAATTAAAAACTTATATAATAAAAACTTTTGACACTACGCCGGGGGGAATTAGGAGTTCATATGAAAATTCACCCATTTGTTGAATCTCAGGATCTGCTCGACCAACCTGCTGCTCTGCGAAAACGCCTGGACGACGATGGCTACCTGTTCTTCCGAAACCTAGTCGAACGCGAACCGTTGGAAGGTCTGCTTGTCGAGATACTTGAAATCTGCCAAAAGCACGGCTGGCTTTTGGAAGGGTCGGAATTGATTGAGCGGAAGGGGAAAGCCGATGCCTTTGACGGATACTTCGAATTCACCGACGTCTACCGCGAAATCCAAAAATTGGAGAATTTCCATCGTCTTTCGCATGATAGCAACATCATTTCTACTCTTTGCACCATTATGAATGACCGGGTCTTCCCGCATCCACGCAACATTGCCCGCGTGACCTTGCCCGGCTCGACCAAAATGACGACCCCCTCGCATCAGGACTATGTCTTTATTCAGGGCAGCCAGCAGTTTTTCACCCTCTGGATGCCCTTAAGTGATTGTCCGCGGGAACTGGGCGGCTTGATCGTCGCACGCGGGAGTCATAAAAATGGCGTTTTCCCGACTCATGAAGCCGAGGGCACCGGTGGCTTGTGCTCGGTTGTGGACGATGACGCCCAGGAGTGGGTCAGCAGTGATTTTCGACTGGGCGATGCCATTCTTTTTCATTCCCTGATGGTTCATAAAGCTTATCCCAACATCACG
>JAABYK010000634.1:336-8296 GCA_011775825.1 Candidatus Zhuqueibacterota bacterium | reverse complement strand
CCTAAAAAAGGAATTATCCTATTTTTAATATATCTGCGTTTTTCATGGAAACCAGACCTCGACCTCCAGATCCCGCTCGGGCATGTCGATCAGGATGCCTTTTTTGTCATAGGGATGCCACGTCCTTCCAATGCGGAACCCGGCCTCGCTCGCCTTATGGGCTTTCTGTAAATGCAGATTCACTCGGATGTTGCGCAGTCGGATGGATGCCTCCCCATGTTCGACACCGCTAAGCAGTCGCGGCCGGATCAGCAGTTTATCCCAGGCAGGTCTGATGCCGAGGATATGATGGACAAACAAAATCAATTGCTCCGCCCAGGTCCAGGGAATAATGCCAACCTGAGGATACGGCGGAACGGGCCGGGGCCCATAGAATTCGAACCATGCCCCCGATTTTGACCCCGGTGCCGAATTCAACCATTTCAAAATTCGCCACACCTTCTCATCCTCTCCCATTTCAACATAAGCTCTCGCGATAAACAGCGACGGGAATGGCCAGGGGCCGGCTGAATCCGGCTCCGAGGTGACATTGTAGCGGCCGTAGCCCCCGCCCTGCCATTTCTGGTTCCAAAGGCCCTCAATGTGCTCCAGTGTTTTTTTTGCCAGATCGGAAGTTGGATCAATAAATTCGAAGGCAATCGGCAGGACGGCCGAACTATCCGGGTTCAGGTAATGCTTACCGGGCTGAAAAAGAGGACTATCCTTTGGTAGCGGGGTCTCATTCTTGAGATGAACTTCATTCTGGATCTCGCCATTCACACGACGTCGTTTAATAAAATGTCCGTCATGAATGAGGGCATAGTGGGGATCGGAGAGCATGGCATGCTTGATTTCCTCGGCTGCGGAGCGCCACCTTTTTGCCTCGGCTTCATGGCCGAGCCGTTCAGCAAGATCCGCGGCGCACAAAAGGCCCATGGAGACAAATAGCTGATAGGCCAGTTCCATGCCGTCTTCGATGCCGTGCAATGCGTGCCGCTCCCAATATTCGCGCTGGTTGTGCAGCAGCGCGGTATCAGGGTGACGAAATACCGGTTGCAACGGAAACTCGGCAGTCACTCGCACTTTTTCCCAGTGTCTCTCAACGATGGAGAGATCTCCGCTCCAATCGACATACGTCCGTAAAGCAAGCAATAGCTCGCCATTTTGGTCCAACTCAACTTCCTCGGTTGGCCTTTCCCGACTGGAGTCCAGGGTATCCCCTTTATCGCTGACGAACTTTGACAACAATCTGTCGAGGATGGTCCCGGCACGTTCAAAGTAACCGGAAAGGGTGAGCCCAATGGCGATCATGGATTGATCCCGAACCCATTCCAGATTGTATTGCCAAATGCTGGCGTCGAGTCGACCGGAATGAGCAATATTTGCCGGGAGCTGATTTTTTGAGACCCGAAATAGATGATTGAGAAGCGGGGAATCGAATTGGCAGGAGGTCGTCTTCCCCCAGTAGTTGCGGACATCATCGTCGATGGCCGGGTTGCTCACCCAGGACAGTTCCACGGCGAGTTCAGGCTGCTCCTCGATCAAGCAATACTCCAAAAAACAGACTTTCGGCGTATTAGGCGTTAACGTAAGTTGCTTTTCGATGGTCTGGGCCGGACTCCCGGTTTGTATGCGAAGGGATACAGGCTCATTCCAATGGCTGGTTAAGCAAATCTCACGGATGATCCTGGGACGTTCGATATCAGGGCAATAGAATCTTTCTGAAATTGTGAATGGCGGACCACCCCATTCGGCATGAACGACCGGAATGGCGTTGCGGTCCTCCCACCGCGCCTCGACCTGGTGCGCGTCAGGGATTAATTCCCAATCCGGCGAAATGATTCTCAAGCTCGTTTGGGACAGACCTGCCTGGGAATCGAAAGTGAAGGCACGTCTTTTAGGGCCGAACATCTCAGGATGCATAAGAATCAGGCCCAAGGGTGTTCCCTGGCCAGAGGAACAGATCTGGACGGCTGCTGTGATCCAGCCGTTGCCAATAAAAAAGTAATTGACATCCTTAAGGGTGGTGCGACCGTCTGGTGGACCGATGGCGGGATCATCCGTGTAAAAATGCTCTTCAGCTTCCATGGGACGTTATCGGACGAATCCAGAAAGGGAAAGGGGGAACCGAGTTAACATATTGCGAATAAATGAGTTATAGAAAGGGAGTGCCGTATGGGAATGTCGTGTTAGTCCTATGCTCTTGTTCAAGCAGTCATTTCTCCAGTAGGTCATTATTTGGGAGTTAAACCCAAGCCATCCAGGTATTGAATGTGCTCTCTCAATTGTGAATGATCAGATCAATGACTCTCAGCCATTATTCCGACAAACAGATCTCGTCCCTTGACCAGAGCACGCATTTTGGCGTCCGCCACAGACCGCGGAAGCATCCACATTCCGCAATCGGGATTTACATAGTGGATGCGTTCCTGCCCACAGATTTTTGCGGCCGATTCGATTCTCTTCGCGACGATATCAGGTGATTCAACCTGATTATCTTTTATGTCGATGACACCGAGTCCAACACCCATCTCCGGTTTGATCTCCCGCAGCATTCTCTCGTCAGATTCCAGGCGTCTCGCCATCTCAAGGACCACGTGATCACATGACAGGCTATTGATGAATCCTATCAGACGCTCATAAGTCCCTTTTTGAACCGTCTGCCCACCATAATTACCAAAGCACAGATGGACCGCTTTTTGGCCTTTTACATATTCAAGTACTTGATTGATTCCTTCGGCTGCAACTTCCGTATCCTCAGGATGCCCCGTGACGTTTGCTTCGTCGATCTGAATAACCTCGGCATTAATGTCAGTCAATTGCTCACCAAGAATCTTTGCAATAGCCATTACAAGTTCGGGGAATTCACGATAGTAACTGTTCGAAAGCACACGAGCAAGCATATACGGACTTGTGATTGTAAACTTAAGTGGTTTGAGGCTAAGCTGTCGCACAAATTCATAATCTCTAAGCAAGTTCAAATTACCCGATCCGAGTTTATCAACCACTATCCCGGCTGGCTCACTACGATAAGCCATCCCTTTCTGACTATGAAATTCATCTAACTCTTTTCGCGTAAGAGACATCCGAACTCCACTCATTGGGCCAATAAAATAATCAATCATCCCATTGGTTTCGGCATGATTAATATTCCAGCGATATAGTTCACCATCGACCAGAAGATCCAGGCCGGCATTTTCCTGGGTCTTAAGAATGACCATAATTGCATCGCGCAAATTATCCTTTGTGCTAAAAAAGCTTAGCCAGACAGGTGCCGGATAACTTCCGACTGTGGTAGTTAAAGGATGCATAGTTAATATCGTTTTAAAAAATTGTAACAAAAATACTTGCTATTTTAATTCTAATTAACATAATTATAGAAACCTTTCTTTGTATCACAGGCACTTGTTTTTTGTAATTAAGGTGAGGAGGTCTAATATGATGACATTAGATCAGAAAAAAGAAGTGTCAACCGATACTATTACACCTCAAATCGTAAACACTACAAAGGTGCCGATCTCCATAGATATTCCCGACTATGGAATTTGTATCGGTGAAAGCCATCACCATCCCAATTTCACAATGGAACCGATGTATAATTATTATACAAAAATTTATTATGTCGTTGAGGGTGTGGCTGACTGTTATGTCAATTCAAAGCCAATCCATCTTGAAAAAGATTATCTTTTTGTCATTCCCACTGAAATCACGCACTACCTGAAAGACCAGGATAAGTTTCCGCTTTGTCTGTATATACTCGCAATAGAAAGCTCCTGTCTGGAAAAATTGCCAACTTTTTGTGAACAAATTGCTCTGCTTAACCAACTGGCACGAACCCATCTCCGGCCATTGACGCATCATGATTATGCCGCGTATGAAATACCAAGAATGTTTAGAAGGATTCTGAATGAACAGCGTGTGAGAGCAAATGGGTTTGTACCGGCAATCCAGGCCACCTTGCTAAATATGCTTGTGGCAATCAACAGAATCTACGAACATATTCCGGCATCGGGTCACATAGATTCCACAAACCCGACCTTTGCCAGAATTCACACGGTTGCAGATTACATCTCCAAAAATTTCTACGAACCGATTTCTATTGAAAATATGGCAAAAATGGCATGCTTGAGTATCCGACAATTTACAAATCAGTTCAAGGCTGTTTATGGGGTCACCTTCACACAATATTTGCATTATCACCGCATCCACTTTGCACAACAGATGTTAACCGAAACAAACCAAAAAATCGCAACCATCTGTTTCGAATCTGGCTTTAATGACTTAGCCCACTTTTATCGTGTGTTTAAGAAGTTGACCAAAATCTCTCCACGTAAATACCGGATAAATTCAAGAAACAGCATCAACACCACAGGCAAGAACTAGACCCCAATTTGTTCTTGTTGAGATGAGACTTATTTGCACGCAGTAATAAAGCTCATATTGGCCGCATTAACGTGGTCGCAGCGGATATTCCATCGTTCTGTTCCACTAAACCTCATATGCTTTCCTTCAACATATTTGGGCCATGGATTGTACTGATTGATATTGGCAACCGCTTGCCCGCGCAGGATAAAGGCGCTTGGGTGCAGATCTTCGGTAACGATCCGCGTCGTGACCGGAATATAGCGAATGGTCAGGCCGCGTCGCCATCGTGAAGAGGTATTGGCATGCGAGCCATGAATAAGGTTGGGATGATGAACCGACACATCTCCTGCACGGAGAATAATATCCACAGCCTTTGATTCATCGATCTGTGCAGAATCGATCCCGGAACCAAGCACGTTTTTGCCGTCATTTCTCTGCTGCAGTTCATTCTCCGATAGCAGACGCGTCGTGTGGGTGGCGGGAATAACCCGCATACAGCCATTTTCACAGTTAGAATCATCGATGGCCAGCCAGAGAGTAACCACTTCCATGGGTTCCAGGGGCCAGTAAGTCCCATCCTGATGCCAGAGGACGGCCTGACCCTCGAGGGGCGGTTTGGCAATGTAATGAGATGCAAAAAGCGCGATATCAGATCCAATGAATTTCTCGGCAATATCCAACAATCGATCGTCACTGACCAACCTGACCCAAAATGGGTCGTCCTGCATCAGGAAATGGTGCAGTTGTTCCGGCCGGGTAGCGGGATTTTTCTGCAGAAGCCACTCGATATGATTTCGAGCCTCCTGGATGAGTTCGGGGGCAAGAACCTTCCTAAAAACAGCATACCCCTCTGAATTGTAATTGGCCATCGCTTGCCGCATTCCCTGTATATCTAACCGTTCTGTCATGGATTCATTCCTCCATTTAATATAACCTGACTAAAGCCTTCAGCTTTCAGCATTTAGCATTAATTAATTAAGGTCTGGAATTTTCTAACTAAAGAGCATTGGCTCTTTTGGGCCCGCCGCCGGATTACGCCGCTTGAAAATCTTTTTGATGGAGGGAATCAGCTTTTCGTATCTCCTCCGCACTGTAGCCCGTCGCATCTGAGGCAGAGGCACACTCAAGGATTTCCTCAGGATTTTTGGCTCCGGACAGCACCAGAGAAATCTCGGAATGATCCAATACCCATCGCATAGCTGCCTGCGGCATACTTTTGATTTCATCTCTCACCAGGAAGGAAAGCCGTTCCACCTGTTCCACTCTCTCGATAATCTCCTCGCGCGAATAACGCGCGTTTAAATGGCCGGGAGGGAATCGCGTGTCCCTGTTGACGGTCCCTGACAAAAACCCATTGGCCAACGACTCTCTGGCCACGATTCCCACCTTTTCCTTCCCCAGGAAATCAATCAGATTTCTTGCCTCGCGATTCAACAGACTGTAAACTACCTGAACCACATCAATTTTACGTTCTGTGGCCCAATCGCGCGCCATCTTTTCCGTTTCCCGAAACATGGAGATGGAATGTCCGGTAAATCTTATTTTTCCTGCATCTTTTAGTCTCTCAAGGGCAGCCCACACGTCATCATGGATTTCATCCGGACTGAAAGGAGAGTGGAAAAACAAAATATCGATATGGTCCGTGGCAAGACGGCGCAGACTGTCCTCAACCGACTTCACGCAGCGCTGAGCATGGAAATTGGGTTTGTTTCCGTCAGTTGGATTGCGTCCAAACTTGCTGGAGATGATCACAGCATCACGATTGTGTCCCAAGCCTCTGCCGAGAATCTCTTCAGCGACGCCATCCTGCTCGCTAGTGCCATACATCGGCGCCGTGTCAAAGAAATTGATGCCAGCATCAATCGCTGAGTGGATGGCCTGAAGCGCATCCGGTTCCGGCACAGCACCGTAGACTTGCGAGGCAAAGGCCCATGTGCCCAATCCCACTTCGCTGCAGCGAAGCCCTGTTCGACCCAAAGTGCGATATTTCATGACACGTTCTCTTCGAGAAGCTTCTTAATTCTGGGTACGGCATTTTGCAGGAAAACCTTCAGCATTTCCTGACCCTCTTCCGTAGATGCATTCCGCGGGTCTTCTCCCCAAACCCCATCATCATCCAGTGTGGCTTCCCGATCTGGCAGCGTTGACAAATCGACCATTTCGGGATGAAAGAGAAGCTGAAATGACGTTTCCCCTCTTGCCGCATGATTTGCCGGAAATGAACCCTCGAGCGGATCCGAATCCGGAAATGCCCATATCCGGATACCCGGATTTGCTTTAGAGAATTTCTCGACAGCCTTTTTTATGGCTTCTACATGCCCCTCACCGTAGTGACCCGTGACCAAAATAAGGACCTTAAATCCCTCATCTGCAAGCTGATTCAGATATTCACCACAAAGGGTCGTTACGGTATTTGGGTTATGTTCAATCGTGTGTTTAAACCCCTTATATGGCTTAATTGTGTCGGTTCCCACATAGATTGGCGGAAGGATAACGCCACCGGTTTCTTTTGCTAATGCTGCACAGAGTCCATATGCTTTCATGCCATCCAAACCGATGGGGGCATGATAACTATGCCACTCAAGCGCACCCCATGGAATATAAGCTACAGGGGCATTCTTTTGAATTGCTTCAATCTGATCCGGTCGCGACTGCTCATATTTTCCCCATTTTACTTTCTTCAACACTTATTCCCCCCGTTGTTTGTGAAAAAATATCTCTCACCGTTGTCAATCTTAACCATTGTTTATTCTCGCGACGAGCGTGATAATAATTTCATTTTGCCTCATTCCCCTGCAATGGGAACCCAAATTCCTTGAGTGAATCAGCCGCCTGAATTTCCTGGATTGTAGGATTGGTTTGGGACCAATCGATACTCCCCAAAAAAAGACGATAGCATTCAAATTTGAAGTACGCAACCAGCCATCGACTTTTGTCACGACGGACCACTTCCATTGCAGTAATGCCTTTCTTCAGCGGTATCGGTTCCTGGTTTGGCCAGAGATAAGGATTGTCGGAGACCACGTAGGACCAGTACTCATGGTGTCCTCCGAAGAACAGCATAAATTGACCTTCATGCTCTTGAACATTACTCGATTCGCAATGAGCTAAAGTGGAACCAACATACGCCGGCCCCTCATCTCTCCAGTTCATGAGATCAACCGATGAAGCCCGGGTAATACAAGCCTTTCCTTGTTTTGTCACAGCGGTGTAATACATGGAGTATCTGTCATCCCATTTACACACATGCGGATCGCGACAGGCTGAACCCCTTTCTCTCGGGCAGAACGCCCAATCGAATTCATCCGGTCGGATAACAGGTTTATCACTCACGCGTTGCCAGTGTTGTAAATCTCCGGAAATGGCTGCCCCAATGCGCTGTGTATTGTCAATCGAACATCCGGTGTAAAACATCCAGAACGTGTCTTCTTCCTTCAAAACATACGGAGCAAACACATGCCCCTCATCCCACGCGCCGGGCTGAATATAAAAACACGGCTCCATGGTTTTCCAATGCAAGAAGTCTTTCGTGACAGCATGACCAAACCAAATCTCGTTACCCGGAAGACAGCAAGATACGCCAGGCGTACCGGCTATATGAAAAAGATGGAAATCG
>JAABYK010000634.1:0-308 GCA_011775825.1 Candidatus Zhuqueibacterota bacterium | reverse complement strand
TGGTAAGTCTGATGCTTTTTTGTTGCTTCTTTATAACACTCAAAATCCAAGTTCCGAATTTGCATAGTTTGCTGGTTCGTTGTCAATTACATGATAAAAATTAACTTGAAAATTAATAAAATTCTGTGCTAATTAATTAATTACTAACCATAAAGAAAGGATGCTACTCGTTTCACAAAACAAGATAACGGTCTTCCAAAACAAGTGCAAACAGTTTGTTGGATGAATGAGCAATATGTCTATGTCCACACTATATCTTCTGTCAATACTCTTCACATTCGGGAGATTTGAAAATATGGCCCCTCCCA
>JAABYK010000576.1:6050-15273 GCA_011775825.1 Candidatus Zhuqueibacterota bacterium | reverse complement strand
GCAAAATTTAGGCTCAAGCTTTGGCTATTATAATTGAAACCTTTTGCTGTAGTGCTATTTATCACTCAAAAAGCAAACTCTCAGGATTTCGAATGTTCATGACGAGAATTTACGAGCGAAATCTTTTGGCATTTCAATTTCTTTTAATTTCCGCTCTTTTTCGATGTCCGACAATTTGCCGCGTTGATCTCCAAAAACAAAGATAAACACTTGCGGACATGTTCATTATCTTCAACCACCAGGCCTTCCAGCGAAGATAATGCTCCCATAAGCTCCCCTATCTTTTATATCAAATTTTGTAGTCCCTCAAATTGTGTTTGATCTCGTCTAAGGCGTTACCAATTACTTTGTACAAGCTTTGACTGATCGCCTTAACGACCTCGACCGGCTCTTTCTTTTGTGCTGGGGTTCTCTCGCTGAATGTCTTCTCCCAGACAATTTCCCGCGTCTTCGGATTCTGCAGTTTAAAATCAACGGAAACCAGACCATACCAGGAGTTGCGTTCATCCCATTCCTCAAACGCCTCAATACGACCTTTCAGGATGTAGTCCAACTCGACTTTGGCAGGCAGACTGACTACCTTTCTGAAGTAACCTGACGAACGAAACTGTTCAAAGATCTTCTCCGTGACCAACTTTTTGGGTGGGGCAATCCAACGCCGGTAGTGATAGAATTGCACTTCATACGGTGAATCTCGATAGACAATCTTGTCGCTTTCATACAGGATATCGGTTGTGCATTGAGCGATCCCCAGCGTAACTGGAATGAATGTGCTATTATTCTGTTCCTCGACCCGATGGTCGTCGAGACCAATCCGATAGTAATACGTCGGTGGGACGCCACCGCAGCCCAAAACACAAAGCGTGATTATTGTTGGAATAAGATTTAACCTAATGTGTTTCATCTAAGTTGCCTCATGCTGAAAAGTGATGTACTTCAAGGAATTTTTCTCTCGGGTGGAGCGGCCTTCCGGACAAGCAACCATGGCCGTTCTTTGACAATTCGCGTAAACTCTTCCAAATTCTGAGACGCAAATTGAAAGTTCTCCATTATTTCGATCAGGCCTGGCCCGTTGGCAGAGACCATGTTATCGAACGTTTTCAATGTTCCACGCAAGTCGGAAATCAATTGACTGGTCTCGCGCGTGGTTGTCTGTAAGTGTGTCAACGTCTCATCAAAGTTGCCTCGATTTTCATCCATGAGTGCGTTTAAGTCCGCACTTAAATCGGCCAAGTGTTCTGTGAGATCCTCAACGTTTGTAACCAGCTTCAGAAAATGCCCCTGTCCTTCCACAACGAGCGTGTCAAGATTGGCTATCATGGATGCAAAATGCGTCCGGTTTTCTTCGCTAAACACATCGATCACCCTTGACATCAATTCTTGTACCTGAGTATTCAGCTCGCCGAGCGGCTCGGCCATTTGCGCAAACCCAAGTACCTCTTTGCTATCAAGAGTGCTTTCGGGCGGCAGCAGTTGAGTCTCCGGCGAACCCGGACTAATCTCAATGTGCTGATCGGCCATAATCCCAATGGAGGTAACAAAGGCTTTTGAGTCAGCCCTTACCGGCGTGTTCTCATCGACTTTTAGCCGAACTCCAATTTTGGTCTCGTCCTTGTCCGGCAATGAGATTTCCGTGACGTGACCGACATTCATACCACCATATTTCACCAAAGACCCTTTGGTAATGCCACCGACATAACTCAGGTAAGTCTGATATTCCTTCGTATCCTCACCTAATTCCACCCCGAAAATGGCGATTAGAAAAATGATCAAGATTGTGATGCTTGACACAATCATCAAGCCTGCTTTAATTTCGTTCGCTTTGTATTCCATCCGACGCTCCTATGCTGCTATCCCTCGTAGGTGAGAGTAGTTAGAAATTTTTCCTTGTCAACTTCTTCGTCATCCGGCTCGCGGTTGAAAAACTGTCTCATAACCGGATGTGCGCTCTCTTTCAGTTCATCTATTGTACCCGTCATCAGAATTTTTCCGTCGTGCATCATCGCAATGCGGTCAGCGATAATTTCCACCGATGCCAACTCGTGTGTGACCGCAACTATGGTCATTTTGAATGCCTTCTTCAAGTTTAAGATGAGATTGTCTATTCCGGCCGCCACGACCGGATCCAGTCCGGCAGACGGCTCATCACAAAACAAGATTTCCGGATCCATTGCTAATGCCCTGGCCAACGCGGCGCGCTTCTTCATACCGCCTGAGAGTTGCGCAGGCCTGAGATTACTGAAACCGCTCAATCCAACCGACTCCAACTTCATGTTCACCATGATATTTATAATGCGCTCTTCAAGTTCCGTGTGCTCTCTCAAAGGCAAAGCAACGTTGTCGCCCACGGTCATAGAATTAAACAGCGCCGAAGATTGAAAAAGCATGCCAATCTTTTTCAAGATTGTGATCTTCTCTTCTTCATTCACAGTCGTGATGTCCTTGCCTTTGATGAGGATCTTTCCTCTGGTCGGAGTTGAAAGACCGATAATGTGACGCAGCAAAGTACTTTTTCCGCATCCGGATTTGCCTAAAATGGCGAGAGATTCGCCTTTAAAGATGGTCAGATTGATGCCATCCAATACGGTTCTGGTGCCGAATCTGACAACCAGATCTTTGATTTCGATTATAGGCTCTTGCATGGATTGCTAAAAGGTCGAATAGAACAACGCTGTGAAAAAGACGTCAGCGGCTATGATAAAAAATATTGACGTCACCACGGATTTTGTGGTCGATTTTCCGACTCCTTCGGCTCCGCCTTCCACGTTGAAGCCCTCATAGGATCCCACTTTAGCGATGATTAGCGCAAAAAACACGCTTTTGACCAATCCGCTGAACAGATCTCTGAAAACCAGTGCCGAAATGGTTTGATCGATGTATCTGATGCTCGTGATATCCAGTGACGCAATGGCAATGAGATAACCGCCGACGATGCCGATAAAATCCCCGATCATTGTGAGGCATGGCACCATAATCAGCATGGCAAGAGTCCGAGGCACCACAAGAAATTTGACGGGATTAAATCCCATTGTTTTCAAGGCATCAATTTCTTCCGACACTTTCATCGTGCCAATCTCAGCGGTGATCGCAGAGCCGCTGCGACCTGTGACAATGATGGCAGTGAGCAGTGGAGACAGCTCTCTGACGATTGAAACAGCGACCAAATTGGCAACATAAATGGTCGCTCCAAATTGCTCTAACTGATACGCCGATTGCATTGCGATGATCAGGCCGACAAAGAACGAAATCAAACTCACAATTGGGATGGATTCATACCCGATTCGAACCATTTGCTCGGTGGTGCTCTTCCAACTGAAGACTTTCCCCTTGAAGGGAGCAACAAAAATCCAGTAAAATGTTTGCCTGGTCAGGTTGACGATGCGGTGAAGGCTTGTTAAAGTTCGAAACGCTCCGCGTCCAATTGTGCCAAACAGTCTGTTTACGAATTCCATTCTACTAAAAACTGTCCTTAGCTTCTTCTATGGTTGGATAAATCTCAAAAACTTTATCCAAACGACTGAGTTCGAAGACATCTCGTACCGCCTGTCGCAAATTAGCGATTTTCAACTTACCCCCATACTTTCCTACTTTTTGCAAGGCTTCCACCAGTGTGGCGATTCCGGAACTGTCCATATATTTAACATTGGCCAAATCCACGAGGATGGCCTGTTCCTGGTCATCCGTTAGTTCGACCAATTTGTTTCTCAATTTAGGCGAAGATTCGAGGTCTACATCCACATCGGACCTCCCCTCTACACCCGATTCAAAGACAACTCTCTTGATCGAATCCTCGCTTAAAACATTAACTTTCATCTGCTCTCCTTCTTTCCGGGTAAGTATTTCATCAGCGTCACTTGATTCCCCACGTCCAAAGTGTTGTCGTATCGCACCTGGTCCATCGTGCTTTTTATAAAATGAACACCTAACCCACCCGGTTTGACGTCCTCCAAATCTCGAGGTTTGATTTTTTTGGGATCAGCCTTGTTACCGAAATCTCGTAAAACCACCTCCAAGCGGTCATCAAAAATCCGATAGCTGATTACAATCGGTTTATCCGTATCATTCTGATAGGTATGTTTGATGATGTTGGAGGCAGCCTCGTCCACAGCGAGCACGACTTGATTCTTCTCTCCTTTAGAAAATCCGCAAATTTCACACAAATGAGACACGCCACACCGAACAATTTTCAACAAACGTGGATCACTTGGCAACCTTATTTCTACTTCTTCCACAGAGACGCTCCAAATGATGCTATTATTCCAGCCTAAATGCTAAAATTGTCAAATCATCAAATTGACTTCTATGGTTAGAAAACTCCTGCACATCTGCAATCAACCGATTCACGACCTCATCAACCGAGCCTTGCCGTTTCGACAGTTTTTTCATGACTCGTTCCAGCGAGTACTCCTCATCATTATGATTTTTTGCTTCAATGATGCCGTCCGTCACCAAAACGATGCAATCGCCTCGATCCAGTTGTACAGATTCCTGACCAACATCTATTTGAGGAAGAATCCCCAACGGAACGCTTGTCGCGTCCTTCAACAACTCGATTTCACGTTTGCGATGATTCGCCCTGATAAAAGGTATATGACCGGCATTTGAGTATTTAAATTCTCCACTCGCCGGATCCAGCAACCCGTATTGAAANNCTCCGGCTGCGTTCCACCAAAATGTTGTTCAACTGCTCCAGCACTTTTCCGGGATAACGGTGCATTTGAGAATAGGTCCGCAGGTCGCTCACCAGCCGGGCCATATAAAGGGCTGCCGGAACGCCTTTGCCAGCGACATCGCCAACTGCCACCCCTATCGTGCCATCATCAAAATCGATCACATCATAAAAATCCCCNNTCCGGCATAAAACTCTGTTGAATAAATTTCGCAGCCTCCAGCTGCTGCTCCAACTTTTGTTTCTCCACCTCAACCTGATGCATTCGGACATTTTCAATCGCCATAGCCACCTGACGGCAAAATGTCGAAAACAATTGTAAGTCATCTTCATTGAACGCCTTTCCGTCAACCCGGTTGATGACTTCCGCAACTCCGATTATCTTGTCTTTCACAATTAGTGGCGCAGCCAGAATTGAGCGAGTTTGAAAGCCCGTAACGTCATCGACTTTGGAGGTAAAGTGTGGATCATTCAGGACATCCGGTACGATTTGCGGTTTGCCGTGCTTAGCTACCCAACCGGCCACCCCTTCCCCGACTTTGAGCTGCATTGAGTTTTTGACCTGCTCGCCCACATCTCCCAGTGCCACCTCACATTCTAAAATATTTGTTTCTTCATTCAAAAGCATCACAGAGCTTGCTTCGGCTCTCATTACGGTCTGTGCCTTCTCCATGACCAGGCTTACAAGTTCATCGAGTTCAAGAATTGAGTTTATGATGATGCTGACTTCAATCAGGCTAGATAAATCAGCAACCTTGGCTCGAAGTTGCGCGAGTTCATGCTGCAATTGCTTGGAGTCGGTGGGCTTCTCCAACAGGCTTTCTTGCTTAACGGCTGCCATCAATAAGCTTATGAAATAATACTCATTTGCGGAAAAAAAAGATATGACAATCCCATCAGAAATGCAAGAAAAAAAAGGAAACGCTAATATTGGGAATTTTTAACAACAAATTGCGTCCGGTAGTTTTTATGGGGATACGGCATGTAAACTTCTGTCCAGATTCCGAACACTTGATCCAAAACGACACAGACATATTTTTTTATTATTGAAATTCGCATCTGGTAGCTAAATTTCGTAATTGCAGTAACATAAACCGGTATCTCACACCCCATTCTCAAATGGCATATTAATTGCAAATTGAGGCTTACTCAATTGAGAAAACAGTGGATTGGATTCACCGGACACCAGGGACATAAATCGTTGCAAGGGCTTTTCTGGGGAGCTAATCTCACCATTCAGGCTTAAATTTTAAGATCCTACAATTAACTAAAGACAAAAGTAATTCTATGGGCTTACCTCTCGGTCCGTACATTTAGCAACAAGAGGTGGCATAGAGCAACTTAGAATGCATCTTGAGGGCTGCAGCGAGGATGACTTCAACACTCAGAGGTAAATACGAGATAGTACAAGAGATCAAGAAGGGCGGATTTGGAATTGTCTATCATGGAATCGACACGCAATTAGATAAACCCGTCGCCATTAAGGAAATTGCGCCCACCCTTCTGGAGGATCCGAAATATTTGGAGATGTTCCAGGAAGAGGCACTGAACATTGCTAAGTTAAGCCACAACAACATTGTCCACATTTATGAGTTTTTCAAATCTCCGGATGGCCGTCTGTACATCGTCATGGAGTACATCGATGGCAAGGACCTGGAAAAAATCATTCGAGTCTCGAGACGATTAGGCAGAAGAATCCCTCAGCATTTAGCCGTCCACCTCATGGCCGAAGTCTGCATGGCCCTCGACTATGCGCACCACCGCCGAGACGTTTTTACAAACAAACCGCTCAACCTCGTTCATCAGGACATCTCCCCTTCCAATATCATGATCTCGAGGTTCGGAGGGGTAAAGCTCATCGACTTTGGGATCGCCTCTGTAAAGCGGCATCAAACAAAGGAACGGAAACGTCAAAAGCTGCGCGGCAAAGTTCCTTACATGGCACCCGAACAGTTGATCCTGGGCTACCATCCGGATCACCGCTCGGATTTGTTTTCTTTAGGCCTGGTCCTCTACGAAGCCCTGACCACCACCCGACTGTTTAAATCTCAAGAAGAGGTGATCGCTGCCGGGAAAAACCACAAATGGATGAAGAAAGCCATCAAGAACAGCAAGTTGCCCGCCCCGCTGGAAAAGATAATGCTTAAAGCGTTGGCCGTGGATATCTCCGAACGCTACCAGAGCGCAAATCACATGTATATCGATCTTTTGCAGTATCTGATCTCGTGTAACGAAACCGGTGAGTTGATGGACCAACTCGCGGATTATGTCCAGCGTTTTTTTTCAAATACGCAGCCCACCACTCCTAATACGCCACCACCGCAAGTGTACCGGAATCACACAGAGGAGCCACAACCGAATTCGCACAACACACTCGTTCCCAATCGATGGGAAGGTGAGAATCCTCCACCCAAAGAAGAATCCGTTGCATCAAAACCTGTGCAAGCCAAAACGCCCAAAGTCGAAGTTACGTCACAATTCCAGAGTTATCCGTCTGAGGAAGTTTCTGAGGAAGAAGACGATGACATCAAGACGGTCATCGATGTCATCAGAATCTCTGCACGCAACCATAAGAAGCGCCTGTTGCAATTCGCATTCGCTTTATTTCTCAGTTTGATCATCTTTGGCGTATTCGATACCATCAAAGGGTGGACCGCGGCCGGAGTCTGGATGTACGACTGGTTATTTCCACCTGCGATTGAGATTGTCACAGTCCCTGAAAATGCCAAAATTCTCCTGGATGGCGAGGAAGTCCCGGGGCTTACGCCATTAGCCATCGAGAAGATTTCGCCCGGGGTTCATAAACTGGAACTCGATCTGAAAGGCTATAAGCCCATTGTAAAGTCGCTCCTCGTGCCACGCGATGGTGACATCCGCGTCCAGGGAGAACAACAGAAAAGTGCTCGGTCTTACTTATTTAGGTTCAATACAGAAATTGAAATTGATTCCTTTCCTCCCGGTGCGGAGGTCTACATCAACAATATCCTTTATAATCAAAAGACCCCGTGTTCGTTTACCTGGGAAATAGGCAAACCTCTGAAGATCGAACTGGCTCGGAAAGGATTTGAGCGCTTATCCGGTTATGCGTTGAATACTTTGAAGGGATACGACACCGTTGATGACCGCAGATTCTGGGACATGAAGGTACATAAAGATAATTATACCAAGTATTCCGTTAACGGAATTTTCAGGAAGAGCGTCGAATTTCAGACCACACCATCGGACGTCGAAATCTACGATGCCAAGACCAATGCACTTTTGGGGACATCCGGCAAGGGAAACGAAATCAGTCTGACGGCTGGCACCTTTGATTTAGAACTGCGAAAAAGAAATTTCATTACAAAGAAAATAACCCTCACCATGGATGAAGATTTTGACCAAACCGTAACGGCGGTGCTTTCACGCAGAGTGCAAGTGCGTGCTTTCAATGAGTTGGATGGATCACGAAAGGACATCGGGGCAAAACTCGTGAGTCTAAGGCGTGGATCAAACAACGTCTTACGCAATCGCAGAACAACGCCCTTCGAACTCACATTGCCGGCTTATTCCTATCGGGCAAAATTCGCTAAGCCCGGATTCGAACCGGCAGAGATGACTCTCGGACCGGAGCAACGTCTGATGCAAGTGGAAATGTCACCTCTGAAGGCAATTGTTGAGGTGCAAGTTCTGGACGCCATGTCCAATCAACCGGTGTCTGGCGCTGATATTTATTATCGTCAGATAGACAACTCCGAAACATCAGATGTTTTCTTCGATCAAACCGGACCGTCCGGTACGGCTTATGGACAACTTGTACAGGGAAATTATACTTTCGAGGTTAGGAAACCGGGATTTAACGGCTTGGAACGATCCTTAAACGCACGATCCGGAGAAAATTATTCGCTCGTGTTTAAAATCTTCGTTGCCAACGAATAGTGGTTCAATGCCCAAAATAATTATTAAAAAAGACGATTTGCTTCTGAGAAAGATCTCGATCCCCGATGACATCTTGGCATTTACGGTTGGATCGGAACAGGGCAATGACATTATCATCAAGGATGAGCGAATTTCCTTCTTCCATTTGCAGTTCGAAAAGCAAGGCTCTGACTACTATGTCCGCGATCTTCAGAGTCAATGGGGAACCTATATGAATGGAAGAAAAATCAACAGTCGCACCATTCTGAAAGACAACGACGACATCGGCCTTGGGCATCACACCCTCACCTTCATTAATCCGAGAACTGATGCAGAAGCTCATTACCGGTCCGGAAACTACGAATTGGAGTCGGTGGCATCTCAAGCCAATTTCGAAGAAAGAGTGGCTGGCGTTCCCACGTTAAGCAATCTAAATACGTGGATTCAGGAAGACCATGTCCCCATAGAAGAAAAAACCACCTCCACGCGCCCGCCGGATGAAACTGAGGCGTCAACAATTGGATTGCTTAAGGATGAACCCGATCACTTCATCCACGGCGGTGAAGATGACGAACCAAAGCCGGATCCCCGAAAACCAGACCCCATCGAGACCTATGATCTCGACAATTCTAACGATGAACCGGATCAGAATGTCGAATT
>JAABYK010000576.1:0-6006 GCA_011775825.1 Candidatus Zhuqueibacterota bacterium | reverse complement strand
CATCGAAAAATTATTACGTGTTGGGTATTTACGGGTACTATCTCGGCAAGAAATTCAGAATTACCGCGCCCGAAACGCGAATCGGCCGAGACCGCAAACTAAATCACATTGTCATCAAGAGAAACTCCAAAGGTAAAATCGACCAGAGCGTTTCGAGAAGGCATGCTAAAATCACATACAAAAATAACAAATACAAACTCACTGATAAGAGAAGCAAAAGCAGAACCTACATCAACCAAAAGAAGCTGGGAACCGACGAAGAAGTTGAACTGAGAACCGGTGACGAGATTGAAATCATCAGCGACCGGAAAAGTCACATATTAAGATTTGTGCCGGAAGGCAAGTGGGATTTTTCATTTCCAAAGAAAGCGGGCGCATGGCATATCAGACATAGAATGAAAATCCTGAATGTGTACTCGCTTATTGTGATTCTCTTAGCTTGCTTTTTTTTTGGAAAAGCGTTCTTGATTCGAGAGATCATTACGGAAAGACCCAATCCGCTCTTGGTGCAAGAACAAGATTGGTATTCGGGCTCTGCCAACGGACAAACGAATGGAGCGAATCCTTCAGAATCTCTTAGTCAGCCAGCGATGGCTGATTTAAACGGAGACGACATACTCGACCTGATATACATAAGCGGTAAAGGTTCTTTGACAAGTCTAAACGGTCTGAGCAAAACGCCATTGTGGATAAACGACGAGGTGGACGCCATCCCGAACATCCCGGTTACGGTGGCGGACTTAAACAATGACAGAAAATCCGACATCATTGTGGTCTCGAACGACTCCCGACTCCGCGCTATCGACGGTAACTGGGGAATTGAGATTTGGAGAAGCCCAATTTTGGCAGGATCCTTAATTGGGCCACCCGTAGTCGACGACTTCAATGGAGACGGCCTTAATGACTTGGCCATAAGTTCATCCACTAACGCGGTTTATCTTGGCTATTCGAGTCTCCGGAATTCTCGGTGGATTAAACTCGATCTTGATGCTCAAATTCGGGGCATTGCCTCGGCCGGAGATATCACTCTCGATGGAATCCCGGAAGTCATTATCGGGACGGATACGGGCAAAATTGTTTTTATTGACGGTACGAACGAAAAAATTTGGGGCGAAATCAACATCAACGAGGAGCTGAACAAAGCCACCGGGCGCTTTAATCAAAACAATCAAATTCGCCACCCCGTGGGATACGGCGATTTGAACGGCGATGGCACGCCGGACCTTTTGGTAAGCACGATACAGGGAAACATCATCGCATTGGATGGCTCCAATTTGGAAAGACTTTGGTACGATTGGTCTGACGCAAGCCCAGACACGGAAAGCCCATCTGAAGGAGGCACGGCACTCGGCGATTTGGACGGAGACGGTCTGCCAGATGTGGTCAGCATCTTTCCCGATGGCGAACTCAAAGCGCTGAAAGGAACCGGCCAGGCCAGAGACCACAAAATGTTGATATGGAGAAAGCCCGTACGGGGCCCTGATCGTTTTGTCGGAAAACCTGCCCTGGCGGACTTGAATAAAAACGGCACACAGGATGTGATCGTCGCAAACAACACCGGCGCATTGCATATCCTTGAAGGGGCCACAGGAGAATTGCTCTGGCGAGAAAAGGGGGTATGGAAACCGGTTATCGGTTCGGCTCTTGTAGGCGATCTTGACAATAACCACACGCTCGATATTATCGTCCTCAAAGCCACTGGCAAGTTCTATAAATTGGCAACCAATAGCCTGACTTATGAAAATAGCGTGGTCTGGGGCCAGGTTTTCGGTAACAACAGAAACACGCATTCGGCAACAGTCAAAGAAGAGAAAATTAGTACCTATTATGCAAACATGGGAATTTCGGTAGCGGTAATTGCAGCCGTGCTGGCTTTGCACTTCTACTTTAGAAACAGAAGAAAAAAGCTCGCTCAGGTTTATTTGACCTGAATTTCACGCCCTGGGTGTTTGAATTAGTATCTTGATTCCCGATTAACTTAACTGACAGGGTTTGGGGAAACACATATTGCAGGCACAAAAAAAGCTAAACCCTGTCAGGGTTTTGTAAAACAGATTATGCTGTGATTCACGTCTAATCTAATGAAAAAAGAAAAGAAAACTCGAGTCACAACTGCTGCCTTCAGTGATATCGGCAAAGTCCGGAAAGCGAACGAGGACAGCTTTTTTATATCCAAGAATGAGGACTTGCTCGTTGTCTGCGACGGCATGGGAGGTCAAATTGCCGGAGGGTTGGCCAGCAAGATTGCGGTAGAAACCATAAAAGATGTCTATTATGGACTCGAGAAGGAACATGTTCTGAAGCTGTTCCATGACGTCGATCCAACTCTGCCATCACCGATTCTGCGGCTTGTCGCTGCTGTGCGCATTGCCAACAGACGGATTTATACAAAGGCTGCAAAGTTCAGTCGACTCCGGGGGATGGGAACCACCGTCGTCGCGCTGGCACTAGACCGGGCGATGGCAACCATGGCCCATGTCGGCGATAGCCGGATTCTTCGTATCAGTCAGGGCCAGATCGTGCAATTGACTGAAGACCACTCCTGGCTGAACGAGCTCATCGAAGACAACGAAATCAACGAAGAGCAGATAGAAACCTTTTCCCAAAGAAATGTCATTACTCGAGCACTCGGAACCGCACCGACGGTGAAAATCGATATTCATTGTGAAAAATACCAGAAAGACGACATTTATCTACTCTGCACGGATGGTCTGTACACTTCGGTGAAATCAGAAGAAATGAATCGGTTATTTCGAAAGAATAACGACTCCCTGGATGCCGATACTAAGGCATTGATCGAAAAAGCGAATAAAAGAGACGGGACAGATAATATTACGCTGGCAGCAGCAAAAGTCAAACAAAACAGCAAGAAAAGCGGGCAAGTTGGTGTCTCGACGACGATAGGTGAAGAAGATGAAAAAGCGTTAGCCAAAGAGGACAAATTCATTCAAGAAAACTACAATAAACAGAAATCAACTTTAAACTATAAACCCACGTTGACCATGATGAATCAAAACAGATTCTTAGTCTGGGGGTCATTTTTGATCACGGCTATTTTGTGTTTTTTGTTGGGGGCGAGTTTGCAGTCGGCCAAACAAAATTCACAGGTCAAAACGTACCCGGTAGCTCAGAAATCAACACGTGTCGGTTCAGGTAAAACGAGAGTTGCGCCCGATCAGACTGCGGTTGCGAATGTTGCGTCAAATCTTGCCAATTCAAATCATCGAATTGCACAAATTAAAAAATCAGTTTTGAGCCAGAATGCCGTTTTGGCTTTTGTATTCTTCAATAGCCAGCGAGATTATGAAGATGCCAGACTTGATGAGAGAGGAATGATTTTAGACAAGCTCCATCCATATTCGGATGAAGAAGGAAGCCAAATCAAGGGCGATTTCTCGATATTCTTGATTGATTCGTCCAACAACGTGATAAAGAAAATGTCCGGAATTAAGCTTCCGGAACTCGCGACTGGGTCGCTTTGAAAACTTAATGAAGCTGTTTTGCGATGCCATTCACAATTTTACCGGTCGTGTTAATCATTTTATTTCTGGTTATAGGTGTTGTTCGATTTACGCCGGAATTAAGAGCGAATTACTTATTATGGCGCGGCAAAGACCGGAAAGCCAGAAAGATATTTGAATATCTTCTGGAGTTGAATCCGGAGAAACTCAACCTATATGGTAAGCTCGGAAAAATTTACTATCTCGATAATCGTCGAGACAGAAAAGCCCTGAAGGTATTTGAAGTCATCGTGAAACTCAAAATTCCTTTCGAATGGCGAGACGAAATCTTAAAGGAGGTGGCCAAATACTACATCATCGAAGGCAGAAAAGATTCGGAAGCAATTCGACTCATTGAAAAAGCCGTTGATAAGGAAATCAAACGATTGAAACGATCATGAGGTCAAATTGATTCTGTCAAAGAGTCATTATGCCGGCATTTGATATAAAAGCCAACAAGGATCTGATCATCATGATCATGGCGCTTGGCGATGCCTTTTTGGAAAAAGGCTTGCATGCCGAGGCCGCTAAACGATACCAACAACTCCTTGACTTCAAGGTGGCTAATCGGAAGATATACATTAATTTGAGCAAAGCCTATATTGGCTTGAAGAAATTCGATAAGTCCGCGATGCAGATTTACGAGAAAGCGATTCAATACGATCCGAACAACTCGGAGATTCACGATATCTTGGCTGGTACCTTTCTCAAGGAAGGCCGCAGCGACAAACACGCCATTGAAATCTACGAACAGGCAATAAGAAACAATTCGCCTTTATTCGACAAACTCGTCGATCACTTAGGAACCATTTATTTTAAGAATAATGAATTTCACAAATGTAAAGACGTTAGTCAATTATTCCTGGACAAATACGGTCACAAATCGAAGCCGATGGCGCTATTCCTGAAAAGTAGCTGGAAAACCGGCCAATACAATGACGCCATCGTGCAATTGAAAAAGCTCATCGATCGCACGGAGGACAACTCCACCCTATTGAAATATTTGTGTTTTTCTTACTTGGAAAAGAAATTTACGGGAGAACTGCAGAACCAGGACCTGCGATTCAGTTATGTCGACAGATTGATGGTATCGGATTATATGAATCGCTGCACACGCTTTGATAATTTGCAGGAGCTTGCTTTTTACCTGGAATTAAAACGCTTTTACCTGGACAAGGAGTACTGGGGTCGGGTTGAGCAATTTGAGGTTGAAGAACAGCAAGGCACCTTCGTCTATCATGAAGTTGAAACAGAAGCCTCGAGTTATGCAAAGGCCAGTCCCAACAAGAATAACCGATTTGACCTCGGCAGCGAAGTGCTCAACAAGCTTGCATCATTTGAATCTTTGACGGGCAAGAACTTCGGATCGCGTTCAAGTCTGACATATGAGGACTTCAAAAAAGAGGGAGCGGCCATCTTCACCAACAGAGATGAGGAGACAAACGAAATCCCCCTGCTTGCGGATCTCGAAATTTTAGTGACCATTGCACTTGCCAATTTCGAGCATATGCAGGTACACTTTGGGATAGAGCAAGTTCAGCACGTTCGAGATAAATTCTACGCTTCCCTAACTGAACTTTTAGAGAAGTACAAGCCATTTCACATTTGGGCAACGTCGGATGGGGTGCTTGTTTTTACCAATGATATTTTAAAGGCGGTGTCAATCTCCATCGAGATTTTGAATAAAATTAACAGATACAATTTCACAAGCGATGAGAAAGATCATATTCATCTGGACATCGGAATTCATCACGCCAGGAGGGGATTAGGTGCAAACGGCGCAAGCACGCTGAAAGACATCTCCACCGGTGTGAAACTGGGAATCGTGCGTGAGGGAGATCTGACTGCGGAAGATCGGCCGATTTACGGAAAAGTCTTTCAAAAAAGTGGCCGCATCTTTTTGAGCAGCAAAGCATACAGGAAGTTGAAAAACGCCAACAAATTCAAAGTCAATCGCATTGGCCAGTTCAAGCTCAAATACATGAAGGAGAGTCTGAGTCTGCATGAAATCCTTTGGCGCAATCCGATAGACGACTTGAGATTTGGTTTCATCCGAAAACTTGGGCGCTTTGATTTGATTACCGAACTCAGCAACAAAGGCGCAATCAAAGTCTTCAAAGCAAAGGACGTTGTCTTGCAGAGATTTGTGATTTTGAAAGTGATTCAATCGGAAGCGTTCAATTCGCTGCCGGTTGACAGCCCGCAAAAAATGGACTTTTATCGAATCGCGAAAACGTTCGGGCAATTACATCACCCGAACATCGCGAACATTTACGAGGTTGATGAAGACCAGGGCCTGACCTACATTGCTCGCGAATTTGTCGAAGGCGTGGCCATCACTGAACTGTTTGGAAAAGCTCAGCCGTTTAACGACGATCGATTTATCAAGATCATTTATCAGATTTGCAAAGGCCTGCAATACAGCCACCGAATCAATCATTTTCATCTAAATCTCAAGCCCAGCAACATTCTCGTGGGCCAGAACGACGAAATCAAAATAACGGAC
>JAABYK010000475.1:5362-15669 GCA_011775825.1 Candidatus Zhuqueibacterota bacterium | reverse complement strand
ATATTGACGCTGAACATTTTCTGGTTTTGGTATTTCTTGCCTGGATTTTGAATGACATCTAATAGGTCGCCTTTCTTGATATGAAAGACGACTTCGTCAAAAGATATGTGTCTCTCATTTTTGAGTTGCTCATTTTTTTCATTATTCCAAGCGTAATATTGCATACATGATTATTATAACACATTGTGTGCTTATTGTCAACAGAAATCTGCATTGAGTGTGGGCTTTCGAATTTTATTATTGTTCCGATTTCCACACCATTCTTTTAACAGCTTACATGGTAATCAGTGAAAATCAGTGTTCACCCTGTAAAACACAAATCATGATGTTGAGAAAAAATCATCTTTCAACTATTCATTCCACAGGGTAAATCTGCGTTATCCGTGTTCAAAATAATAAAAGGCTAAAAAATCGCTGAAAAGTGGGACGGATGATGGCTCCAATTATCAGCCATAGTTTTTGATATCAGTCAAACGTTACGCGCGGCAGCCAGTTCACGGTCTCCGGGAACAGCAACAAAATGGTCAATCCGATGAGTTGAATCACCACGAACGGGATGATGCCCCGGTAGATTTGGCCGGTTCGAATGCCTTCCGGGGCGACCCCTTTCAAATAAAATAGTGAGAATCCAAACGGGGGTGTCAAAAAAGAGGTCTGCAGATTCATGGCGATCAAAACGCCGATCCAGAGCAGCGAGATGCCCAATTTCTGGAAGATGGGCGCGACAACCGGAACGATAATAAAGGTAATCTCAATGAAATCGATGAAGAAGCCAGCAATAAAGACCACCACCATCACCAGGGCCAAAAACGTCGTGGGGCCAAGATTGGCGCTGACAATGAACTGAGTAAGCTGTCTGTCGCCGCCCATGCCGCGAAACACCAACCCAAACGAAGTCGCCCCAACCAGGATGATGAAGACCATGCAGGTCAGGAGTGAGGTTTCCCGCATGACCTCTTTAAGCGTTTGATAGTTAAATCTTTTGTGAAGAATCGTCAACAGGGTGGCGCCAAACGCTCCAACGGCGGCCGCTTCGGTTGGGGAAGCGATGCCTGCAAAAATCGACCCCAAGACCGCCAGGACGAGGAAAAACGGCATGACGAACGCTTGCAAAACCCGTTTCACCATCGCCTTGCCCTTGAATTTTGCCAGCTCTTCTTCCGGCATGGCAGGTGCAGACTCGGGTCGCAAGATGGAGACGATGATGACCCAAATGAGATAAAGTGACACCAGGATGGTACCCGGAATCACCGCGCCGATAAACATGTCGCCAATGGACACATTTAAAATACTGCCGAGCAGCACCAACACAATGCTGGGCGGAATAATCTGCCCAAGCGTCCCGGACGCGGAAATGACGCCCGTTGCCAATTCCGGGTGGTAGCCGCGTTTGAGCATGGTGGGCAAACTCAGCAGACCCATGGTGACCACCGTCGCACCGACGATACCGGTGGAGGCCCCCAACATGGCGCCTACCACGATCACCGAAATCGCCAATCCGCCGCGCAGCTTGCCAAAAAGCAGGGCCATGGTTTCCAGCAGTTCTTCAGCCAGTCCCGACTTTTCCAACATTACGCCCATGTAAACAAATAGCGGCACCGCGATGAGCACGTAATTGGTCATGATGCCCCAAATCCGCAATGGCAGCAGGTTGAAAAAGTTGAAGCCAAAGGTCAGAAGGCCGAAGATAAGCGAGATACCGCCAAGAGTAAAAGCCACCGGGAAGCCCAACAACAGCGTAGCAAAGAGACAGACAAACAGCAGCAGAGGCAAGATGTCAGTCATGTTCGGCGTTTCCCCCGTTCCGGCTGACTTTGCCGCGTGCAACCAGCCAGGATTTGATGGTAAGCGAAATGCCTTGCAGCAACACCAGGATAAACCCAAGCGGGATGCAGGCTTTGACCAGGAAGCGTCCGGGAAGGCCGCCCGGGTCGGGCGACGTTTCTTTGATGAGAAAGGAAGTCACCACATAGTTCTTCGAGCTCCAAATCACCAGGATTGAAAACGGAATCAAGAAGACGAGGCTGCCAAAGAAATTGATCCAGGCCTTAGTTTTCTCGGAGAAGTTAATATAGAGGACATCCACGCGCACGTGGCGATCGTGCTTTAGGGTAAACGCCGCACCCACCAGGAAAATCACCGCGAACAGGTGCCACTCCAGCTCCTGCACCGCGATGCTGCTCTGTTTGAGCGCGTAGCGGGTAAACACATCGTAACAAACCACCAGGACCAGGAGCGTCGTAAGCCAGGAGACCAGAAACCCGACTTTTTCGTTTAAGGCATCAATGAATTCAGCAAGTGTTTTCATATCAGGTGGGGTTGATTGAGAGCGCAGAGAACAAGCCAAAGAGCCGGAGCCCTCGCGTCAGCTACTTTTAATGTGATTTTTCGCAATACGTTTTCACCGCATCCATATCGTTTTCAACCGCCTTTTTTATCATGCCCTTCATCAGCGGGTTCATGAGTTTGGGCAAAAATTTATAAGGCTTCGCATCCATCGTCAGGTTTAACTCGGTAAGCCCGTCTGCGGGTTTAACGGTAAATACTGAATCCCAGAGGGTTCCGTGACTGTCGGCCACAATCCGAATACGTTCATTTTCGACATATTCTGTTACTTCCAGTTCCGTCGTGGCTTCTTTGCCATTCATTAGACGAATTTCACGAAAACGAGTGCCGACGCCTGACTTAACGTCGGAGATGATTTCAGCCTTAACAATATCCGGGACTGCTTTCGAAAAGTTATGGATGTCAGCGATGGTTTTGAAGACCACATAAATCGGTGCGTCCATGGTCCGTGTTACGGTAATCCGGCTCATGATTTTTCCTCTCTCCTTATGGTCCGAACGAAAGCGCGACTGTGCCCATCACTTCGCCAGTGTTTAATCCGGATAGTCAGGGAGCTTCCCGCTTCGGCTTACGCGGGGGCTTGTTTACGGCAAGCGGGAATGACTCAATCTAAAGACGGTGCACAAAATATTGAGTTGGGAGATAAGATGCAAGGAAAAATTTCTGCTTGTGATTGTGATGTGAGGGCTTTATTTTGATAGGGTTCAATTTTTCGAAGAAGTCTGAAAATAAATTTTCAGTCTCAGAGCTAAAGTCGGCTGAAGCCGACTGTTTTGCTAGCTAGCAGCGATGTTATAGTCATCTTCAGATGACTTAAGTTTTAAGCCTGGAATTTTAATTCCTGGCGTTTGGCTTTGAGCCGAGAATTCTAATTTGAGCGAGTTCCATCAAAAGAGGAGGGAGCCATGGCCCTTTGGCGTTTATATTACCATGTGGTGTGGGCCACAAGGGAACGCCTGCCTTTGATTACTGCGGCAATCGAGTCCCATCTGTACGGCTATATCATCGGGAAGGCACAGGCCCTTGAGTGCATTACCCATGCGGTTGGCGGCATCGAAGATCATATTCATGTCGTCGTTTCCGTTCCGCCGAAGCTGTCCGTAGCCGAGTTTGTGCAACAGGTAAAAGGCAGCAGTGCGTACCATATCAACCACAGCGATGTCGATTGTTCTTGCAAGTTTGCTTGGCAGCGTGGGTACGGCGTGTTTTCGTTGGGATCCAAGCAACTTGAGCGGGCGGTGCATTATGTCCGAAACCAGAAGAGGCATCATCGGGAACGGAGTACGATTTCTCACCTGGAAAATATGGCCGAGGAAGATGATGACCCGGCTCCCTGGAATCATGGTGAGGCTTTGGCGTGGATTCCGGTTAAGGACGTCTGAACCGTTTAATTCCTGGCTGGCTGGCCTCGTACCCACACCCCCAAACCCATTTTCCCCTTGTAATTCCGCCTTTTTCTAATTATCATTATCCGAGATTGACAATTTTCAGAAATCCGACTCACAAACTCATAAACAGGAGGGAACCTTGAAATCGAGTGACAAATCCGCACTTTCAAAAAGCATCGTGGCAATGGCAATTATCGTATTGTTCGCCGCCACCATCTGTCCCCAACAAGCCCAAGACCTGCCCAACGACATCAAGTGGGTAACCCAGTCCGTTGAATATGCAGCGCTGTGCGTTCAGACCTACCGCGCCGGTTGGTGGGCCGTCAAAGAAGCCGCCCAACAGCAGACCGAAGATTGGGCTGTGGTCCTCGACGTAGACGAAACCGTGCTCGACAATTCCCAATACGCGGTGGAACGCGCTGCGGTCGATTCCGGCTATACGGAGCAATCGTGGGCCGAGTGGGTATTTCGCAAAGAGGCGACTCTGATTCCGGGCGCCAAAGCCCTCATCGACAGCGTGCGCACGTTGGGTCCGAAGGCACACGTTGCCTACATCACCAATCGCAAATTCGAGCACGAGCAGGCGACCATTGAGAATCTGCAAAAGTACGGCCTGTTCAAGGAGGACGACATCATGCTGACCAGAAAGGGACCTGAGGATACCAAAGAAAAACGCCGTCAGTGTGTGCGAGAAGGAACGGGACGTTGCGAGAAACATGGCCCGCTGAAGATCATTGCGTTGTTTGGCGACAACATCCACGATTTCTTCCCGGTGTACAGTATGACCCGGGCGAGAGTCTATCGAGAGGAAACGCTGCCCGCAGATCCGCACTGGGGACGGGAATATTTTATGCTGCCCAATCCAACCTACGGCTCCTGGGAGCGAGATTATCAGTAGGTACAATAGGGCTTCACAAAACTTAAATGCTCGTGCCCCAGGAGTTCGAGGGCATGCTTGGCAGGATGGAACTCATCCCCCAACCCCCTTCTCTTGAGAAGAGAAGGGGGCTAGTTATCAACGATGTGCATGAGGGAAAAGTCTCCCTCTCTTGGCCGGGTCTGTGCCGTGGCAGACGGGAAGAGGGGGATTTAGGGGGTGAGTTCGATCCAGCACGTGGCCAAAAATTCTCGTCACCCTGAGCGAAGTCGAAGAAGGATGATTAGGGCCATTAAAAACAAACGACACAGAAACTCGCCCGTTGACTTTCGACAGCGGGTTTGTTATATTTTCCGAAAACGACTGCTAAATAAATATGCACAAACATGACCATGGATTCTAACATCCCTTTCTTCAAGTTCTCTGCCACCGGCAACGATTTCATCTTGATCGATAATCGCGAAAACATCCTGGCCGGTGATGAGACGGATTTCTTTCGCACGATTTGCCAGCGTCGCACAGCCGTGGGAGCCGATGGCGTTCTGCTCATCGAAAACGAGGCGCAGCACGATTTTCGCATGCGCTACTTCAATGCCGATGGCACGGAAACCGCCTGCGGCAACGGTGCCCGCAGTTCAGCCTATTTTGCCTTTCACCAGGGATTCGCGGAGCGTCGCATGTCTTTTGTTTCAGACGACGAGGTTTACGAGGCGGAGGTCGACTGCAATTCGGTGAAACTCAGAATGCCGCAGCCGCAAGATGTTCGCGAAACCGTTGGCATCGTGGATGAGGATGTTTTGCAAGAAGCCGGATTTGTGCATATCGGCGTGCCTCATTTTGTTCTGCTTGGCACTGAGATTGGAAAACTCAATGTCGATGAGTTAGGAAGAAAGTATCGAAAACACGCCCGGTTTCACCCGCAAGGCACCAATGTGAATTTCGTGAAAGTCGTTTCCCCGCATCAGGTAAAATTGCGCACCTTTGAACGAGGAGTCGAGCAGGAAACGCTGTCCTGCGGAACCGGCTGCGTGGCGTCGGCGTATTTGCTTAATCTGAAAAATCAAGCCCGTTTTCCAATTGAGGTGCTGACTCAGGGCGGCGAACTCCGCGTTTATTCAGACGACGAACGCGGCGAGCTCTTTCTGGAAGGCGAAGTCAAGTTGGTATTTGAGGGAAAACTAATCCTGGAATGACGCCTCCATTTCACGCTTACGAATGAACTCCAAACACGACAACGTCATTTACACCATCGGCCATTCAACTCATCCGATTGAGGAATTCATGCGATTGCTGCAGCAGCATGATATTCAATGTTTGGTAGATGTCCGACGTTTTCCGACTTCAAAAAAGCATCCTCAATTTGCAAAAGAAAATCTGGCAAATTCCGTAGAACAGGCGAATATCGAATACCATTGGCTGGGTGAGCGCTTAGGCGGATATCGCACTGGCGGGTACGAAGCGTACGTGGAAACGGAGGCCTTCCAAACCGGACTGGAGCAGCTCAAGCAGTTGGGTGGCGATAAGTTCACGGCTTTCATGTGCGCCGAGCTGCCATTTTTTCGTTGCCATCGCAGGTTTATTGCGGAGGAGCTGACCAAACAAGGTTGGCGAATCTTGCACATTATGGACAAGGGAAAATTGTACGAACACAAAAGGAAGCAGGCCAATGAATAAGATCATTATTGACGGATACAATATGATCCATCAGGTAGCGGCTCTCAAAAGTTATGTGAACGAAAGTCTTGAGCGTTCAAGACAGGAATTGATCCGGCTCCTCAAGGCGTATCTTTTGAACAAAAAAGTAGAGATTACGGTCGTATTTGATGGCAAGTATCCGGCTTTGGGAGCCGATGGATTCGGATCGCACCATTCACTCCGAGTCGTGTTTTCAAACCAACCGTTTAAGGCTGATCCGCTCATCAAGAACCTAATCGAAAGAGAAGAACATCCAAAGGGCCTGTTTGTGGTGACGGATGATTCCGACATCATTGAATCCGCAAAATCATATCAAGTCGGGACTCTATCGCCAGTGTCTTTTCACAGCCGACTTGTCAAGCGTCGGCAAGATGAGGATGTTTACAACAAGTTTGGGCCCAATCTCACGGATAAAGAGGTCGATGATTGGCTGCAGATTTTTGGTGAGAAATGAATGCCAGCAAAAACAGCTCCGCGAGCCTGGATGAGCGACTCTTGCGTCGCCGCAAGACCATGGTCAAAGGCATGGTTGGATTGACCGTGCTGGTGCTGCTGGGATTTATCTTTGGGAGCTGGAAGTACCTGCAGAAGATCGGCAATTACCTGGAAGAAGAATTGGGCCGTCGACTGCTGTCGGTGGCGACGCTGACAGCGCAAGTCTTCGAGTCCGGTGACTTTCCTTATGAAGTCGAATCGGACATGTTGACGCTGTTTTTGCCAACCCTGACCGAAACTCTGACCGAAGTGCACGATGAAAATCAGTTGCAGGCGGTTTACCTAATTGATGAGAATTACCGAGTGTTTGCCACCAGTCGCAACATTTTTTCTTATGGGGAGACCTTGACGTTCCTGGAAGAGGATTCGGTGGCGATCCGAAAAGCCGCCTCTGGTGTTGCGGCAGTTGCCCCGATGCAAATCGTCGAAGGGAACCGCTTCAAGAGCGCGTACGCACCGGTCAGGGGGGTGCTAAACGATGTGGTCGCCATCGTGGTGGTGCAGGCCAGCGCTGATTTTTTCGATCTGATTCGTCTATTTCAAAGAGGTCTGATTTTAGGGGGCGCGGTCAGCATTGTGCTCGCTGTGCTGTTCTCAGCGTTTCTGTTCTGGGCCATCGCCATTTTAATCAAGACGCATGAATCTCTGCGCAGGTCCGAGCGCCTGGCGGCCATGGGACAAATGGCTGCCACAGTTGCCCATGAGATTCGCAACCCGCTTGGGATCATCAAAAGCACGGCGGACGTTCTGCAATCGAAATACAATTCAAAAGAAGAGCCGGACGAACTCTTCGACTTCATCCCCAGTGAAGTGGGGCGGCTCAACCGACTTGTGAACGACTTCCTGACGTTCGCGCGAGACCGAGACCTCGAGACCCGGGCGACCGATCTCAAAAGTACGGTGGAGAAATCGATGCATTCGTTAGACGACGAGATGAAGCAAGCCGATGTACAGCTTGAAACCGATTTTGACGAGTTACCGGAAGTCAAACACGATGAGGATGCTTTGAATCAGGTACTTTTGAACCTTTTGATTAATGCGGTTCAATCTATCAACGGCGGTGGCAAAATAAACCTGAAATTGAAACACGACAGCAGAAAGGGCAAACCCCTAGTACGAGTTGAAGTTCAAGACACCGGCTGCGGATTTGACGTGGATTCCGAAAAAGTCTTCGAGCCATTTTATACAACTAAGACTTCAGGCAGTGGCCTAGGGCTCGCCATTTGCAGACGCATCATCGAAAAACACGGCGGATGGATTGAAGTCGAAAGCGAGAAAGGCAGGGGAACGAACATGCGGTTTTATTTACCGGCGGACGATTGATCTTCAATCCCAAATCATTTAACTGACAGATACTTTATGAAACGAAAGGCTCTCCCGGGATAAGCACAGTTGATCAAATTGTTAAATGGTTAAATTGTTATATTGTTGAAAACTATCCTAATGCAGACTGATTTTGCTTTGGAAGTGATGTGTCACTCCAATTAAGCAGGACATTACTATGTTTACCAAAAACTACACGTAGAGGTATCCGCTAACATCAGTTGATGTAACATTTTATCCATCTGAATGGAAGCCTCCGAAGATAGAGGTTTGGAGTGCAAAAGTCAGCGAAGCGTACTTTTGCCGTATAGACACTGCGGAGTGCAAAAATACATTCGCTTCGCTCACTGATTTTTGCACTCCATTCGTTCAGATAGCTAAACAATTACCAGTTGACAAGGACAGGCCATCATGCCCAGCAAAAACATTCTCATCATCGACGATGAGCCCAAGATGTGCAAAGTGCTGAAATTCGCCCTGGAGCCGGAAGGGTATTCCGTCACTACAGCGGAGAATGCAGAAGTCGGCCTGAAGCGCTTTGGCGAGGATATGTACGAATTGGTCATAAGTGACTTGAAGATGCCGGGCCAGGATGGGTTGCATGTCTTAGAAACCGTGAGGAAGCAAAAGCCCCAAACAGAGGTCATTATAATGACCGCTTACGCAACCGCTCAAAACGCGGTGGAGGCCATGAAGAAAGGCGCCTACGACTACATCATCAAGCCATTTGAAATGGATGAGCTCAAGCTCAAAGTCAAACACATCATGGAAAAGCGCCAACTCGCCGAGGAAAACGTTCAACTCAAGAAGGAACTTAAGGACAAGTATTCTCTGGAAAACATGGTCGGACAGAGCGGCAGCATGCAGGAAGTCTACAAAATGGTGGAGAGGGTGGCCCCAACCCATGCGACGGTCCTGATTCGTGGTGAAAGCGGCACCGGAAAAGAGCTGGTCGCACAGGCGATTCATCAGTTAAGTCCGAGGGCATCGGAGCCGTTCGTGGCGGTAAATTGCGGAGCCTTACCGGAAAACCTCCTGGAGAGCGAACTGTTCGGTCACGAAAAAGGCGCGTTTACCGGAGCCGACAAGCTGAAGATGGGACGCTTTGAGTTGGCGGGCAAAGGAACCATCTTCCTGGATGAAATCGGCGACATCACGCCGTCAACACAGATCAAGCTCCTGCGAGTCCTGCAAAATCGTCAGATCGAGCGACTCGGCGGCACCAAAACGCTCCGAATCCAGGCGCGCACCATCGCGGCCACCAACCGCAATCTCGAGGAAGCTCTCAAAGACGGAAGCTTTCGGGAAGATTTGTATTACCGCATCAATGTGTTTCCGATTACGCTGCCACCATTGCGTGAACGCCCGGAGGATGTGCCCGACCTCGTCGCCCACTTCCTTAAGAAATTCCGGAAAGACGAACATGCAATTGATGGCCCGGCGCTCGATTGCCTGGCACGCTATCGGTGGCCTGGCAACGTCCGGGAATTGGAAAACATCATTGAGCGCTCGCTCATCATGTCCGTAACCGACACAATTAAAGAGGAAGATCTGCCACCGCATGTACGACACGTTCCCTCCGTCGGCGCCAGCACATCCATTGAGATTCCAAACGAGGGCATTTCGCTGGAACAGGTGGAGCGAGATTTAATCAAAAACGCATTGAACAAAGCGGGTGGGAACAAAAGCAAAGCAGCCAAACTCCTGGGCATCACGCGCCGCAAGCTGTATTCTATGATGGAAAGACTCGGCAGCGACTAAACTGGTTTGTAGTCCAATTTGTGGTGCAGTCGTCAGACTGCATCGGTTAATTAGTGAACGAAAATGGTCTTTTCGAGTCATTTCCATAAGGGTAAGAAGGAATCTCCGTGCCTAAAACCAGGAGATTCCGGTTCAAAACAATGCCGGAATGACTGGTACGGTCGCGTTTTCGTTCAGACACTGATTGATTAACTGACCCACAACGTACACTATCAGGTGTACCGTTTGGTCCAGAATGGACTCTTCAAATCGTACCCCCGATTGACGATAAGTATGCTTAGCCTTTTTGTTTTTAGTAGTTTAGTCTTAAATAACGCAGAAGTGTGAATGCTTTTGGCACCTCCTTTGCCCGTTTTTAGTGCAGTCGTCAGACTGCATTCTAGCTTTGTAGCCCTCAGGCTGCATTACCGTCGAGACCGTGG
>JAABYK010000475.1:1539-5352 GCA_011775825.1 Candidatus Zhuqueibacterota bacterium | reverse complement strand
GCGTGTTTGCACCAAGCGGGGGGTTTGGACAAGGCCGTGAAGACGCCAAACGATTGATCCAGAAACTCGATCGTGAATTGGAGTTTGCCCGGGAACTGCTGCAATCGTTTCCTGACTCCAGAGCGCAATCCATGATTGACAAAGCGCAGATGCTGCGTGATGAGGCCGTATCGATTCTGCAACAGGATAGGTTGCAGCCTCGAGACGTTGCTGAAGCTCGGGCAAAAGTCAATCAGGCGTTTGCGCTTATTAAGCAAGCGGTGAGAATTGTCCTGGATGGGCCTCTACGCAGATTGCGTAACCGCCTGGAAGAGCTGATGCGTCAGGTTGAGCATCTTGTATTAGGAGGCGGGTGCAAGGCAGGGGAACGCCTTCTCAGGGAGGCAAAACAAATTCAAAGGGAGTGCGAAAACGCCTTTGCCGCCAAGGATTTTGCAAAAGCGGCCGAGCTGTGTGATGGGGCCATGACCGTGGCCAAACAGGCGCTGCAACTGTGCCAGAAAATCATCGAGGAAAAACGGCGCTTCGAAAACCTGCGCGACCGTGCCCGCGATGCTGTAGAGCGAAGTGGCAACCAGCGGGCAAAGGAGGTCTATCACAAAGCTCTAAACCTAGCAGGCTCCGCTGAGGAAGCGTTGCGCAATGGCGACACGCAATTGGCTAAGCGACTGTATAACCAGAGCCTGATGTTACTCGTCCGAGCCATGGATATGGCAAATGTGGATTCGCCGCAAGTAATCGATCAGACTGATGTTGCGAGGTCCCGGTTAAAGGAATTGATGGCGCAGGCGAGAGAATGCCTTCGAGAGAGTAACCAACCTCGGGCACGCTTATTGTTCGAGCGGGCTCGGAGACTGGCCACTGAGGCGGAATTAGCCGGTAAAGAAGGCCGTCATCACGAAGCACTTTGGAAAGTTGAGTTAGCCGAAAAAATGCTGCGTCGAGTCTGCCAAATGTCCGGTGACGGTGATGGCCGAAGAATTTCCAATCGAATTTCCCATGAAATCGTAAATGCAAAAACGGATATTGCAGAAGCTCGCAGCAAACTGGCAGGAGATGCGCCCAAAGATGCCGAAATGTTGATCAATATGGCCGAGTTTGCGATTGATCGGGCGGAGCGAGCCTTAAACGCCAGACGCGATCGTTTTGCGCTGGCAGCGGTGCTGGCGTCTCAAAGGTTCCTGACCCACGTGGAGCGGGTGCTGCAAACTCAAGATAAATCGGACGTGACCAAAGAAATCGTCCAATTGCAACTCCAGAGATTGGACGAAGCCATTGCTGAATCTGAGAATCGAATCCAACTCGCCAGCGAAGACTGGAATCGACACTTTTTGAACGGAGCTAAGGAAATCCGACAGTTTGTGGTTGAATCCATCCAGAAGGGAAATTACCGAGCCGCCCACGAAGGCATCCAGGTTGCATTCGACCTCGTTCGAAAGAGTCTGAAAAGTGTGCCCAGGAATTAAACCCTTGATTCACAGCCTGACGCTTTTTTAAACTAAGATTTTTGGACACAGATGTACACTGATTTGCTCTGATTTTGGGCTTTTCTTCTGGTTCTCTAATCTAATAAGAATAACATTATAAAATCTGCGGTAATCAGCGTTAATCTGTGTCCAAAAGAAAAAGTGTCGGGTAGTGAAAACCCTTGAAAGGAGGTGAACGATTTCAAAGAAAGATAGAAATAGATAGCCCCGTCGGGAAATGTTCATTTTTGTATGAGTCAACATTTCCATACGACGGGGCACTCAGAGGTTGGGCATGAGAATTGAGATGCCCAGGAATCTAACAACTTTGTAAAAAATATCAATCAAAAATTTTATGGAGACATAGACATGCAGCACCTGAAAAGGATTTTGTGTTTATTCCTGATTCTTTTGTTTTGCATAACTTTGGTTGATTTGGCCAAAGCACAGGATGTGGACGTGATTGTGACGCCGGACGAAGCCGAGGTCGAGGTAGGAGGCACGATTCAGTTTGAAGCGTTCGCTTTTACCGTGGTTGGCCACAGAACGCCGGTCGACGTCGCTGACATAGCTTGGAGTGTCCGCCCGGATACTTTGGCTTCCATTACGGAAGATGGATTTTTTATGGCCGGGAAACACACCGGTACGGTTGAAGTCAGGGCAAGAATCGTGGTTCGAAATCACACCTTCGAAAGAGTCATTCGTGTTTCGATTGGCCGGAGTCCAAGGCCCTTTTTCGATATCAAAGTTGAGCCATCATCGGCTGTCGTACCGGTCGGTTCCGAACAGCAGTTTGAGGTCGTGATACGTACCCCGTCAGGCGAGCGCGTGCAACCCAAGCATGTGCGTTGGGAAGTGAGGCCCGAGAACTTGGGCAAAATCGATGAGGTCGGTCTGTTTGTTGCGAGCGATGAGGCTAAACAAGGTCGAGTTGTTGCCATCGTTGACGTGGATCGGTTGAAACTCCGGGCGTCGGCAAGAGTGGTGATCAGCCCGCCTGCCACCTCTGCAATTTCGGGCAACATCGGCAGTGAAAACGATGGTCCAATCGAAGGCGCTGTGGTTAAAGCCATTCGTTTGGGACGAATTCATTGGGTCCGGAAAGTCGAAACTGATTCAGAGGGGAATTACCTCATTGATGAACTGATTCCCGGTTTTTATGTTGTTCGCGTCAGTGCTCGAGGTTTTATCGGCGAGTTCTACGACGACGCCCGCAATTTCCTCGAAGCCGATCCGGTGAATGTCGCCGAGGAAGATACAGTCGCCGGCGTCGATTTTCTTCTCACTCTGGGCGGCAAAATCAAGGGTACTATAGTGACGGAAGGCGACAGTCTGCCATTGCAAAATGCGCATGTGGCCGCCATCTTAGCCGTGAAGCCGAACGTTGCACGCCATGTGGTTACGGATGAGAACGGCGACTACGAAATCGACGCCTTGCCCACCGGTTCCTATCTTATTCGAGCCAATGCAGCCGGGTACAAAGCTGAATTTTTTGATGATGCCTCGAATGTGATCGAGGCAACTCTAGTAGAGGTGGAAGCACCCGATTCCGTTGAAAATGTCGCTTTTGCGTTGGGTCCGACCAGCGCCATCCGTGGGGTGGTAGTCAATGCGGTGGATAGTTCGCCTATTGCCGATGCCCGAATTGCCGTATTTCCCGACGGAATCCTCGCACGACCTCACCATCGCGCGTTGAGAGAAACACGAACCAATGAAGATGGCGAGTATCTCGTCCAGGTTCGTCCGGGAAGGTACACGGTGTTTGCGACCGCACGCGGATTCAACGGAGAGTTTTACGACGATGTGCGGGACCCGAGACAGGCCACGTTTGTAGAAGTGTTTCCGGATTCTCACACCACCGACATTAATTTCGACCTGGTTCCGCGCGGTTCGATTGCAGGGATGGTTACAGACCAGGAGTCGGGCGAGCCGATTGCGGGGGCTGTGGTCGAGGCCTTCAAAGAGCGCACGGTTGTGGACGTGGCAAACTCGATCGCCGGCTTTCGAGCCAAAACGAATGACGCCGGTGAGTACATGATCGAGAACGTCCCCGCTGGTGAATACCTGGTGCGTGCGGTCGCCGAAGGCTATCTGCCTGAGTTCTTCAAGGAAGCCGATAACAAAGCAGATGCCCAATTGGTGACCGTGGAAGACAGGGCGGTGGTCGACACCGTCGATTTTACGCTGGAACCGGGCGGTTCGATTTCCGGACTTGTTGCCACGGCGTCCGACAGCACGCCCATTCCCAGGGCTTTGGTGCGTGTGTTTGAAGTGAATTGGCGGCATTTCCGACGAACCTATTCCAATGAAGATGGAACCTATTCGGTCGGAGGATTGCCGAGTGGCG
>JAABYK010000475.1:0-1480 GCA_011775825.1 Candidatus Zhuqueibacterota bacterium | reverse complement strand
GATTTCTATCTCGAAGCGTTTCAACATCGGCGCGGCAGCATCACCGGTCGCGTGTTTTCAGGTGAAGACGAAACGTCCATCGAAGGCGCCGTGGTGATTGCCGTACGCTTCAGGAACAGGGCACCGCATTATGCATTTACTGGGCCTCGTGGGTTTTACAGCTTAACGAATCTGTTTCCCGGCAAATATTTTGTCTTTGCCGTGGCAGAAGGATTCGTCGGGGAATTTTATGATAACGCCCAGTTCTTTCAGGATGCCGAACCTGTCTTTGTGAGAAACGGAGAAGTGACTGAAGGCATTGACTTTGGCCTGAAAGCGCGCACGCGAACCGGAGTCTATGCTGTGCGCGGAAACATTCGATCTGCGGAAACCAATGAGCCCGTCGAAGGGGTTCTCGTGAACGCACGTTTGGGTGATGAGATCGAGGTCAACGCCACCACGGATGTAGAGGGCAATTACGTCATAACTGAGTTGCCGGCGGGAGAATACAAGATCGAAGCCACTGCGGTTGGATTCGAGCCGGCCTATTTCGGGGGCACCAATCAGCAGAATGCGGCTTCCGTGGTGGTCAACAACGGTGAAGATGCCACAGAGATTAATTTGAACCTGGAGACGGATAATGTCACGAGGAGGGAAGACGAGGTAGTAAGTTCGGTGCCAGAGACCTACGAGCTGTTTCAAAATTATCCGAATCCGTTTAATCCCGAGACCACCATCAAGTACCAACTGTCGAACAATTCAGAGGTAACACTGAAGATCTTCAACATGCTCGGCCAGGAGATCATAACCCTGGTGGACAAGCAGCAGGATGCGGGCGTTTACTCGGTGCGTTGGGATGGAAAAGATAAGTTCGGCCAGAAGGTAGCTTCGGGTATCTACATTTTTCAGCTTAAAGCGGGCGATGGATTCAGATTCTCCAAGCGTATGATTTTGCTGAAGTAGCTTTGAATGAGGGGCCTGGTGTAAGCAGTCGGCATTTGGTCGATTGGTCTCCTCATCGGGCCCCTTGAGATTTGAGCTTTAAATTGCTGCTGTCACTGTTTTCTGAGTTTTCCGTTTAGTAAACTAACACTAAAACGAAACTTCACATGTTATTCTGGAAGATTTTTTTATTAGTGGCACATTGCTTAAAACGAGCAAGATTCCAACCTCAATGATGGGGACTTTTTTAAACAAATGGATATTCCGTCATTCAGGACAGAACTTTCGTTGTACTAATTAATTAAATAAATCTACTAATGTGAGAGGTGTAAGTCGTGATTAGATATCTTCCGAAAGTTTTGAAAGTATTGACAACGATTCTTCTATTATTGATGTTTGGACTACATTCAATCTCAGCTCAGGAAACCCATTTCAAGAAGTTAAGGCATTTTATTTACAACTCCTTGAAGGTTCCGGAAACTAAGGGGCTGTGCAAAAATAACTTGGCAAATTTTGCGGTCTGAATATAAACGCAGAGTTGCAGAGAACGCCGAGGAAA
>JAABYK010000515.1:3645-3912 GCA_011775825.1 Candidatus Zhuqueibacterota bacterium | reverse complement strand
CGAGCCTAAATCGATTTCGGCGAAGGAATGCCTCAAACGAATGAAAGAGTCGAAGATTCTGGCTGTCCGCGACCAGCAATCCGGACCTGCGGCACCAATCATGGGCATTCCTGTAGAGCGGGTCTCGTTCGCTGAAGTCAATGAGGCGTGGAAGGCTGCGGACAAAAACGAAGCGAAGGAAATTGCGGAGCGCTGGGCCAAGAACGCCACAAAGGTCGAGGGGGTGAGCCGTGAGACGCTCGAGCAATCGGCGGCGATGTACCTGGC
>JAABYK010000515.1:0-3558 GCA_011775825.1 Candidatus Zhuqueibacterota bacterium | reverse complement strand
TTTCATGAACTTTTGAACGAGGGCCTTGTTGGCGGTTGTGAGTGCGACCTTCGTTCGGCGGCAACGATGGTTGCTGTCGCTGCGTTGACTCAGGGCCGGCCGGGATTTATTTCAGATCCTGTTATCGACACAGCCAAACGTCAGATCATTTATGCTCACTGTGTGGCACCGAATCGGATGTTCGGCCCGAAGAGAAGGACGAATCCATATGAGATCCTTACGCACTCGGAGGATCGGCAGGGGGCGTCGGTCCGTTCAATACTTCCGGTTGGGTATATGACAACGACACTTGAGTTTGCCCAGGAAAAGAAAGAGGTCCTGTTTCATCAAGGCAAGGCAGTAGACAATGACAGGAATGACCGGGCATGTCGGACGAAACTTGCCGTAGAACCGGCAGGTGATTTGGAGAAGCTCTTTACCGAGTGGGATCGGTGGGGCTGGCACAGGGTGACGTTCTATGGCAATTTGAAAGAGCCGGTATATGAACTGGCAGATGCGCTGGGCTATAAAGTGATCGAAGAAGCGTAAAGATGTTTAATTTGTGGTTCTCTTAAATGTCGGAAAGAATGCTGTTTCCTCAACGGACACGGATTCGGAGACATCGCCATTGAATTGATGTTTTGTTTTGCCGGGACAGATCGTTGTGTATCCCGGATAGAAGTTTAGGTACAGCTAATAGGTTAGTTTTCATTTTAGGACACATCTGAAGAATCTATTCCGGTTGCCAACTTGCCTGTGTTCAAACAAGATGACTCAGGGGATTTAGGCTAAAACTCACAAGTAGAGAAGTTGAATGAATACGTGGTAAGTTATGCTTTAACGCAAATGTAAAATATGGAAAGGCAGAAGAAAGTTGGATCCTATTTACCATATCAAAGATACGAAGCATGATATATTAAGTCACCCGAGAAGAGAAAATAAGATCCATATTCTCACTCTGGACAGCGCTTTAGCCACTGATGTTTATGAACGGATACATCACCATCCAGAGATGAAAACTTTTCAGTTGATAAAGCCGCAAAAAAGCAAAACCAGAGAAATCTTAATAGAAATGGAAGAAATGGCACAGGACACGGTCTCCTCCAGGTTGTTGATTATGGATGTTCGGAGAGTTACACGGTTTAAGCTTCAAAGGATCTATAATAAAATAGTCGGGTATAATCGAAGGGACTTTAACAAGCTATGCTTTACCATATTAATTGGAGACGGGCCTGTGAGCTTATTTCAGGCAGGGAAGTCTTTGGATGTTTTTGTTTCCCATCTTTCCGCTCACAGGGTGGATTATCATCCGGCGGTGTTCTTTTATGACCCGTTCCTTCATTATGAGCCCAATGAGACCAAACTGCAAAAGATGCATGAAGAATTTGTCCTGCCGGAAAAGATCCCGAGAAGGTTTATTCCATATTTCAAGGAGGATCAGGATGTAAGCGTGGACAAAATACGACGTTCCTTCAGAGCCATTGACAAACCAGAGACAATTAAGAAAAAGAGATTGGAAAAACTGAGAAGCCTATACAAGAAGAGAATTGCAGAGCAATTTCCACACCATAAAGATCAATTGAAAGCCTGGTTATCCAAAGAAGGCATCAGGTTGGCAACTGAGAAACTACATCTTTACCCTCTATTCTTCGAGGATTGGGTGTTTGATCTTATGCAGAAAGCGATAAAAAAGAAGACTTAATGTAGTCCCGGCGGCACAAGTGATTGACTATATTTTAGTTTCCAATCGGCAGGGGGGATTGATTTTTGATTAAATGTGCTGTTGGAGAATTGATGAAATCTTAGCGGGATTTTGATATTAAGGTCCTTCGAGTTTGTGGGAGAGTTTATATATGAAGTGTACATGTGAAATCCCGGTTGATAAGGGTCTGTGGAGGCCATTCGAGCTGCTTATATGGACCCGATAGAAGCGGTGCAATAGATCCTTATATAATTTCTGGCTAAAATAGTGCAAACTTGTTAAAATTGGTGTACCTGTCAGGAAGGAGCCAGTGGAATGAAAGATAATCCGGGACGCCGCGAGTTTCTCAAAACGGCTGCGCAGATGGCTATAGCCGGTGTGGTTTCCAGTGGCGTTGCATTCGGGGCAGTACCGAATGAAAAGAAGATCGATACCGGTGATGGAATTCCAACGCGCTTGCTAGGCAATACCGGAGTGAAACTTCCGATTCTCGGTTACGGGGGCGCCGGGCTTGTCAAATTTTGGGGCAGTCCTCTTTCGCTTGAGGATCGTGTGAAGCTGATTCGCTACGCCTATGAGCAAGGTGTGCGGTATTTCGACACGGCCGGCAACTACATGGAAAGCCAGGCCCTGCTCGGCGAGGCACTCAGGGACGTACGCGATAAAGTTTTCCTGACTTCGAAGGTTGAAGTGACCAAAGCTAACAAGACAAGGAAAGCGTTTGAAAAAGTCCTCGGGGAATTGAAAACGGATTATCTGGACGCGGTTCTGATCCACGGCACGCCGGGACTGGAACAAATGACCGTCAGCAAAGCCATGAAGGTTCATGGGGAACTGGTCAAACTCCGGGACGAAGGTGCCGTTAGGTTTGTCGGTTTCTCGGCGCACTCTTATTTTGATAAAGCCCTGGGTTTGATTGAGTCCGGGGATTTCGACCTGTGTATGTTGTCTTACGGATACATTCCCAGAGGGCATAATCAGATATGGACCGCCAGAATGACCGAACTGCGTAACGCATGCATGGCCAAGGCCCATGAACGCGGTATGGGTATCGTTGCCATGAAGGTCATCGGGGCAGGGATTCTCGGCGCATGGGCCGGATACGTTGTGCCGGGATTCGACGCCAAACGCCTTAAGCAATTGCCCTCGGCCGCCATCCGCTGGGTGGTGCAGGATGAGCGGATCCATCTGCTAACAATCGGCATGCGTCTGAAGGAAGAAGTCGACGCTAACATCAAGATACTCTCTGATGATGCAACGTACACCCTGGACGATCGGGCGCTGCTTACGGAGTTTTGCGCAAAAGCGTACGACAGCGAAGCAATCAAGAAGATGAGAGTTGATTAATCGGTCGGTAAGAGTAAGATGCCCGCAGGCAGATGCCCTCCGATGGATTTATTATGGATATCCAACTGTTAGTTGCTTAAAAAGCAGGAATATGTATAATTGAAATTTAAATGTGAAATACCTAATCAACATTCATTCAAATTTTGGAGGAAAATTATGAAACGCTTGACAAAAAAACTTGTTCTGGCATGTGTTGCAGCCGTGATGACGGCGATGCCCTGCATANNGAACCGCCTTTTACGTGGGTAGGGAAAGGTACCGGTTCATTCATCAGCGAGGGGGGAGTTGAAGAACTCGATTTTCAATTCGAACTATCAGTTGACGAGCAGGGGGTGGTTAAGGGACAGACAAGCAGTGAAAACGGGATGGCCAGAATAAAGCATGTTTTCTCTACCGAACCAAAGCAATATGATTTCCCCGGTTTCTTCACCAGAAAAATCGTGATTGTGTTTATGGTGAACGAAGATGGCGGCACTCCTATGTTATATATTTTGAACGGACGTGCCCTGGTCGACAAGTTTCTTTATGGT
>JAABYK010000483.1:40413-42952 GCA_011775825.1 Candidatus Zhuqueibacterota bacterium | reverse complement strand
AAATGATTAACTTAAATTTTGGTACTGGACATTTTTTGTTTAGGACACAGATTGACGCTGATGACGCAGATTTTGGATTATTTTTTTCACGCAAATCAATCAAAAATCAGAATAATCAGCGCGAATCAGTGAAAATCTGTGTCCTAAAAATCTTTGGTATCTCTGTTTTGAAAAGTGTCCGGTAGTGAAAACTTGAATAAGTTCAAAATTGAATAAGCTGAAATCAGACACAAATTGTGGTTACAAAAGGTAAACGTTAAAAGTCATTTTGTCTTATTTGACTCCGGCTTGTCCGGGTCAAAAGAACATAATCATAATATGCATTCAAATCAAGAACAATTTTGTTAAGAACTGTTGTTTAAATTGGAGTTAGAAAACATTTGATTTTGCTGTTAAAAGTATTATATTGGTTTATCAATTCTTGCAAAACTCTTAATTGAAAGGGACTCGTCATGGACGATCAACGTTATCATTACCGCGCGCATGTGGTGAGCGCTTACGATGGCGATACCATTCGCGCCGACATCACCTCGGGCTGAAAACCTGGGTCCGAAATGAAACGCTGCGGTTTGGCCCGAATTAATACGCCAGAACTGAGGGGGGATGAAAGCGAAGCCGGATTGGCTGCATGGGAATTCTTCAGGGAGAAAATCCTGGACAAGGACGTGATTATCGAGACCATCAAAGATAAAGAAGGAAAGTACGGCGCCACATTGCTGAAATTTGGCTCAAAGATGAACAAAGCGAGGTTATAAACATCAATGAGCTGCTGGTCCGGGAAGGCCATGCTGTGTTTTGCGAATACTAAAATCCTCTTTAGCGGGATAGCACCGGACACAAGGCTGTCATTGCGTACACTTAGAATAATGAATTCGGGACGACGTGGCAGTCCCCAGCGTCGAAGCACGATGCCAGGAGATTACTTCGTCACTTCGTTCCTCGTAATGACGGAATCAAAGGCCGGATGAGTACCTAACACGAACAACATGTCACAAAAACTCAAAAACTCAACACAGTCGAAGGACACCAAAAAATCAATCCGTCGGATATTCAAACCGGACATCATCCGTGAATGGACCGCGCTCTGGAAGGAACTGGGCTTCTGGGGTCTTGTCAAGCGCAAAGGCTGGAAAATCGTGACAGCCGTGGTTTTGTTCTATTTGATTCGCGATTCACTTTTGTATATCATCCTGCCCTATTTGGCGGCCCGAGGTCTGTTAGGATGCTAACCGAACGAATGAGGGAGGGAATCGATGGCGCAGAAAAATTCTCATAAAGTAGCAATCGTGGCCGGAACGCGAACGCCGTTTGCAAAAGCCGGCACGGTGTTCAAGGACTACTCGGCACTTGATCTGGGCGTGCACGCCGTTAAAGGCCTGTTCGAAAAACACGATCTGGCTCCCGAGTCAGTCGATGAGTTGGTTTACGGAATTGTGATTCACAATCCCAGAATCCCGAACATCGCCCGGGAAGTTGTCTTTAAATCTTCGCTGCCATCTGCGATTCGCGCCCACACCGTTTCCAACAATTGCATCACCGGAATCCACGCCATCACCGCTATTTATGATTCCATCGTGAACGGTCGTACGGAAATTGGCATCGCAGGCGGCACCGAATCCATGTCCAACCCGCCCATCCTGTTCGGAAAAAAGATCTCACGGATTTTTCTGGATCTGTCCACCGCGAAAACATTCGGAGCGCGACTTGCTAATCTGGCCAAAATCAGGCCCTGGCATTTCAAACCGTCGGCCCCGTCCGTCGCCGAACCTTCCACCGGATTGACCATGGGCGAACACTGTGAAATCATGGCCAAGGAGTGGAAAATTCCTCGTGAGGAGCAGGATGAGATCGCACTTCGAAGTCATCAGAACGCACGCGCGGCAACTGAAGATGGCCGCCTAAAATGTGAAATCTATCCCCTGGAAGGCGTTGAAACCGATTTGCTGATCCGCGCAGACACCAGCAAGGAAAAACTCGCCAAGCTGCCGCCGGTGTTCGATCGCGAAAACGGCACCATTTCGGCCGGAAATTCAAGTCCGCTCACGGATGGCGCTTCTGCCGTACTGCTCATGTCCGAAGAGAGAGCGAAAAAGGAGGGGCGCGAACCCCTGGCGTTCATCCGTGATTTTGAATACGCCGCCATCGACCCAAATGACGGTCTGCTGATGGCCCCGTGTGTGGCGGTTCCCCGCCTGCTGAAGCGAACCGGGCTGAGGCTCTCAGACATCGACATCATCGAAGTTCATGAGGCATTTGGGGCACAAATTGCCTGCAATATTCGCGCTTGGGAGAAGGGCTGGAAAGAGCAAGCCATCGGCAAGATTGATCGGGAGAAACTGAATCCGCTGGGGAGCTCGATTGCGGCGGGTCACCCCTTTGCCGCCACAGGCGGGCGTATCGTCACCACTCTGGCCAACGAAATGAAGCGAAGAAATTCGAAATATGGTCTGGTGAGTATCTGTGCGGCGGGCGCCATGGCCGCAGCCATGATCCTGGAACGGAGTTAAATCAAGTAAAGATTTCGCAACGCTTCCTGCGC
>JAABYK010000483.1:29001-40311 GCA_011775825.1 Candidatus Zhuqueibacterota bacterium | reverse complement strand
CCAATGTTCTGGCTTTGGGCATACTCCAGCAGCATGCTCTTGAAATTCGTGTGCAGCTCCTCGGAAATCAAATCATCAAAATTGCACAAAATCTTCTGTTCGATGAAATCCCGTGCTTGCTCCAGCCCCCCGTCAAGATAGATGGCGCCGATAATCGCTTCCATTGCGTCAGAAATGATGGATGCACGTTTGCGACCGCCAGACTTTTCTTCCGAATCGCTAAGCAGAATGTAGTCGCCTAATCCCAACGCTTTGCCAATTCTTGCCAGAATACGACGACTGACAATGAGGGATTTCATGCTCGTCAGTTCTCCCTCTTCTTTGTTGGGATAACGGTGGTAGAGGAACTCCACGACGGCCAGATCTAAAACTGCATCTCCCAAGAGTTCGAGACGCTCGTTAGAATGGATTCTATCTTCTTCAGTTAGGGGAAGGTATGACCGGTGTTTAAGGGCTTGAACAAAATACTCCGGCTCGTAAAACTCGTAACCAAGTATTTCCCTGAGGGCATCAAAATCGATGCTGCGATTGGTTACTTCTGAATCTGAAAATAATTTTCTGAATGGACGCGTAATCCAGTTGAGCATACTACTATGGAACGATAGCAAGAAGTCAAACAGAGACTATTCCTCGAATTTTTTTACAACTATAGACACATTGTGGCCTCCAAAACCAAAAGAATTTGAAATTGCCGCACGAACCACTTTCTGTTTAGCTTCATTCGGCGTACAATTCAAATCGCATTCCGGATCGGGTTCCTGCTGATTAATGGTGGGATGAATCAGGTCCTTTTGAACCGACATCGTTGTCACGATGAATTCGATCCCGCCAGATGCACCTAACAAGTGTCCAATCATTGATTTAGTGGAATTGATATTCAATTGGTAGGCGTGCTCTCCAAAGACTTTCTTGATGGCGATGGTCTCGGCTTTGTCACCATGAGGCGTGGAAGTGCCATGCGTGTTAATGTAATCGATTTCATCAAATTGCATGCCAGCGTCTCGCAAAGCTTTTTGCATTGCGACCGTCGCGCCCTCACCGTTTGGGGCAGGAGCTGTAATGTGGTAGGCGTCAGCCGTATAGCCCATCCCGGCAAGCTCAGCCAAAATTGTCGCACCGCGATTCAAAGCGTGGGGCAGACTTTCAAGAACGACAATTCCGGCGCCATCGCCCATGACAAAGCCATCGCGCCGTTTATCAAATGGACGACTGGCTTTCTGTGGCGCATCGTTGCGTGTGGACAAGGCCTTCATCGCATTAAACCCACCAACCCCCAACGGTGTGATAGTTGCCTCTGCACCGCCGCAAATCATAATATCCGCATCCCCGCGCTGAATATGGCGATAAGCCTCTCCAATAGCGTGCGAACTCGAGGCGCAAGCAGATACCGTAGAAAAGTTCGGGCCTCGCAGACCATAACGAATGGAAATATAGCCAGGGGCGATGTCGGAGATCAGCATTGGGATAAAAAATGGGCTGATTCGACTCGGACCTCGTTCGATTAATGTGCGTGACTGCTTCTCAAACGTCTCCATCCCTCCGATGCCCGAGCTTACGATGACGCCAACTCGGTCTCGATCTTCGGAATCAAAATTGAGCCCCGATTGCTTGACCGCCATTTCCGAGGCAGCAATGGCATACTGAGTGAAGAGATCCATGCGACGCGCTTCCTTGCGGTCAATGTACTGTTCCGGTTCAAAGTTCTTCACCTCGCCAGCGAATTTGGTTTCAAAATCGGCAGCATCGAATTTCGTGATCAAATCGATTCCGCTTTTACCATCCACCAAATTTTGCCAAAATTCATCGAGGTCGTTCCCCACCGGGGAAATCGCCCCCATGCCCGTGACAACGACTCTTTGCAATTCTATACTTTTAATCATAGTCATTAAGTCAAACATATCTAATGTAATTGTTCGGATACCTCTATTCTTTGTCGGCCAACTTCTTTTCGAGATATTCGACAGCCTGACCCACTGTCGTAAGTTTTTCGGCGTCTTCATCGGGAATTTCGATATCGAACTCTTCCTCAAAAGCCATGACCAATTCGACGGTATCCAGCGAATCCGCCCCCAAATCATCGATAAAAGAAGCGCTTTCTGTCACCTCGTTCTCATCCACACCCAATTGCTCGACGATGATTTCCTTCACTTTTTCGTTCAGTGCCATAAATCTCCTCCTGTTTTGTTTCTTGAATTTGTTTTCAAAAAAGTTCCAACATACAAAATTATCGACGATTCAAGCTACATCACCATGCCACCATCCACATGTATGACCTGGCCTGTGATGTAATTGGCCTCTTCCGAAGACAGGAAGTAAACCAGTGCGGCCACCTCCTCCGGGGCTCCGATACGTCCGGAAGGAATGGCATTCGTTAGACTCTTCTCAGCATCTTCGCTCAGATCTTTGGTCATGTCGGTTTTGATGAGCCCAGGCGCAACCGCGTTTACTTGAATATTTCTCGGTGCCAGTTCTTTCGCAACGGACTTCGTCAGACCAATGATACCCGCTTTGGATGCACAATAATTTGCCTGTCCGGCGTTTCCCACGACACCCACCACCGAGGTAATATTGATAATCTTGCCCTGTTTTTGCTTCATGAAGGTCTTGGTAGTGGCGCGAATGCAATTAAACGTTCCTTTCAGATTAACCGCGATGGTTTCATCCCACTCTTCCTGACGCATTCTCACCAACAGATTATCACGCGTGATCCCGGCGTTGTTGACCAAAATATCCAATTTTGAGAATTTGTCAAGTGTGGATTTTATCAATCTTTCAGCTTGGTCAAATTGTGAGACATCCAAAACCATTGCTAAAGATTGGCGGTCCAGTTTCTCGATCTCAGCCGCGGTTTTGTCCGCACCCTCCTGGCTTGTCGCCGTCACAACCATGTTCGCTCCGCCCTCGGCCAAACGAAGAGCGATGGCCCTTCCGATGCCGCGGGAAGCACCGGTCACAACTGCAACTTTGTCTGTCAGATTAGCCACGATTTATATTTTCTAAACTCTCTAAATTATCGATGGTTTTCCCAGCGACTCGTTTGTTTATCCGCTTTAAAAGTCCAGTCAGTACCGAACCGGGGCCGATCTCGTGAAACTGTGTCGCCCCATCCTCGATCATATTCTCGATGATTTCAGTCCATTGAACGGGACTTGTAAGCTGAGCTCGCAGTTTCTGCTTTATTTCGTCGGGAGTGGATGTAGGCTGTGCGTCGAGATTTGCATAGACGGGGATGCTGGCGGCGTTGATCTTGATTTCCGAAAGAGCCTTCCCCAACCCCTCAAGTGCGTACTCCATTAAAGGAGAATGAAATGCGCCACTTACCACAAGCGGGATCGCTTTCTTGGCGCCATGGTTCTTCGCCATTTCAATGGCCTTATTTACACCTCCCACGGAACCGGAAATCACAACTTGAATGGGAGAATTGAAGTTTGCTACCTGGACGACACCTGCCGAACTTGCTTCATCACACACGTTTTGAACAGCTTGCACATCCAAGCCAATTATCGCTGCCATAGTCCCTGGTTTTATGTCCCCTGCTTTTTGCATCAACTCAGCCCTGATTTTAACTAACGAGAGAGCGTCTTCAAATGTCAAGGCACCCGCAGCGAATAAAGCCGAATATTCCCCCAGACTGTGACCGGCGGTCATGCTGGGCTCAACTCCTTTTTTTCTTAATAGTTTGGTAAGAACCGCACTGTGCACAAAAATGGCGGGTTGGGTAACGCGAGTTTGCCTGAGTTCTTCTTTAGGTCCTTGAAAACAAATTTTGGTCAAGTCAAATTCTAATAATTCGTTTGCGGTATGATAGATTTCTTTAACTTCCTCGAAACGCTCATACAAACCTTTGGCCATCCCTACATATTGCGAGCCCTGGCCTGGAAAAATATGCGCCGTCTTACTGATCGAATTTCCTCCCAGAAGTTACTTTCTTTTCCACGCTGATTGATGAACTTAACCCTGACGGGGTTTGGGAAACACATATTTCAGGCACAAAAAACAGCCGGAACCCTATCAGGGTTCTGTAGGGTAAATAGATCATTATGATCATTGCACTAGACTCTAACAATGGCCGACCCCCACGTGAAGCCGCCACCGAAGGCAACCATTAGGCAGGCATCGCCGGGTTCTAATAAACCTCTTCCTTTGGCCTCATGCAGTGCGACGGGTATTGAAGCAGCCGACGTGTTGCCGTATTCTTGAATATTCACATATACTTTTTCTTCTGGTAATTTAAGTCGTTTTGCCGTCGCATTGATAATTCTTGTGTTGGCCTGATGCGGTATGAGCAGCTTAATGTCATCTGGCGTGAGGCCGGTTTTGTCCAGAATATGAGTTGCGGCGTCGCCCATGGCCGTTACGGCTGCTTTAAACACCTCCGGACCTTCCATTTTGATGTTATTCAGGTTTTCACTCACGGCCACGTCAGCGGGAAATCGAGTTCCTCCACCCGGCATCCATAACAGATGTCCCAAACTACCATCTGTTTTGATGAACGTCCCGAGCACGCCACGACCATCTCCGTTCGCAGAGGAAATGACTGCGGCACCCGCTGCATCGCCAAATAAGACGCAGGTTGAACGATCTTTCCAGTCGACGATTCGCGTGAGCAGCTCACTGCCGACTATCAGCGTGTTTTTGCTCTTACCCGAGGCTATGAATCCATCTGCAATGCTGAGGGCAAACAAAAATCCAGAACATGTGGCTTGGATGTCAAATGCGGCAGCTTTTACAGCTCCGATTTTCTGCTGAACATAACAGGCAGTGGATGGAAACGTCACATCGCCCGTAACGGTTGCAACAATAATCGTGTCGATGTCTTCAGCGTTCATTCGAGCATCGGCTAAAGCATTTCTTGCCGCCTCCGACGCTAAATCTGAGTTTTGCAGCTTGTCATCGGCGACATGTCGTACTTTGATGCCGGTGCGTTCCCGAATCCATTCATCGTTTGTGTCAACTATTTTTTCCAGATCGAGATTTGTCAGGATTTTCTCGGGAATTGCCACACCGGTTCCGAGCATCATCGAATGAATATTATTCTGCATGTCTTTCCTCCTCCATCATGCCTGTCAATTCATTGCGTATTTTTTGATTCACATTCCGCTTAATCATCATAGCTGCCTCAATGACCGCATGTTTTATGGCTTTCGGAGTGGAGCTACCGTGACAAACGACACACGTCCCATTTATACCGAGCAAGGGTGCACCGCCGTATTCTTCGTAGTCGTAAATTCGACGGAGCCTTTCAAAGGTTGGCTTTAACAAGAATGCACCGATATTCGAAAACACTTTCTTGCCTATCTTGCGCTTTAAAGTCTTTGAATAAACACCGTTAAAACTTTCTGCAAATTTCAGCACAATATTTCCCACAAATCCGTTACACACGATGACATCCACCAAGCCACTCATCACGTCTCGGCCTTCTACATTGCCTACGAAATTCAAATCGCTCTGCGAGAGGAGCTGATAGGCTTGTCGCACGACATCGTCGCCTTTGGTTTCTTCTTCACCAATATTTAATAACCCAACTCTTGGGGAGGCTAAATCATAAACATTCTTGATGTAAATATTTCCCATCACGCCGAACTGCAACAGATGATCGGGTCTACATTCGAGATTTGCGCCTACGTCGATCAAAAGCGACGTCCCTTGCCCATGCGGAATCAACGAACCGATTGCAGGTCGTTTCACATGTTCAATTCGTCCCAGATTCAAAAATGCCGAAGCCATGGCGGCACCTGTATGTCCTGCGCTCACCACACCATCCACTTTACCTTGCTTATGCAATGCCATCGCGACATTAATTGAGGCATCAGGCTTTCTTTTTACGGCAGCCGTCGGACTTTCACCCATCTCGATCTTGTTGGCTGCATGATGTGTTTGGACCGGAAGTTCTTGTATCCGAAAATGACGAAAAAGGTGTGTTTTAATGATCGATTCATCGCCAACGAAAACCACCTCATATTCTCCTTTCCCGAACCTCGCCGCCTCCACACCGCCGTGTATGATGGCTTCTGGGGCATAATCTCCGCCCATCGCGTCTACAGCAATTCTCATACAAACCTCTTTAAACTAAATGCCCCAAAACTGTCAATCGGTAAAGCAGTTGATCTAAGCGACTATACCTCCTTCGGTATGAACACAGATCGTCCCTTATAATATCCACAATTCGGACATGCGCGATGAGGTAGTTTGGGCTGATGACAATGAGAGCACTCAACAACAGTAGGTGCTTTAAGTTTCCAATGAGTTCTTCGTTTATTTCTGCGCGATTTTGAATGCCTGCGTTTTGGTAAAGCCAAATTAATCTCCTTAGATCAGTTCGTTCAACTCACAAGTTTTCTTAACTTTTCCCATCTGGGATCGATAGTTTCGTGCTTGCACTCACAGCTTGTTTCATTCAAATTGGCACCACAGTGCGAACACAGACCTTTACAGTTTTCGCTGCACGTGACTTTCATTGGAATGGACAAAAGAAGCCCATCTCGTACACCCGTTTTCAAATCGATTTCACGGGTTCGAGCATCAATCAACCGAACCAGATCCTCGTCCGTGTCAGCGAAAGCCCGGTCGGTTGTAAACAGCACCTCGAACTGCTCTTCTATGGTATCCGTAAAGGCAGTTAGGCAGCTATCACAAAGATAATCTACTTTGGCCCCAACCTGCGTTGAAACAACGATGTTCTTATCTCGTTTGTTGACTTTGCTTTTTATGAAGATATCGTAGTTAAATATTTCGTGCTCTTCTAAACCCAATCCTGTGGAATCGCTTCTAAATTCGAAGAAATATTCCCCATTTTTGAGGTTTTGAATGTTAATTTTCATCGTTGAGTTACAGCTTTTTTATAAAACAAACTTTAATTTAATTATAATTTCACCAATAGTCAAGAAAAACTAAGACAAATCCGGGTTGTTTTCGACCAGTTCTTTTTCAGAAAAATAGAACGCAATTTCTGACTTCGCAGTTCTGACCGAGTCCGATCCATGAACAATGTTGTTTTGTTTATTTTCGGCAAATTCATGACGGATGGTACCCGATTCGGCCTCAGCGGGGTCCGTGGCACCGATAAGCTTTCTGAAATCATTTACAGCATTCTCTTTTGCCAACACCATGGGAATGGCATGCCCTGAACTCATGAATTGTACCAAGTCCCGATAAAAAGGCCTCTTCCGATGGACGGCGTAGAATTCTCCTGTCGTCTGTTCCGTCAACCGCACCATTTTCATAGCGAGAATTTTGAAGCCTTCGCGTTCAATTCTATCGATTACTTTACCAATTAAATTTCTACCAACACAATCCGGTTTAAGAATCGCTAATGTTCGTTCCACACACAACTCCTCACGTTTCTTTTGTCAATTACAAAGCATTTTGCATTGTTGAAGCAATTTCAGCCGGATTGTTTGCCACATGCACTCCGGCGTCCTTTAAAATTTCGATCTTTTCCTGAGCTGTCCCACCGCTTCCGGAGATGATGGCCCCGGCATGTCCCATGCGACGACCCGGAGGTGCCGTCCGTCCTGCGATGAACGCCACCACCGGCTTATCGAATTCGCTCCTGATGTAGGCCGCGGCTTCCTGTTCCGCGGTGCCGCCAATTTCACCGATAATGACGACACCTTTGGTATCCGGATCTTTTTTGAATAATCTCAAAGCATCGGTGAAGCTTGTGCCGATTATCGGATCGCCGCCAATTCCGATGCATGTAGACTGTCCGATTCCGAGATCGCTAAGCTGCTTTACCGCCTCGTATGTCAAGGTACCGCTTCGGGAGACCACTCCCACCGCTCCGGGCGTATGGATAAATGCTGGCATAATCCCGATCTTACATTTTTCGGGCGAAATCACGCCAGGACAATTTGGGCCAATCAGTCGCGTATCTCGGTCTTTGAGATAACTAAACACACTCACCATGTCTTTCGTTGGGATGCCTTCGGTTATGCAGACCACAACGGCAACTCCAGCATCGGCCGCTTCCATGATGGCATCGGCGGCAAAGGGTGGGGGCACAAACACAACGGAAGCATCGGCGCCTTCCTTCTCCACGGCCTCGTTCACCGAGTTGAAGACAGGAACTTGGTCGTCAAACCTTTGGCCGCCTTTGCCGGGCACCACTCCCGCTATCACGTTGGTTCCGGCTTCCATCATCTGTCGTGTATGAAATGAACCCTCGCCGCCCGTGATTCCTTGAACCACAACTCGAGTTTTTTCGTCAACTAAAATGCTCAATGTTATTTCTCCCTGAAATTTGTCAATTGGGTCAGAACGATAAAGGATGCTAAACTTTTACCTCATGTATCCGAAAGGCTATTTTCGTTAAGTCACTACCGAATTGTCGCCACCACTTTTTGGGCAGCTTCTTGAAAACTTCTCGCAACCTCAAAAGAGAGATCCGACTTCTCCAGCAGTTGCGCGGCTTCCTCGGCATTTGTTCCTTCCAGTCGGACCACAACCGGCAGATTGATGTCTATTTTGGATGCCGCATCGATGACGCCTTTGGCAACCCGATCACAGCGGACGATGCCACCAAAAATGTTAATGAGAACGGCCTTGACATTCTTGTCGGAAAGAAGAATCTTGAAGCCATTTTCAACCGTTTCTGAGCTTGCGGCTCCGCCCACATCCAGGAAATTGGCGGGTTCTGAACCTGCGAGTTTGATCAAATCCATCGTGGCCATGGCCAGACCAGCCCCGTTGACCATGCATCCCACCTCGCCATCCAACTTGATGTAGTTCAGATGATACTTTGACGCTTCAACTTCAAGTGGCTCTTCTTCGTGAATGTCTCTAAGCTCTTTAAAATCAGGATGTCTAAACAGTGCGTTGTCATCGAAATTGATTTTTGCATCCAAAGCCAAGACACGGCCATCTGATGTGACCACGAGAGGATTGATTTCTGCCAATGAGCAGTCTGACTCAACATATGCTTTGTACAAGGCTGAAAAGAACTTAAGCGCATTCTTGACCTGTTCACCCTTTAATCCCAATCCAAACGCCAGTTTGCGTGCCTGGAATGCCTGAAAGCCGACTGCCGGATCGATGTATTCTTTCAAGATCTTCTCAGGCGTTTCGCTGGCGACTTTTTCAATTTCCACACCGCCTTCTGTGCTGGCCATAAGAACAAGTTGACTTCTCGCGCGGTCCAGCACGATTCCAAGATAAAGTTCACGCTCGATGTCCAAGCCCTCTTCTACCAACACGCTTCTCACCGACCTGCCTTCCGGTCCGGTTTGATGGGTCACCAGCTTCATACCGATGACATCGTCGGTCAACTTCTCAGCTTCGGCGGCATTTTTGGCAATTTTCACGCCGCCTCCCTTGCCCCGACCGCCGGCGTGAATTTGTGCTTTGACAACAACGGTCCCGCCAAGCTTTTCCGCAACTTCCCTGGCTTCCTCAGGGGTTTGCGCTATCTTACCTTTAGGGACGGCCACACCAAACGTTTTCAAAATCTCTTTTGCTTGATATTCATGAATTTTCAACTCGAATTCTCCTGTTGGTTTTTTAGAAACTTCGCTATATGAGATGCATATTTCTCAAAATCGCTCAAGTGACTATTCAATATCTCAAATACTTTTTCAGCATCAATTTCCCAATACAGGTGCACCAGCATATTTCTGAAGCTTTAATCCCTCCTAGTTTGATCGGATCATTCTTAAGGTCGTCAAGGGAAACTGACTGCATTTGCTTCAATGTCTCAACATAGGATTTCAACTCAATTAGTTTCGACTCTATATGTTTTTTGTCTATTTTTGACTTCAAAATACTCCTTCTTCCGCCAACCTATCGATAAACTCTTTGTTATAAGCGTCATAATAATGTCTGAAGTCCAGGAATCTTTTTATGACATCGACTTCGAAAGCCGTTCTCAACTCTTCGTCACGAGAAAAAACGATCTCCCCCTTTTGAAGCACAGAAAATTTAACCGCCAGCGGTGCTTGGTTAATAATCTTCAAATCAATTTCCCTATCCTTGAAGCGTAAATCAAAAAACTCAGTATAACGCAGTTGCAGTCGCATCAGGTTCTTTTTATTTGCATCACTTATCACCACGGCCAAATCCAGGTCGCTATCCTCTCTCGCGAAACCTTCCACCACAGATCCGTGCAGATAAACCACAAGAACCTCTTTGACTTCCTCTGCAAAGGCTTTAACGTGTCGTTTTAGAGACTTTATTTCTGTCGAAATAGCCTGACTCATGCCTCAATTCTCGTACCGGTTTTCCCTTTGATTGCATCCTTCATTTTCTCAACCGAACCGATGACCACCACCTTGCCCCCCGCCTCGATGAAATTGATTGCTGCCTGTATTTTCGGCCCCATGCTGCCTTTAGGAAAATGACCCTCTTCCATATATTGTCGTGCTTCATCAACGGATATTTTATCCAGTTGTATCTCATTAGGCTTGCGATAATTTAAGGCAACTTTATCCACCGCGGTCAAAATGTAAAGCTCATCCGCTTCAATCTCTTTGGCCAGGACTGAGGCGGCGAGGTCCTTATCGATCACCCCATCAACGCCTTCATACGTGCCATTTTCTTCAATATAAACCGGTATGCCGCCGCCCCCGCTGCAAATTAAGATCACCTCGTTTCTAATCAAAAAATTAATGATTTCTTTTTCAACGATTTCAAGTGGGCTTGGGGAAGGCACAACTCGACGATAGCCTCGCCCTGGATCCTCCTTAACCGCCCAACCACGCACCTGAACCATCTCATCCACATCCTCTTCCTTGATGAATGGCCCAACAAATTTCGTCGGATTTAAAATCGAGGGGTCGTTCTTATCGACAAGGACTTGTGTCAAGACGGTACACACTTCCCGGTCGATATGGTTCATCTTCAGCTTATTCTGCAACGACTGTTGGATCATGTATCCCATGCCACCCTGCAGATCGGCCACAATCACACCCAATGGCAAGGGTGGTACCATATGTCGCGTTGCTTCCACTCGAATCAAGTTGTTCCCGACCTGCGGTCCATTGCCATGAGTAATGGCGAGGCGATACCCCTTTTTGATCAATTCGACAACACCCACCAAACTGCTTCGGGTGTTTGCCCATTGCTGGGTAATGTTACCTTCTTCAAACTCGCGCGTGATCGCGTTCCCTCCTAAAGCCACCACAGCGGTGGGACCATACCTCATTTTTTCCCTTTATTGGCTAAACCCTCATTATTTAATAAGAACAGACCGTAGCTCTACAATCAGCCTAGTTTTTTCAGGGCATCCTCCAGGTTTGGTTTGCCAATCTCTTGCAATTCGTACGTGACACGGACGGCTGGTTTGTTGATCTTAATCAGTTTGCGCAAATCAATGGG
>JAABYK010000483.1:26178-28975 GCA_011775825.1 Candidatus Zhuqueibacterota bacterium | reverse complement strand
TCAAACGTTTCCTTCAACGAACCGACCAAGAATGGTCTTGGATCCACAATTTCTGCGGCACCGAATTTCTGAGCCGCCACCACGGCAGCGCCAAACTTCATCTCGCCGTGGGTGAGGGTTGGCCCATCCTCAATGGCCAAGACTCTTTTTCCCCTGATTGTTTCAATATCTTCAACAAATATCGGAGACACCGCATCTATGATGAGTGCAGAGGGATTGGTGTCGATCACATTGGCTCGTACTTTTTCGATATCTTCCAAAGGCGCCGAGCTTTGTTTGTTGATAACCACAGCATCCGCTAACCTTAGATTTGTTTCTCCTGGGTAGTATGTCAGCTCATGGCCTGGTCGAAGCGGATCTGCTACAACGATATGCACATCCGGTTTAAAAAATGGTGTGTCATTATTTCCCCCATCCCAAATAATCACGTCCGCCTCCTCCTGAGCGTTGCGTAGAATCTTGTCATAATCAATGCCCGCATACACTATTGTCCCCATGTTCAAATGGGGCTCGTACTCTTCCCGTTCTTCAATAGTACAGTCGTGTCGATCTAAGTCATCATATGTCTCAAATCGTTGACATGTCTGAGCCACCAGGTCACCGTACGGCATAGGATGTCTGACGACCACTAGCTTCTTACCCATGTTTTTTAGGATGTGCGCCACACGTCGGGTGGTCTGACTTTTACCACATCCGGTGCGAACCGCACAAATCGCCACCACCGGTTTCTTGCTGGCTATCATGGTATTCCGGGAGCTTAACAAAACGAAGTCCGCTCCGGCCGCGTTAACTTGGGCAGCCTTATGCTGGACATATTCATGAGGCACATCACTATACGAGAAAATCACCTCATCCACCTCGTGTTTCTTAATAAGTTGGTCGAGTTCATTCTCATGAAAAATAGGAATCCCTTTGGGATACAGGTTGCCAGCCAGTTCTGCAGGATACACCCTGCCTTCAATGTCCGGAATCTGGGTAGCCGTAAATGCAACAACTTCATAAGCCTCAGAATCTTTGTAACACATATTAAAATTATGAAAGTCGCGTCCGGCTGCTCCCATGATGACGACCCTATGACGCTGCATAAAACCTCCTCGTTTTATGTACCTCAGTCAAAAAACAGCTTGGAAATATAGCATATTACATAACAATTTGCAAGAGCTTTTTGGTGAGGATTACGGCTAAATCGCCGCCTGCCGCATCTATTTCCGCGACTTGCTATGGAATATCTGAGCCAGTAATTAATTACTTACTTAACGACTGAACGAAAGCGGGCTTTTTCGAGTCATTCCCGCATAGGTAAGCCTGTCCCTGCGTAGGAAGGGCGGGAATCTCCGTGCCTAAAACCAGGAGATTCCCGGCTCAAAACAATACGAATGACGGGCACAGTCGCGTTTCGTTCAGGCATCTAATTACAAAGTAGTATTTCAACAGCAGTACCAATCTGAAGTGCTCGTTGCAAGTGTAAAAATTACCCTCAGCCTTTGTCGGTAACAAAAACGCAAAAATTGGCTTGAAAACTTAAAAATTTAAGAGTTTTTGTATCAGAATGCAACGAGGTGTACTGTTTTCGGTCAATTGTATGATTTCTAACCGTATAAAATGGTATCGTCATTCGTCATTTATGTGGTACAATTTCGAACAATGACAAATTCATTTCCCTGAGATTAGTTTATTAAATGTTTGAAACAATTGGGGATAGCCCTAAAACTTGAACTCTGAGCGTGGATAACACTATGTAATTTATTAATCAAATGCTATGAATTTTACAAATTGGCATAAATGTTGCATAACGGAACAATGTTTTTGATTGGAAATTTGAATCAAACAGCGTTGGTTTTGCAGCTGTGCCTCTCGTCGGAATCGCCGGGCTGTCCTAAACAACACAAAAACATGGAAGGGTTTAGAAACAAGTATTGCTTTTTAAAGTCTTCTGCATCGTATCCCGGCGAGGGGCCTGTTATGTAAATCCAGAAGACTCGCAAGTCTCTAACTTAATTCATAGATTCATCTTCATAGAACAATCTTTGGAGGAGCAACCATGGATAAGGTGGAAAAAAGAAATATCATCGTTTTTGACAGGTCACAGATGAACGGCGGCAGAGTCCTGGACGAAGTCTTAGGAAAGGAAGGGTTTGCGACGAGTCATTTCGAAGACGTCACCAACGCCCTCGAAATTGCCATGAGAGAAAAACCTTCCGTTATCCTGATTGACCTGGATGAATTCGGAGAAATGGGGTGGACCACTTGTTTGGAACTCAAGGACGATCTTGGCACTCGGAATTGCGGACTCATTCTGTTGTCATCGAAAGATGATGAGGTGTTTAAAATTAAAGGTTTGGAATTGGGCGCCGATGATTTTGTTGTCAAACCCTACAGCAAGCGTGAATTGGTTGCTAGAATAAAGGCGGTCGCTCGCAGATTGATTTCCAACGCCAACAAGAGAATTAAAGTCAAAGACATCGAGATCAACTTGGATGAGCATCGAGTAAGCAAGGCAGGGAAGCCTATTGATTTAACTTACATTCAGTTTAAACTGCTTTACTTGTTAGCGTCTCGCAGAATGAATGTATTTTCAAGGAAAGAAATCCTGGAAAGGGTCTGGGGTAAGAAAGTCTATGTGACGAACAGAACAGTGGATGTTCATATTAAACGGCTGCGGGAAAAATTGGGTGAGTACAAATATCCATCGCAGTATATTGAAACAATACATGGCACAGGATACCGTTTCCTCTAATACCTCATTTTTTTCCTCCCTCCGGGCCCCTGGCAGAAGTGCTGGGGGCTTTTTTATTTT
>JAABYK010000483.1:19836-26061 GCA_011775825.1 Candidatus Zhuqueibacterota bacterium | reverse complement strand
CGCTGTTCTTTTTCCTGGAAAGCGTATTGCAATTGATAGAGCCGGTAATAGATACCTTCTTGCGTCAGCAATTCCTGGTGAGTCCCCTCCTCGCGAATTTCACCTTTGTGAAGCACGATAATGCGGTCCGAGTTTTGCACGGTGGAGAGCCGATGCGCCACCACCAACGACGTCCGACCCTGCATCAGTCGTTTCAAGGCGTCCTGAATCAGTGTCTCGGTCTCCGTATCCACACTCGAAGTGGCTTCATCCAGAATCAAGACGGCCGGGTCAAAGGCCAGAGCGCGGGCAAACGCCAACAGTTGCCGCTGTCCGACCGACAGACTCTTGCCTCGTTCCTGAACCGGCTGGTCGTATTTTTGTTCCAACTTTTGGATGAAATAGTCCGCGTGGACATCGGATGTGGCTTGCTCCAGTTCGGCGTCAGTGATGTCGCTGTTTCCCAGCCGAATATTGTCTGCCACGGTGCCATCAAATACAAACACATCCTGTAACACCATACTGAAATGGGAACGCAGCTCCTGTGCATCCATCTCTTTGATGTTCACACCATCCAGGAAAATTTCACCGCGCTGAAGTTCATAAAACCGCAACAGCAAGTTCATAATGGTGGTCTTCCCTGCCCCGGTCGCGCCCACAAAAGCGACTTTCTCGCCCGGTTTTACTTTAAATGAAATATCCTTTAACACATACTCATCTTCTTTGTATGCAAACCAGACATCCCTGAACTCGATTTCGCCCTTGGCCGTCCGTAACTGCTTTTTAATACCCACGGCACCCATTTCCGGTTTCGTGTCCAAAAGCCCGAATATGCGTTCAGATGAAGCCATGGCAGATTGCATAATATTGTATTTCTCGGACAAATCCATGATGGGTCGGAAGAACATTTCTGCGTATTGAATAAACGCCACCAGTGCGCCGAACGTCAACATGCCCTCCAATATCCGGCCGCCACCGTACCAGATAATTAAGGCAATGGCCACCGCACTGAGGATCCGCACGCCCGGATAGAAAAGCGCGTAGTAAAATATGGTTTTCAAAAATGCATCCAAATGGTCGTGATTGAGCTTGTCAAATCGTTCGAAATTTTTCCTCTCGCGGTTGAAAATTTGCACCACAGCCATGCCGGTGATGTTCTCTTGCAGAAAGGCATTAATGCGTGCAATTCGCACCCGAATTAAACGGTATGCAGAGCGAACCTTTTTCTTGAACAAAAAAGAGAGGTAAAACAACACGGGCAACACAGCGAATGTAACCAGGGCCAATCGCCAATTCATGGCCAGCAGAATGATCACAATGCCGATGAGTTTGAATACGTCGCCAAAAATAGCCACCACACCGGAAGAAAGCATTTGATGCAGACTTTCGACATCTGTCGTGACGCGCGTCACCAATCTTCCCACAGGATTGCGATCAAAGAACGAAACCGGCAACGTTTGCAAATGTGAGAACAGCCGGCTGCGCATGTCAAACATCGCTCGTTGGCCAATCCAGTTGATGAGGTACGTTTGCACGAACTGCAGAACAAATTCGAATATCAGGACAACCAGAAAAATCAGGCAGATGAAGTTCAATCCCTGAAAGTCCTCATTTGCGATGTATTCGTCGATGCCGATCTTGGTCAGGAAAGGCCCCGATAGTTGCGTCAAGGAGGCCAGGAACAAAACCAGGACGGCAAGCGCCACGAAGCCTTTGTACGGTCCCAAAAAGGACAGTAATCGCTTCATCAACCGGCTGTCGTAAGCCTTGCCCAGAACTTCTTCTTCGTGATAGTTGCGCTCCAAGTACGATCCTCCTACTCTACTTCACGAATAAGATTCGAGTGCTTCTTCCAGTAACTGTTTGCGGTGAATGTCCGCGTAAAGACCGTCGATAGACAACAATTCATCATGCGTCCCCATTTCCGTAACTTTGCCATCATCGAGAACCACAATCCTGTCTGCGTCTTTCACTGTAGAGATTCGATGGGAAACAATGATGCTCGTGCGCGCGCGCATGATTTCGCGCAGTCGCGCCAGAATAGCCTCTTCGGTGTAGGTATCCACGGCGGAGAGTGAATCATCCAAAATCAAGATCTTCGGCTTGCGAATCACCGCCCTGGCAATGGCGGTGCGTTGTTTTTGGCCGCCCGAAATATTGATGCCGCGTTCACCCAGCATGGTCCCAAACCGCTTTGGAAAATCATCGATGTCATTTTTGACTTGAGAAATCACAGCCGCTTCTTCAATTTCCTGCATGGATTGTGCTTCTACCCCGAACGCAATATTTGCTTTAATCGTTTCCGAGAACAAAAACGTATCCTGCGGCACGTAGCCGATCCTGCTGCGTAGCGTTTGGAGAGGAATTTCATTTATCTTAATTCCGTCGATCAAAACCTTGCCTTCGGTGGCATCCAGCAAACGTGGTATGAGATTGATCAAGGTCGATTTCCCGGAACCTGTTCGACCAATGATTGCCAGCGTCATGCCTTTCTCGATTCTCAAATTGATGTTCTTCAGTACCGGCGTCCCGTTATAGGAAAACGACACATTTCGAAATTCAATCTCACCCTCAATGGTCTCGATGTCCGTTCGCGTTCGCTCGTCGTCTCGAATGTCCGGTACAATTTCCAGAATGCGATTGATCCGGCCCATGGCAGCCAACCCCTGCTGAATGATATTCAGAACCCAACCAAGGGCGATCATGGGCCATGTCAAACGCCCTAAATAAGCAAAAAAGGCCACCAACTCACCGAGGGAAATCTCGTTTCGAATCACCAATTTCCCACCGTACCAAAGCACGATGAGAGTCCCGGCACCGACCAGAAACGTCATGGCCGCGGACATCCCCCCGCGAACTTTGGCCATGTTTAAATTCCGGTTGATGTATTCACCGTTTAGATCTTTGAAGCGATGGATCTCCGGCTGCTCCTGAACATAAGCTTTCACCACACGGATGCCGGACAGGTTTTCTTGTACTTTGGAGGTGATCGAGGCATACTGAGTTTGAATGCCTTTGTAAACGTAATGAAGCCGTTTGGCCAAGCGGTTCACGATCACGGCCATGAGTGGAAATGGAATTAAGGCAACCAGCGTCAGTTTGTAGTTCATATACAGCATGATCCCGATGAACGCGATCATAGAGACAACTGTGTTGGTGGAATACATCACGGCCGGGCCCACGATGCGTCGGACGGCTTCGAGATCGTTGGTAGCCCGAGCCATCAAATCGCCGGTTTTAAAACGATGGAAAAAGGCCTGAGACTGTCTCTGCAGATGAGCAAAAAAATCGTTGCGAAGATCGTATTCTATTTTACGGGACACGCCAATAATGGTCCGCCTGGACAAGAACAGGAAGAGACCTTCGACCAGAGCCACGCCCACCAACAGCGCCGCATATTTGACAAGCGCTTGTGAAGAGATTTGCTGCTGCAATTCATCGACGGCAAACTTAAGCACCCACGGACCCAGGAGCGCAAATCCGTTGGTGATCACCACAAACATGCAGCCAACGATTAAAGGGATTTTATAGCGAGATAAGTATGTCTTGAGACGTTTTAGCTCTTTGATGGTATAACTCCCTCTGCGTTACTCACTGACCCAATTTTCAATTTTCAAATCTTAAACAATAAGAATTATTCGAGAGAGAAACAAGGAAAAGTTGTTGGCAATGTGAGCGAATTGAAGTTTTCGGCGTTGAGACGATTGCACTGCGTTCAGCGAGGGTTTCAAAAACCAGGAAATTGCTGCTCAAGAAGAGTTGCATAGGGATCAACTTAAGTACCCCAAAGCAGACTGGTGCTTGAGGTGTCAGATAGAACTGACCCCCTAAATCCCCGTCTCTTACTCAAGAGAGGGGGACTTTGAGTTTCTCGTGCAAGGAAAATAACACGCTGGTGCTGCTTTCGGTCAGACACCACAAAGTAAGAAAGAGTTTAAAAACAGGGATTCCTTTACCGAAATGTCAAGATGCAATGATATAAATATGTTACCTTAGTTAACGTGGGGCTTCGTACCGGCCTCTTTTGAAGATCGGGCTTTTAGAAGCTCAGAATGATCGTCGAGAAATCGGAAAACTTCGTTCTGTACGCGCTCCTTTTCCACATCCACGGTGATGACGTGGTAGGAATCTTTCAGGTCGATCTTTCGCTTGTCCGCTGAACTCACAGAATTGTAAATGACCTCCGAATTCGAGAAGTCAACCGTGTGATCCTTCCTGGAATGCATAATAAGAATTGGCTGGCTGATCTCAGACAAATCTTCGCGCACATGATCCATCATCCGGAATAGCTGGTCGACGGCATAGAGTGGATACCGATCGTAGCTATCGAGTTGTTCTTTCACAGCCCGGTCCAGCACATCCTCGCGGTCACGCTTCTTGTAAAATTTGATGGTGTTTTTCAAATATTTCGCGCCAACTTTTTGCCAAATTGGAAATTCAACGGCTCCGGCAAGCGAGATCACCCCATGCACGGGTTTATGCGCGGCGAGGTGCAGAGCCAATGTCCCGCCCATCGACAAACCGCAGACAAACATCTCTTTGCAGTTCTGCTCAAGCTCATGGAACGCCGCCTTCACACACGCAAACCAGTCTTTCCAGGTATAATTAAACAGATCGCCCGAATACGTTCCATGTCCAGGCAGGGTCGGAATGGAAACGGTGACGTTCTTCCGTGCCAGAAATCCTCCCAATTCCAGCAGCTCATTGGGACTGCCGGTAAAACCGTGCACCAGGAGGCATCCTACGGGACTGTTTTTGTAGAAATTATTTGTGGGCATGAACGAATATAAGAAAAAGGGCAACCGAACGCAATAGGCATCCCCTGAATTCGCTGTGTCGCGGGATCTTTTCTCTTCTAGAGGCGACGACAAATAAATACTCCGTGCGTATCATACTCGATACGCCGCCAGTTCATACTTTTCCAATCCCTCAAGAAGGCTGATAATCTTACGATACCGGCTTCTTGAAGACGCCTTTGTCAACTAAAAAAATCCTTTAAAAACAAAAATTTTGCTTGACATTCGTGGGGAAAATAGCTATAATTGTGGTGAATAGTGGGATAGAATGGGGTTTTNNGAATGGGTTTTTGTGTCAAATGTCATCTAAAAGTGTGTGTGAACGAAAACGGTCTTTGCCTGTCATTGTATGCTCTAAGCGGTCATCTCCGACACAAATCAGGAGATTCCGGCACAAAACATTGCCGGAATGACGGCTCCAAAGGTGTTTGTTGTGCAGACAGCAGTATCCGGATACGCGTTCCTGACGAATGGAAGATTTCCTCGGCACATTCGATTATTCGCTCGACGACAAGAATCGTCTGAGCATCCCGGCCAAGTTTCGCAAGGTGATGTCGGAACTGCAGCAAAAGACGTTCATCATCTCGATGCTGGACGACTCGCGCTTGACGCTGTATCCGTACAGCTCGTTTCGAGAGACCATTGCCAAACGCATCTCGGAGCTGCCGCAGTTTGATGAAAACGCCAACGAACTCAGGCGCAGTCTCGGGCTGAACACAACGGATTCTTCCATGGATAACCAAGGTCGCATCATCATTCCACCCAATTATTGTGACTACGCCGGAATCAATAAAAAGGTCAAGATCATCGGCTGCACCAATAAAATCGAACTCTGGAACCCGGAGGTTTACGTGGACGTTTCCAAAGTCAAAGATCCAACATCAACGAAGGAAAAGCTCAAACAGTTTAGCATATAGGTGCAGCGTGTTTCATAAACCGGTACTCGTCGAGGAGGTGATGGTGCGATTGCTCGGCGAACCCAATGGCGTCTACGTGGACGGGACAGTTGGCGGCGGAGGCCATGCCCGGGCGATTCTAAAAGCCCTGGGACCGCGCGGCAAGCTCATCGCGCTGGATAGGGATGAGGAGGCCATCCGTCATGCCAAAGCGCAACTGAAAGCCTTCGGGAATCGGCTCATTGTTCGCAAAGGCAATTTCAAAGAGTTCAACCGAGTTTTGGAGGAGCTGAACATCAAACGGATTCATGGACTTTTGTTGGACCTGGGCGTATCATCCCATCAAATCGATACAGCGGAGCGGGGCTTCAGCTACGGCACGACGGGCGACCTGGATATGCGCATGGATCAGCAACAAGACCGGACGGCCGGCGACATCGTGAACACGTGGTCTGAGGATGAACTGTTTCGGGCGTTCAAAGCGTACGGCGAGGAGCGCCGGAGTCGGGCGGTGGCGCGCATTATTATAAAGGAAAGAAAACGCACCCGCATCG
>JAABYK010000483.1:15278-19803 GCA_011775825.1 Candidatus Zhuqueibacterota bacterium | reverse complement strand
ATCGGGTGAAGTCGTTGGCGCGCATCTTTCAAGCTTTGCGCATCGCCGTGAATGATGAGCTGCAAAACTTGAGTGAGGCGTTGAAGCGAAGTTTGGACTGCATCCTCCCCGGAGGTCGCATTGTGATCATCAGTTACCATTCGCTGGAGGACCGAATCGTAAAGGAGTTTTTCAAGTATGAGGCGTCGCGTTGCGTGTGTCCGCCTGAGTTCCCGGTGTGCGTGTGTGGCAAAAAAGGGCGAGTGCGGATTTTGACGAAACGTCCGGTGAGACCGTCTACGGATGAGGTAAAGCGCAACCCCCGGAGTCGGAGTGCGAAGTTGCGGGCGGGGGAGGTGGTGTCCGGGTGGGCGTAGGGCGTAGAGTGTAGAGTGTGACATTAGAGGATAGAAAATAGAGGATTCAGGATGGAGAATCGGGAGTTAAATGGAGGATTGGGGATGCGGGATCTTTTCAAAATAACCACTGATAAAGCCATTGTACAAAGCGGGATTGAGGTGAGTTTGAGGGCAGAGAGGAACACCCCCTGCCTCCTCGAGGGGGGATTAACCGCCGGAGTATCCCGGAAAGGGCCTTGAGAGAGAGTAACTTTACTATAAACTTTGAAAGTTTAGTAAAGTTTTTACTTCCATACGCAATGAACTGTTTTTATTAAAGATTGTAACTGAATTGAATCACCACCAGGAGGGTTAGATATTGCAAACCGATTCTTGGCTATTTCTTGATCGGCAGTCTCACATTGATGCTGGTCCTGGCCTTGACTGTGGCCTTTTGTGACGGAGTTGAGCAAAGTCTACGGACGATCTCGGCAGGCAGGATTTTCAAAATCGTGGCGATGTGGCGATTATGAGCATAGGGGGTTGCGTTGGCATCTTCGTGGGTTTCTTATGGTAATTTTCTCACAAGCGCAATTTTTATGCTTCGACTCGGCTCATGCTCCGACTCAGCATGAAATGGTAGAGGTGGTAAGGTTTCGATGGTAAGAAGAAGCAAGAAAATTCCGGTCGTTAAGTCTCGAGTTGAGATCAAGGAATCGAGATCACATTCGCGGCTGGTGATTTTTACGCTTATTGTTGTAAGCCTGCTGTTGATGCTGTTTTACATTTGGCTGAAATTTGAGATGAACTTGTTGTTGGGAGACATCCAGAGACTTGAGCGGGAAAACAAACGCATTTTAGATGAAAACGACCAATTGCAGGCCGAAGTCGTGCGGCTTTCCAGCTACGGCAGGATTCGCAAAATTGCTACAGGACAATTAGAGTTGGTGTTTATACCTCATGACGACATCATCGAAGTACAGTAATCTCAGGGGGCGCGACGCCAAAATGACCCACGCTTTGCAACCTTCCGAGAAGGTCTGGCGGTTCCATGCGGTCAGGGTGGTCTTATTCCTGGCGGTACTGGTCATCGCTGCGCGTTTGATTCAGATCCAGATACTCGAACGGAGGAAATATATACAGCTCGCTCTCGATCAGTACACGGAATCGCTGGTGGTGAAAGCCCCGCGCGGTGCCATTTACGATCGCCAGGGAACGGCTCTGGCCATGAACGAACCTTGCTACGACGTGGGGATTGACAAACATTTCGCCAAAGATCTCAGAACGGTCAGTCGAAAACTGGCGAAAGTTTTGAATCAGCGGGAAACCCGCATTTTCAACAAAATCCGCAAGGGAGGCAATTTTGTGCTGTTGGCCAGGCAACTTGCGGAAGAAAAAGCCGCCGTCATTGAGATGATGAATCTCCCGGGCGTTAAGACCATTCAGTCCACCAAACGCGTGTATCCGTTGAACGAGAAACTGGCGCAAGTCATCGGATTTGTGGGTGTGGACGGACGCGGACTGAGCGGCATCGAATTGGCGCTCGAAAACTACTTGTCCGGAAAGGATGGATGGAGTCTGCTGCAGAAAGATGCCCTCGGCAAACCCATCATGCCCATCAACACGCGCATTGAGGAGCAAAAGAGCGGAAACGATGTGATCTTGACCATCGATCATGTTTTCCAGACCATTGCCGAAGAGGAACTGCGGCGGGCAGTGGAAGAAAGTCACGCCAAAGGGGGCAACGTCCTCATCATCGATCCAACGACCGGTGAGATTTTGGCCATGGCTTCCCTGCCCGGATTCGATGCTAACAAAGCGACCAAATGCGATCCGGAGACCTGGCGCATCCGGCCCATCACCGACATCTTTGAACCCGGATCGACCTTCAAGATTGTCACGATGATGGCAGCACTCAAAGAAGGATTTGACAGTCAAAACGACATCGTGTTTTGCGAGAATGGCAAATACAAACTCTACGGAGAAGAGATCAACGACTCCAAAGAATACGGCTGGCTGTCATTCCGGAATGTGTTTATAAATTCGAGCAACATCGGTACGGCAAAAATCGCTCGCAAGATTGGCAAAGAGAAAATATTTTCTGCTTCAAGAGCATTTGGTTTTGGCAACAAGACCGGCATTGGTGTGCCCGGTGAAGTCAACGGCATTTTGAGAAAACCGTCCGAATGGTCGGAGTTTTCTTTGGCGGCCATTTCTTACGGCCATGAAGTCGCGGTGACGCCTCTGCAACTGGCTTTGGCTTACGGCGCCATCGCAAATGGTGGTTTGCTCATGAAGCCCATTATGGTCGATGAAATTAAGAGCAAGGATGGAGAAACTTTGTTGAAATCGGAACCAGAGACCATTCGTCGAGTGATGGATTCCGAGACGGCGGTTCGCATCGCACAGATATTACAAGATGCGGTGGAAAAAGGCACGGGGCAAACCGCAGAGATCTCGAATGTCGACATCGCGGGCAAAACCGGCACGGCGCAGAAACCGCTGGAAAATGGCAGCGGCTACTCAAACTCGAAATTCGTGGCATCTTTTGCGGGCTTCTATCCCGTTGAAAACGCACGAATTCTGATCTACGTGACTTTGGATGAACCGATGCCGGCGCATTCGGGCGGCGACGTAGCGGCTCCGGCCTTTCGCAGAATCTTGCAACAGATCCTCGAGATCGACAAGGAGCTTGATTATGAGCCGGTGAAGCCGGAACCGAAACGAGCCTTTGCCGACAACAAACACATCATTCCTGACTTAACAAATCGAAGTTTGAAGACCGCGCTGGGAATTCTGAATAGCTACGGCATCCGCCCGACCATTGAGGGTCAGGGGCAGTTTGTGCAGAAGCAGGAGGTTCAAACCCCGGAGGGCAACGAACAGCCAGAGATCATTTTGGCCCTTGGCGACTATCCGAGTAACGCTCAGTACGTTTCGGTGCCAAGTTTGTCCGAACTATCATTGCGCGAAGCCGTGTCCCTGTTATCGGCAAAGGGCCTGAAGGCCAAAATCGATGGATGCGGACGGGTGGTCAAACAGCAGCCAGAACCGGGAAGCCAAATTAGGGTCGGCGCACGTTGTTACTTGATTTGTGAGCCGGTTTCGAAGCGGGTGCTTGAGGAAAAGATTTAAGGCATTCACGCAAAGCCGCGAAGGCGCAAAGATTACGCAAAAAAATGGAAATTCTATTCTATAAACCAAGAAGTGTGCGGGTGTGCTTTCTTCTTTTCGGTTCCGGTTTGTCCGGATCAGGAAAGCAGGTAAGTTTTAATAATTCATCCGTTATAAACGGGCTGTCCAAAAAGTCCAAGGAGGTCATTGCGAGGAGCGTTCGCGACATGGCAATTTCCAGCTTTGAAGCACGATCCAGGGGATTACTTCGTTACTTCGTCACTTCGTTCCTCGTAATGACGGGTGAAAGACTTTTGAACAGCCCCGGATCAGTTTGAGCTTTCCATTAACCGATTGATATTATTAAAATGATCAAAAGCAACCCCCTTTTAATTCCCCCCTTCGCAAGGGGGCAAGTGACAAGAATCATGAAACCAGGCAACTCAACCCCACCCCTAATTCGTTGACGTCATGACGAGAATGTCCCCTTCCCCCACTAAGGGAAGGGGACTTAGGGGGGTGTTTGTTGATGACAACATGGATCTGATATTGAAAAAACTTTTCTCAATAAAGGGTTGCAAGTTTGAGTACTCGGGTCCGCCCGAGATCTTGGGCCAAAGAGCAGCCGGAGTATCCATCGACACGCGGACTCTTCAGCCGAACGAGATCTATTTTGCGCTGCGTGGTGAACGGCTGGACGGCCACGATTTTGTCCCGAACGCCTTTGAGAAGCAAGCGCTGGCAGCGGTTGTCGAAAGAGACTGGTGGAAACAGGCACAGAAGAGCCAAAAGAGCCGCCCGGTTTTCATCGTAGAAGATTCTTTGACTGCCCTGCAAGAGACTGCTCGTGATTATCGAAAGAAATTTTCACTGCCCGTTTTGGGATTGACCGGTACAAACGGAAAAACCACCACAAAAGAAATGATTGCGGCAGTGCTCGCACATCTCGGAAGCATTTGCAAGACGGAGGGCAACTTGAATAATCACATCGGACTGCCCTTGTCTCTCCTTAAGCTCAATCGCGGCCACAAGGCCATGGTAGCGGAAATGGGCACCAATCATTTTGGCGAGATTGCGCGGCTGTGCGAAATTGC
>JAABYK010000483.1:4497-15185 GCA_011775825.1 Candidatus Zhuqueibacterota bacterium | reverse complement strand
GATGATCCTTTGGTGGTGAAACACGCACCCGTGCTCAAAAACAGTGTGACATTCGGCTTCACCGATGAAGCCAAGGTTATCGGCAAGCGTCTGCAGCCCGATAAGTCGGGATTTCCCACAATGGAGGTCGAAGGAGAGGCGATTACCCTGAATCTACTTGGTGACCACAATTTGTCCAATGCGCTCGCCGCCGTGGCCGTGGGCTTAGAATTCGGAGTGGCCATCAAAGAGATCAAGTCCGCACTGGAGCACGTCAACATACCCGGCAAACGCATGGAGATCATCCGCCAGAACAACATTTTAATTTTGAATGACAGTTACAATGCCAATCCCGACTCAACGCTGACAGCGCTAAGGATTTTGCAGCAGGCTGCCTGCCAAGGCAAACGCATTCTCGCGTTCGGCGACATGCTGGAATTGGGAGACGCCGCACCAAGCGAGCACGCCCGAATTGGCGAAGCCTTAAGAGATTACGACGTCGACGTCTTTTTCGCGTTCGGACCGCAGTGCGAGCATGCCGTGAAGCGTTCCCAAGAGAAATTTGGGAATGAGATATCGGCGAAGCATTTCGAGGACAAGGCGAAACTGACCTCGGAATTAAGTGCGCTGCTCAAGGACGGGGACGTTCTGCTGGTCAAGGGGTCGCGGGGCATGAAGATGGAGGAGGTCATTGAGGGTTTGGTTTGAAACGCTGCTTACACCGGTTCCCAAATGGAAATTTGGGAACGAGCTTAAATTTGGGAACGAGCCAATGGCATTCACATGAACGGTTGTTTTTTCTTGACTTTTGTTACAATATATAGTATTTTAAACTACAACTTAACCCAATATATCGAAAAATGTTCTACTATTTACTGTTTCCGCTTCGCGAGTTCATCTCGGGCTTCAATCTGTTTCGCTACATCACGTTCCGGTCGGCGTGGGCGGCCATCACGGCTCTGTTCATCAGCTTTGTGGTGGGTCCATACATCATTCGAAAGTTGCGCCAGCACCAGATCGGTGAAGAAATCCGCAGCGACGGGCCACAAAGCCATCTGAAAAAGGCCGGGACGCCAACCATGGGCGGGCTCATCATTTTGGCCTCCGTCGTGATACCGACTCTGCTCTGGGCAAGGGTCGCCAACATCTACATTCTTTTGATTCTGTTGGCCACTGTTTGGATGGGAATCGTGGGATTTTTAGATGATTATTTGAAAACGGTCAAAAAGGTACCGAAAGGCTTGATTGCGAGATACAAGCTGTTCGGACAACTCAGTCTCGGTCTCATTATCGGCTCCATTCTCTATCTCGCCCCGCAATTTGAGGAATTCAATACGTTGAGCACGGTACCGTTTTTCAAGAACTACGAAATTGATTTTGGCATGTTCTACATTCCGATGGTGGTTGTTGTGATCATTGCCACCTCCAATGCCGTGAATCTGACGGATGGATTGGATGGCCTGGCAATTGGACTGGTGGGCATTTCAGCGCTGGCGTGGGCTGCCATAGCCTACGTCTCCGGCCGGGTGGATTTTAGCGACTATTTGAATATCATCTATCTCCCGGGAACCGGAGAATTGACGGTATTCTGTGCGGCTCTGGTGGGCGGGGCACTCGGATTTCTTTGGTACAATTCATATCCGGCGCAAGTGTTTATGGGCGACACCGGGGCTCTTGCTCTCGGCGGCGCCCTGGGGACTCTGGCCATACTCGTAAAAAAAGAGTTGCTGCTGATCATCATCGGCGGTGTCTTTGTGGCTGAAAGTCTTTCGGTCATCATTCAGGTTCTGTACTACAAACGCACCAGGAAACGCATCTTCAAAATGGCACCCATCCACCACCATTTTGAATTGCTCGGATGGCCAGAATCCAAAGTGGTGGTGCGATTTTGGATCATCGCTATTCTGTTGGTCCTCTTTAGCTTGAGCACGTTTAAGATTCGTTAAAATGCCTAAAGATAGATTCGCATTCGACTCGACGCTGTTCATTGTGGTTATCGTGCTGCTGGTATTTGGGGTAGTCATGGTGTACAGCGCCAGTTCATTCAAAGCCCAGGAGGAACGTGGGGACAATCATTTTTACTTGAAAAACCATTTTTATAAAGTTGGGATTGCGTTTTTGCTGATGTTGGTTGTCGCCAAAATAAAATACACCTTCTGGTTGAAGATGTCGCCGTATATACTGTTTCTGAGTTTCTGTGCCTTAATCTTCCTGTTGGTGTCACCAACGGTTGAGGCCATTCGAGGCAGCCGACGCTGGATTATTTTAGGGCCGGTACAATTCCAGCCCTCGGACTTCGCACGCATGGCGCTGGTGCTGTTTCTGAGCCATTCCCTGGGCCGAAATGATTTTAAGACCAAAGAAGATGACAACCATTTTTACAAAATGCTCGCCGTGGTGGGACTCATTGCCTTGCCGGTGCTATTGCAGCCGGATATCGGCACGGCGGGTTTGCTTGTTCTCATTGCGGTGACCCTGATATTTTTGTCTGGAGAGAAATTGCGGCATTTACTGCTATTGCCGCTCATTTCAACCCCGCTGTTTCTTCTGTATTTGCAGCACAGCGACTATCAACGGCAGCGGGTTCTGCAATACATTGCCTCGCTAAAGGGAGAGGAACTTTCCTGGCAAACGCAGCAGTCGCTGATCGCACTGGGCAACGGCAGCTTTTTCGGGCTTGGTTTGGGCAGCGGCAGACAAAAATACCACTTCCTTCCGGACCCGTTTACGGATTTCATCTACGCCATTATCGGAGAGGAATTCGGGGTTTTAGGTACGGTCGCCATACTCGCGTTGTTCGCGGTGTTGATTTGGCGAGGATTCAAAATCGCGCTGCGGGCACTGGATTCGAAGGCCCGACTGCTGGGAGTCGGCATCGTGCTCAATATTGCTGTGTACGTAATTGCCAATGCCGGTGTGGTCACGAATCTTCTGCCAACAACGGGCATCCCCATGCCGTTTTTGAGCTACGGGGGATCGGCTTTGTTGGTCAATCTCTTTGGAGTGGGGATCTTGTTAAACATCTCCGCGCAGAACCGAGCGAACCGTCGCGTCAATGCGGTGAGCAATATTTACAGAAGAGGACAAAACATTCGTAGATATGGCCGCTCCCGAACCTATTAAAATCATCATTGCAGGAGGCGGAACGGGAGGCCATCTCTACCCGGGAATCGCGTTGGCGCAGGAATTTCAAAAACGAAGAAAAGCGGAAATCATGTTTATCGGCACAGCCTATGGCATCGAAAGCCGAGTATTGCCAAAGCTGCCGTATGGCTTTAAGAAAATTTGGATGCGAGGATTGCAACGAAAGCTAAGCATCGGGAATATGTTGTTCCCGCTGCGATTGATGGTGAGCATCTTTCAGTGCGCTTATTTGATACTCACGTTTCGACCCAATGTGGTCATTGGCACCGGTGGCTATGTCAGCGGACCAGCCCTGATGACGGCCATCGTATTGGGTGTGCCCACGGTCATTCAAGAGCAAAACAGCTATCCGGGTCTGGTCAACCGACTGCTGGGCAATCGAGTCAAACAGATGCATTTGACTTATGAGGAAACCTTGAAGTACTTCAAAAAACAGGCAAATATCTACGTGAGTGGCAATCCGGTTCGCTCAGCACTCGGAGGTCAAGACAAACAAATGGCCATGAAAAAGTTTAACTTGCAAGAAAACAAGACGACCTTGTTCATTTTTGGCGGCAGCCAGGGTGCTCGTGCCATTAATCAGAAGGTCATGAGCTGTGTTGATCGATTGATGTCACTGAACGACTTGCAGATTCTTTGGGCGACGGGTTCCTATGATTTTGATGTGATCGAGTCCGAATGTCGACGCTACGCAGAGGACATCTCGATTCAGCCATTTATTGAGGACATGCCCTCAGCTTATGCTGCCGCGGACTTCGTTCTCTGTCGCGCCGGCGCCTCTACCCTATCGGAAATCACGGCTTGTGGTCTGCCGGCTATTCTGGTTCCGTATCCGTACTCCACGGCCGGTCACCAGGAATTCAACGCCAGAACGTTGGAAAAGGCAGGGGCGGCATTCGTGATTTTAGAACAATCTCTTGTTGAGTCAGTGCTGATAGAGGCAATTTCAGAATTGCTAACAAATCCGGAAAAGAGAAAGGCCATGTCTCAAGCTGCCTGCAAGCTTTCGAAGCCAAAGGCAGCGGCGGAAATTGTGGGCAAGATTGAAACGCTTTTGGTTTAGTAGATAAAAATTATTCAATTATTAAATACAGATTCTCGGCAATATAACAAATATAAGCATTTAATAATTTAGTCTGAATTATTCACCAAAAGGCTGAAAGTTGCCATTTCCGAGTCGCGAAAGCGGGAATCTATTAAAAGCAGTTGGTCAGGAATGTATTGGATGCCCGCCTTCTCGGGCATGACATTCAAACAAATTCGCGCTTGAGCAACGATCTCATGAATAATGCGGGGTTAGCAATTTGATGCAATTGTTTCGGTAGCCCCGGATTTCAAAAATTCAAAGAGCAACCGTATGTTAACTTATTCAAGATACAGCACAGACACCAGGAAAGGTAGCGCGAAATTTTTCTCAGCATGGCAAATAGGCTGGGTCCTGTTCATCGGCACATCGGCGATTCTGGCGATTCTGCTTCTGGTGAATTGGCTGATTGCGAATGAGGTACTGAGATTGAAGAATGTGCACGTCGAAGGGTTGCATTTCATGAAGAAAAAAGAAGTTCTCGAGCTGGCGAACCTGGATTCCACAAAGAACGTCTATGAATTCAATTTCGGCGACATTGAAGATAGAATTAAGAACCATGACCTGGTCAGAGACGCGAAGGTCAGCATGAGTCTACCATCCACTATCAAGATCCAAGTTCTCGAAAAAGAACCGCTGGCCCTTTGGCTCAATACAAAGCTCGTCGCGATCGATGAGTTCGGAAACCTCTTTCCGGAACTCGAACATCAATTGTTTCACGATTATCCGATTATCACGAATTTGCCGTTGCCGAAAGACACAACGGACGCTTACCACAAAGTCGTCAACTTTCTGAGAACCGTGCGAAGTCAGAGCTTTGCATTGTATAGCGAAATATCGGAAATCTCCTATTCTGAGAATATCGGGATCTACTTCTTTTTAACAGAGGGCGCGATTCCGGTGTTCATGGGAGAAGGCGGCATAAGTCAAAAAGGGACAAATCTCATGAAAGTGTATGAAATCCTCGACAGCGAAAACGGCCTGGCAAATATTGAATACCTCGACTTGAGGTTTGAGGATCAAGTCGTGGTGAAAGAACTTAATTAAACGTGTCTGAACGAAGACAATCTGTCTGCAGTCGTTTCGCTACCGAGTTACAATCTTTCGTTTTCGTTCAGTCCAAACTAGCAAATATGTACCAACTAAGGTCCAAAGGAGGAGCACGACATCATGCCAGAGTATATTGCCGGCCTTGATATTGGTACGACCAAGATTGGGGCTATCATTGCCGAAGTAGACGGCAGCCACATGGAGCCCACAATTGTGGGCGTCGGTACCAGCCCTTCAGACGGGTTGAGACGGGGGGTTGTGGTCAATCTCGACAAAACCGTGCGTTCGATAGAAACGGCGTTGGAGGAAGCGGAACAAATGGCGGGAGTGCAGGTCAATGAGGTTTTTGCAGGAATTGCGGGCGATCACATCCGCAGCATAAACGGCCGCGGTGTGGTTGCGGTTGCAGGGCCGAACAACGAGATCACGCAAGCGGACGTACGACGCGTCATCGATGCGGCCAAGGCAGTCGCGCTTCCCATTGACCGGGAGATTCTGCACATTTTGCCACAAGAGTTTACCGTTGACGACCAACACGGCATCAAGGATCCGGTGGGGATGTCGGGAGTACGCCTGGAAGCGGAAGTTCATATCGTCACGGGCGCCATCACCTCGGCGCAGAACATTTACCGCAGCATCGGCCGCGCTGACATGCGGGTACTGGATCTGGTGCTGGAACCGCTGGCCTCAAGCTATGCCGTGCTGGGAAACGATGAAAAGGAGCTGGGGGTCATCGTCATGGACCTCGGCGGCGGTACCATCGATATCGCCATGTTCTTTGAAGGGTGCGTGCGCCACACGGCTGTGGTCGGACTCGGTGGCAAGAACGTGACCAACGACATCGCCATTGGTCTGCGCACGCCCGTGGATCAGGCGGAACAAATCAAAATCAACCACGGCCACGCCATCCACCGTGACGAAGACAGAAATGAAACCATCGAAGTGCCGGACGTGGGCGGACGTTCTCCGCGGAGAATATCCAAAGCATATCTGATCGACATCATTCAACCACGCATGGAAGAAATTTTGAGTCTCGCCTATCGTGAGGTCAAAAAGTCCAATTACGTTCACCTCATGACCTCTGGATTGGTCTTGACCGGGGGTGGTTCCATGCTTAACGGCACCGTCGAACTGGCGGAAGAAATCTTCGATATGCCTGTCAAATTAGGCATCCCGGAACGATTTAACGGACTCAGGGATCTGGTTCGAAGTCCCATCCACGCCACCGGAGTCGGCTTGATTCACTACGGCATCCATCATAAGTTTGACGCAAACGATTTCCTGGGTCATGACGAACATGGCATGTTTTATTGGGTGGTAAACCGGATGCGACGCTGGTTCAGCGGCGTCCATCGTTACGGACATTAAATCGAATTATCGAAAAAAATTAGGAGTGCGCTATGAATTTACGATTTGCATTTGATGAGAACAACACCTCAACCGCCAAAATGAAAGTTGTTGGCGTCGGAGGAGCAGGCGGCAATGCGATCAACCGCATGATCGACGGCAAGCTCAATGGCGTCGAATTTGTCGCCCTGAATACCGACCTTCAAGCATTAAATATCTGCAAGGCCACCTGCCGGGTTCAAATTGGTCGAGCACTTACACACGGCCTGGGCGCCGGGGCCAATCCGGAAACGGGCCGAAAAGCCATCGAAGAGGACAAAGAGTCCGTCTACGAAGCCCTGTCCGATGCGGATATGATTTTCGTTACGGCAGGAATGGGTGGTGGCACCGGAACCGGCGCTGCGCCCATCGTCGCCGAGATTGCCAAAGATCTCGGTGCACTCACCGTCGGCATCGTAACCAAACCGTTCTCCTTCGAAGGCCCGAAACGCATGCGACGCGCCGAAGCCGGAATCGCGGAATTGAAGGAATGTGTGGACACGCTGATTGTCATTCCCAATCAGCGGCTCCTCTCGGTCGTGCCAAAAGACACGCCGATTAACTCGGCATTCAAAATTGCGGACGAGGTGTTGCTGCACGCCACCAAAGGCATCTCGGATTTGATTGCCATTCCCGGCCTCATCAATTTGGATTTCGCGGATGTGCGCACGGTCATGTCTGAAATGGGCGACGCTCTCATGGGCTCCGGTATTGCTTCGGGAGACAGCCGTTCGCTTGAAGCGGCTCAACAGGCGATTGCCAGTCCCCTACTCGAAGACGTGTCCATCCAGGGAGCGCTTGGCGTGCTGGTGAATGTCACGGGCGGTGAGAACATGACCCTGCACGAAGTGAACGACGCAACTTCCGTGATCTCGGAAGCTGCAGGCGCTGAAGCGAACATCATTTTCGGGGCGGTCATCGATCCACATCTAGACGAGGATCTTCGTGTCACGGTGATTGCCACGGGCTTCAACCGCAACGGAAAGTACAGTGCAATGAGCAACGTTCGGCACCGAATTCTAGAGATTCCCGATTTCGATCACACGGATCGCGAAATCCCTACATTTAAGCGTGTGAAAGATACGTCCAAACCAAGTCCAAAAATTGATGAAAAGAACTGGGATAACAATGGCGATGAGGATTATGAGGTGCCTGCCTACTTGAGACGTCGCGGGGATTAATTAAAATGAGGAAGGCTAAGGGAAGTCAAGAATCGGGATAATGAAACAGTCTATCTTAAACAGTGTTCCATTATCCCCTATTTGCTCTAGCTGTTCGGAATTATTATTCTGCTGCCGAAGCTCGCACCTGTGGAGCTTTGGTCACCCTGCCAGACTTGATGCACTTCGTGCAAACCCGAATTCTTTTTACCTGTCCGTCGACGAGTGCACGAACACGTTTCAAATTTGGCAACCAGCGTCGTTTGGTCAGATTGTGGGCGTGACTGACATTGTGCCCTACCACAGGCCCTTTCCCACAGATTTCACATCGTTTTGCCATTTATCTTACCTCCTATCTCAATTTCCTGGGTTCGTTTTCAAAGATTTGGAGTTTACGAAAAAAAGCCCAAAAATGCAAGCAATTACGTGCAAAAATATAAGTCTTTCCTTATGCTGGTGCAAGGGCCGCTTCCCTTAGTTATCCCCGCATCTATTTTTTTCATTAAGAATCCAAAGCGAAGAGCGTTGAACGTGAAGCGAACAATCTTTGCCACGCTTCTCACTCAAGATCGAGGCTGTCCAAAAAGTCAGAGGCGAGCAGTCCCTTCATGCTGAGCGGAGCCGAAGCATGAATATTTTTTTCCGAGCTTAGGTCACCCTTCGATCCCGCTCAGGTTGAAGATTATGGACTTTTTGGACAGCCTGGGAAAATGGTTTTTTGGATATTCATCCCAACGAAAGTCAAGACCAGGGGCAAGAACCGCTTCATAAACTGAGTGGCGGGGACAAATGTCCGATTGATTTCTTGCGATATGAAGCGTTACGGCTTGAGGAGATTGTGCTCCCGCAAAGCGCGGGTCCCGCTTAGGACGAACGTCCCAACAACCAAGTTTTACACACAACCTGGGCAGGACTTACTCCTTGTCGTCCAATTTCGTTCCGATGATCAACTTCTTTACGCCGGTCTCTTTGGCAATGTCCATGACTCGGACCACAATGCCATGAGTGGCGTCTTGATCCGCCTTCAAAATCAAAGCGCCATCTTTCATATTTGGTAGAGCTTCCGTCAGCCTTTCTTCGAGATTTTCGGTAAGCACCTCATCTTGATTCAAATACAGCTTGCCTTCTTTGTTTATAAACAGAACATATTCTTTCTGCTCGGTCACGACGGCGCTCTCAGCCTTTGGCAACTCCAGCTTTATACCCGGCTGCTCAAGAAATGTTGAGGAGATCATGAAGAAGATGAGCAAAAGAAACAGCACATCAATGAGTGATGTGATGTTGATGAAGACTTTTCTTCTTTTTTGTTTAGCTTGAAACTGCATCGACTGCCACCCTATCCCTATCTGAAAATTGAAACGACGTGACCTTTTTTAAGAGAGTTGAAGAATGTTTTTCGATCTCCAACACGAGGTCTTCCGCTTTGTCCGTGAAGAAATTGTAAACAACCACTGCCGGAATGCCGATGGAGAGTCCGACAATCGTGGTGATCAGTGCCTCCGAAATACCTCCTGACAGAGCCGCCGCTTGTCCGACGCCTAACTTGGAGATGACATTAAACACTTTCAAAATTCCGATGACCGTACCCAACAGTCCTAACAACGGCGCAATTCCGGCGACGGTCTCTAATATCACCAACCCACGCTCCAGATTTCGCACCTCCTGTCGCCCCTGATCGGTCAAAGCCTCTTTGATTTCGTCCTTGGGTTGATTTCGATATTCTAACCCGGTCCGAATGACATTAGCGAAAGGACCCTCATGTTTCTCACAAATGGACATGGCCAGACCCACATCGTCCGGGCCTTTGATATTGTCCAATACATTTACAATTTCAGGAACGATCACTTTCTTTCGGCGCAACGAAAATGCTTTTTCAATGACAACCGCAAGCGCCAGGATCGAACACAGCGCCAACGGGATCATGATGATCCCGCCTTTAACCAGGAATTGCCACACTTCTACCATTTTTTTCCTTTCCGTTTATTTACACACTATCTGCGTTTGCGAATAAAATAATTGAATCTTGCCGTCACCTCTAAATATTGCTCTGGGAAATTCGACGGCAGTTCTTCATACGGAGCCGAAATCTCGATCGCGCGAAGACTCGTCTCCATCAACGTCTTGTGTCCGTTGTAATCCAACAATTCTAAATCTCTCATCTCTCCATTTGGATAAATCTTAAATCTCAACAGCGTTTGACCGCTAATTATGCCCATCCGAACGAAAGCCGGAGGCGGAAAGATGTTCCGCTGTACTTTCTTTTTCAACCTCAACATGTACGGCGCAAATTCCCACTCATATGTATTAAATGAAAAACTGCCGGTCAGGGGCGCCCGTGATGCCTGATTGTCAAAATCCACGTTCGACAGTTTTTCTTGTGGAACCCCTACTTTCTCGGCGGTCCTTTCATTCGTGAGATATTCGCGACTGAATTGTTCATTCCGCGCATACGCTTCCGATGACCTGGCATCCAGCATATCTTGTGTGGACGGCCTTCTTTCCTCACTGGCCTCATTCTCCGCGGGTATGCCCATTTCACCCTGCGGCATGGGGTTTGTGGGAAGCTCTCTTACCTGAAAATCCCCCCGTGAAAAAGGTTCCCCGAGATCCGCGTCCGGGTCCGTTTCTGAATTCTGAGCCAATGCGTTCTTATCCGAAGCCAATTCAGCCTCTTTCTGAAATTCTTCGGTTGCGGCATCTTCCGGCGTCTCTACGACCTCTGTGGGACGATTCCTTTGGATGTCCTGTAGTTCGAAAACAAGCGGCGAATCATTTACCTTTGAATCCTCGTATTCTTCGGCAAAGACCTGAAGCTCCACAAGTCCCCAAATCAGAAAAAACAGCAGAACATGCAGCAAAATCGAAAAAAAGATGTATTTGCGATA
>JAABYK010000483.1:1992-4449 GCA_011775825.1 Candidatus Zhuqueibacterota bacterium | reverse complement strand
TGACGTTGGCTTCTGTGGCGATTCGGCCTGCTTCCGATGGTGTCAAATGTCCCCCCACTTTCATGTCATCCGGAAAAGAGCACTCCAAAATCAGCACATCTGCATTCTGAGCCAACCGGACGATGCCTTCACAATAGTCGGTGTCACCTGAGTACACCAGGGCCTTGCCTTCGCTTTCAAACCGGTAGCCAATGGCGTTGTGGGCATGTCGCATCAATCCGGTCTCTAAACTCCAATTGTCAAAAGTCTTCCGAATGTCGTCCAACTCCCTAACAGTAATATCATAATCCACATCAGTTATTCCAGTTCCGTACAAACTTGTAAACTTTTCATAAAAATCTCGGAAGCCAACTGGCCCATAAATCTCCAAAGGCTTTGTTCGGATGAAATCAGGAGTGTGTTTCGTAGCAAACAGGAAAGGCACGAGATCGATGGTATGGTCAGGATGCAGATGCGTATAAAAGATTTTGTCGATTTCTTTATAAGAAATGTCGGCTTCGAGACATTTTTTTACGGTTCCCGTTCCCCCATCTAATAGGAAGGTTTCATCTTTAAGATTCAGGACATACCCGGAAGGACCGCGATGTGCTTGTAACGCTCCGGAGCCACTGCCGATGATGACGAATTCCATTAGCGTCGAATCACTCTCCGTATATAAAGCCCTGTTTTCTTATTCATTGTCCTGGTATCTTAGCAAGCTGAGAACCGATTAGATACGTAGGGTCTTGGTTGTCGGAAAGTTGGTCACTTTGATCAACTCTTTACCGCAATTTTATATTCCGAAACACAGCCTCTCAAGAGAATTCGGAAAATCGCCAATCCAAGCCCCTTGTTGCACAGTCACTTGTTTGTTCTCCCACGAGACTCTTCTTCAACCCAACTTAGATATTCCTGAGAGCCTGCCACGATAGGTAACGCAATCACCTCCGGGACATCGTAACTATGTATATCTGTTACCTTCCGGATAACTTCGTGCAGGTTTCTTTTAACACTCTTGATTATCAATAAAGTTTCCTGCTCGTCACAGGCTTTCCCCTCCCAATAAAATACCGACTGCACAGATGCTAAAATGTTGACGCAGGCTACCAATTTCGACTGCACCAATTCGTCCGCAATCTTTTTGGCTTCCTCATTTGAGCCACATGTCACCAAAACGACAATCTTGTCTGCCATTCACTCGCTCCCGAATTTGCTCACATACAATCCTATGTAAACTATTGAATTAAGTTGTTAATTTCAAGTAAAAATGTGGCCTACACCGGACGTCCCCCTGTTTCTTAGGCCCTCGACCTTTCTTGTAAAAAAAGAACGGTTGAAGCACAAAAGAAAGTGAACTTTTTATCACACCTTTTTGGCCTTTATGTATGGCAATTTTATTTGGCACATTATTATACACTATTTATAGTGCAATTTTTTGCCATCTTTTCTGCAAAAAATTGCACACACCGTGATAACTTATCGATGTGGTGAGTTGACTTAATTATTTGTTTCGTAACTATCTATGGTATTCTTTCCCATGACATGGCACAAAAGTTGCAAAATAGTACTAAAAGCTCTGCACTTTTTTTTGGAGGAGTGGTTACTCATATCTGTTCTATCTCCACACATCATTGAGATGCATTTCTCTTTTCATGTCATGTTTAGGGGTTTCATTTCATACTCGGTTACGGAGTAGGTTAAGTTCACAATCATTAATTCACCTAATTGGGAGGGAAGACTATGAGATGCAAAACGCTCATCGCAGTCACTGTCTTCGCTGTACTATGTCTTCCTCACTTTGCTTGGGCGCAGGAGGCCACGATTCAGGGCAAGGTGACGGATGAAGCAGGTGAACCTCTACCTGGAGCAAATGTACTAATCCAGTTGACTAACCTGGGTTCAGCGGCGGACATTAACGGGGACTATTCATTTACCGTTCCCGCATCGGCGGTACGGGGTCAAGAAGTCACGCTGGAAGCGCGATTTATCGGCTATCGTTCCCGAACCGAAAAAATTGCGCTCGCTCCTGGCACGATAACCCAAAATTTCAGCCTTCCGCTGGATGTGTTGCATATGGACGAGATTGTGGTTACCGGAGTGGTCGAGGAGACGCCTAAAACCAAAATGGCTACTGTAGTTGCAACTGTAAATAAGGAAGCGCTAGAGCAAGTCCCAGCGGCCTCCCCGGAAACTGCTCTTTACGGAAAGGTTGCTGGCGTCAAAGTGGTTCGCTCAAGTGGACAGCCTGGCACAGATGCTTCCATTCAATTGCGAGCCGCTACCAGTATCGATGCTACGGGGCGCTCCCAAGATCCGCTTTACATTGTGGACGGCGTCATCATCGACCCATCTATATCGGGCAGCCCATTAACGGACATTCCGGCTGAAGATATTGAAAATATCGAAGTGGTCAAGGGCGCGGCTGGCGCTTCTTTGTACGGATCCCGAGCCGCCAATGGTGTGGTTCGCATCACGACC
>JAABYK010000483.1:468-1979 GCA_011775825.1 Candidatus Zhuqueibacterota bacterium | reverse complement strand
GAATTTGGGTTCAATGACATCTCAAAGAAGATCGATTTGAATCAAAGTCACGCCTTCAAAGTAGCTGAAAGCTCCTATGTCGACGCCAACGGAGTTCAGGTAACACCGGGCGATTTCATCGATGCGGAGGGTAACTTCGTAGATCCGCGTGTGCCGGGCGCGCGTATTCCCGATACCTATGCCGATGTGGAGCAATTTCCTCATGCAGCAGGAATTGAGTTTGCGGATAACGAATACAAGTATGTGGCGACCGGTAAACCTGGCGATCCCCTGGTTCTCTTACAAGATGTCAGCGGTCCATTCGATCAGATCGATCGTTTCTTTGGTGCCAATGAATTTATAACCAATTCTGCCTCGATTAGCCGAAATATGGAAAATACCAATTTCCACGTCGGTTTCCAAAACTATACTCAGGCTGGAATCGTTGACGGGATAAATGGCCTGGACAGAAGAAGCGTCCGTCTGAATCTCGACCACAAGTTTCACCGAAACTTCACCATTGGCGTCTCGGGCTTGTTTAGTCAGTCGAGCCTGGATCTCATCGATGGCGGCTTTAGCGATCCGATTTTCGCGTTAATGTTCATGTCTCCTGATGCTCAATTAGACCTGAGAGATCCAGAAACTGGCAAACTTTTTATTCAACCGGACCCAACTTCTGTTGAAGACAATCCGCTCAATTTTGTTCTGAATAACGACCGACAAGGGACGCGCCGCCGCGTGATGGGGAGTTTTACCGGTCGCTGGCAACCGGTGCAGTGGTTCAGCCTTGAGGGGAACTTCAGCTACGATCGTTCAGATCGCAACGACGACCAATTCTGGCCTATTGGGTTCGAATCAATTACGCGTGGACCCGAATTCACTGGACGCCTGGACTTAGAAGACAGGTTTGACGAGGCCCTGAACGGCAGCATAACGGCAGCACTTTCTAAACGATTCGGGGAGTTTGTGGTCCGGTCGAAGACACGAGCTTTATTTGAACGTGCCGAATTTAACGAGAATCAAATCTTCGCATTCGATTTGCTGGTGCGGGGTACCCGCAGCGCAAGCACTGCTAACAACGAGGTAAGCTCCATTGCCTCTGAAATCCAGGAAATCCGCTCCAATGGCTATTCCTTCATCATCGGTGGAGACTATAAAGATAGATACATCGGCGATTTCCTGGTACGTTGGGACGGCAGCTCCCTCTTTGGACCGGATGAGAGATGGAATAACTATTTCCGGGCGAGTGGCGCCTGGCGAATTTCTCAGGAGCCATGGTGGTTCATTCCAACAGTTCAGGAGTTCAAGGTTCGCGGATCGTACGGAACCGCCGGCGGACGTCCGAATTTCTTCGCTCGCTTTGAAACCTGGGAAGTATCCGGCGGAAACGTAACGAAGAGCACCCTGGGTAACAAAGAACTAAAACCGGAATTTGCAAAAGAACTCGAGGTCGGCTTTGACATGCTGTTTTTTGATCGCTTCAACCTGGAATTCACCTACGCCGATACCGAAGTCGAGGACCAATTACTCTT
>JAABYK010000483.1:0-379 GCA_011775825.1 Candidatus Zhuqueibacterota bacterium | reverse complement strand
CGTTCCTTCGTATCGATTTGGCCCCTTTCACATTAGAGAGGGTGAAGAGTTAGGTGCCATGTTCGGCGACAGATTCATCCGAGATTTGGATGACCTACCCCCGGGAATTCCTCGGAACCAGTTTAATGTGAACGATGACGGGTATGTGGTTTGGGTTGGAGAAGGCAACACCTTCCGCGATGGTATCGCCAATACTTTGTGGGGACTTGAATCCGATCCTCTCACTGATGACCGGGGGGTTGAACATGGTTATAAATGGGGCATGCCCATTAAATTCATGAATCCGCAATTCGATGCCGAGGGCAATTTCACTGGTTACGACACTTTCGTAAAAAACGGCAGTGCGGTTCCGGATTTCAACTTAGGATTTACCAGCACA
>JAABYK010000217.1:1604-1952 GCA_011775825.1 Candidatus Zhuqueibacterota bacterium | reverse complement strand
ACGCCGAACGGGTAAGCCGTGATGCAAAGGTGTTGTGACCCTAGCGTCAAACAAACTGAGAGCGCCACACGTCGTGTGGCGCTCTTTCTTTTTTAGGCTGGCGACCATTCATAACCTACTAATATATAACCACAAAATAAACCATCCCAAACGTTAAGCCATATTGGCCAATACCAATCTTATTACATAAAATATTTTACGATATAGGATTTGCGTTCTTTAACACTTAACACAAAGACCATCCTCATACGGACCACATCATCTGTGGCCTATCAGAACAGGATTTTTGGAAGTAAGATTAAGCTTGCCTAACCGTGACATATTGTGTCTCTACGGAGCTGTAACTGT
>JAABYK010000217.1:0-1562 GCA_011775825.1 Candidatus Zhuqueibacterota bacterium | reverse complement strand
ATGTCAGCAAAGGTTAAAACACCACGCGTTCCACTCCCGAAGAATGAGATTCAAGTAAACTTCTGTAAAGTCCCCTCATGTATGAACTTCGGTGTCGGACCAACCTTCGAATCACAAAAAGGTCGAGGCAAATCAACCGACACATACGCTAAATCCGGAATGGGAAAAGGTATCCCTGGATTCAAGTGTAAACTCTGCGAAACCAGCTTCACGATCAAAAGCAATCTTGGCATTTATGAAGAGGTAGAGCGGATCAAGGCATATTTGACCCCAAAACCCGGGTTATCATGCCCGGAAACTGACTGCCCAAACAACTCAGTGCCGCTTAAAGGAAATCCTTCTTTCTATATTTATTACGGCGCCTCTCCATCCGAATACCCGAAAGTCCAATGTAAACACTGTGGCCGCTATTTCACGGTCGGCACTCCATCGCGAGGCCAGAAGAAGCCACATCTCAACATCGAGGTCTTTCGATGCCTCGTTGCCAAAATGCCGCTTCGTTGCATTATGGAGAAGCTCAACATCTCCTCCTCAACAATGTACGGCAAAATTGACTTCATCCATCGGCAAGCATTGGCTTTTGTTGCTAATAGAGAGCGCCGACTGCTGCGTGGCATGGAAATGCCTGAGTTGCGGATTGCTGTGGACCGGCAGGAGTACATCGTTAATTGGAATAATCAGTTCAAGAAACAAAATACCCGATTGATGGCCATTGGTAGTGCCGACAATATCACCGGTTACGTTTTCGGTATGCATCTCAATTTCGACGACGCTCTCAATGCCGCCGAGATTGAGGCTGACGCTATTGAAATTGGTGATAATGNNACGCTAGGCTTTGGCTCAAAAAAGACTTTGAGGAATCAAAGTCGAAGTCGAAACAACGTAAGACTGGAAAAAAAGTTAACGCCGGGGAACTCAACGAGGAACTCGACAAGCATGACATAACCACTAGGCTCCCCATTGCTGGCATGCAGGTGCATGTTGAGTACACCCTCTTTGCCCATTTCTTCTTTTTGCGTGATCTACTGAGGGGCGCGAAGAAAATCACCTTCTACATGGATGAGGAGGCTGGCATTCAGGGCGCTTGCAATGCAGCATTCGAAACCGAGATTCTTAACGGGAGGTGTCATGCTTTTGTTGTTCGCGTAAAGAAAGACCTGACAGTCAACCAGCGCAGACGTGCAATTCGCGACGCCCTTCGGCACCTGAAGCACCTGAGCGCCCACTATACTTCAATGGGAATCAGTATCTCATATGAGGATACCGCCACCCACAATGCACCTTGAGGATCAAATCAAAAGCCTGCGTGCATATTACAAAGGCAGCCATGAACCAGTTGACTGGAAAAGCCATTGGTTAGGGCATCCACTGCCTCGAATGAACGAACCGGAAAAGATTGTAAATTATATTTCAGAGCGACCATATGAGCTTGCGCCAGAGACGAACTTGCAGACCTGTTCTTTAATGCGACCCTGGGCGCGATTGATCGCTTTTTTATGCAGGTCCGCCGCAAGCTGAGTCCGCTTGAGAGGCCGATTGGAACCGCGAGCAATATGCGGCGG
>JAABYK010000371.1:9169-20087 GCA_011775825.1 Candidatus Zhuqueibacterota bacterium | reverse complement strand
CGATTGGATTCGTTCCAATGGCTGGGACCGTAATATACCGATTCCTCTGAACGCTCAGCCGCCGGGTGCTGAAGATGGCTCAGCGGTCGTAGTCAGTCCTAACCGAGACTACGTCTGGGAATTTCGGCAATTCAAGAATCTTGGCAGCGGTAAATTTCAGTGTGATGTGGTTTACGGGTGGGATTTAACGGGGGATGGCGTGGACTGCCCACCTTTAGGGGTGACACAAATCAACAATAAGTATGCGGGTCGAAGTCGTATGGCGGGGACCCCGAAGAGTCACGGTATGATCATGTATGAAGAAATCAAACGCGGGCGGATCGATCATGCGCTGGCCTTCGCTTATTGGGGTAACGACGGCGGAGAAGGCGTTTATCCATCCTGTATTTGGAGTGCGGAATTGAATCCACGCCAATGGGCTCTCAAATCAGGCATGCGGCTGCAGCTCGATCCCAACCTGGATTTGGATGCGCTCGGTTTAAACCGGGCTGGCAAAATCATAGCGCGGGCGCTGCAAGAATATGGCATGATCTTCGTGGAAAACAACGGGCCCAATAACAACGCGGTGTATGCCGAATCTCTTAACGGCAAGGAAATTTCCTGGGATGACCCGGGACCGGATGGAGCGCCTTGGCTACGGCCTTCGGATACGCTACCGCTTCCCTTATCGGCCTTTCGGGTTGTCGAACCTATTTACGTGGATGATGCGGGGTTGGGTCTAAACATCAATACGTCAGCCAATTCCGGTACCGCGCCGCTGGAAGTGGCTTTTTCGGCAATTATTTCAGGCGGAACTCCGCCCTATATTTTTTCTTGGGATTTCGGGGACGGCAGCGGTTCAAATGCCACAAGTCCCACTCATGTTTACTTGGACGCTGGCGAGTTTTCGGTGAATCTGAGCATCACAGACAACACCGGGCAACAGGTCAGCGCTTCCAAAACGATCACTGTTCAGGAAGCCAGGGAAGAGCTTTTCATCACCGACATCAACATCACGCCAATTGGACATATGCAAGCTCTAAACATCATCGAGAAGGAAACCTGGTACGAGGTTTACGTGGCTTATAACCGACCGTTGAACGAATTGTCCGAGATGGCATTCACGCAGGTGTGGTTAAACAGTCCTTCCTATACTGAAGGCACGGTTGAAAACAAGGGAGGCGTGTTCTTACCCACCTCAAATTACGTAATGAGCTTCTCGATTGAAGGCAGCTCAGAAGAAATCTGGGCGCGACAAACCGAAAGCTCCACCGTAGGGACAAAGATTACCGGTAAGCTAGGTCTGTATGTTGATGATTCTGCTTTTATCTATGAGATTAATGTTGCTGAGGGCTGGGCCAAAGCAAAAGTCAAACTGTTAGATGAAGCCGAGACAGGCACATGGACTGCGAATGCCTTTGTGAAAATCAACACTGGTCAAACATCAGACTTATATAGGGAAGCGATTACTTTACAAGAAAATACGGATGCACCCCTCGCTGACATAGCTTTGAATGCGGCCTCGCCTTTAGGACCGGGAACAGTAACTCTCTCCTTAACCACATCCAAAGCCGTGACCTCTGTGCCTACACAGTTAACTTTACACGAAAGCGACGGATCGGAAACCGTGATCCCCTTAGACGGTCCCGTGCCCGGTAATAATTTTAGCGGAAGCTTTGATATCGATAACACAATTGCAGATGGCAGCGCCCACCTATCACTCGCAGAGGGAGCATTGGTCGACGAGTATGGAAACCTGGGGAACGAGATCATTTCCGGTAAATATCTAAAAATAGACAAAACGCCGCCGTCTCAACCTCGCATCATGTCGGGAGAATTTAATCCCTAAAGGTACCTACTTTATTGCAACCGCTAATATTCTGTGAGAAGGTCAGTGTTTTCTGCAGATTTATCTTGAGGCATGCACGTGGGTTGGTCGGCTCTATGATAGCCTTCCTGACTGTCCACATTCGGCATTGAAACTTTTGTGTAGATTGTGTCGAGGCCGAATAAGTAGAGAATCTCTTCAGCCCTGCGCACTTGCTCCATTGTGATGTCCTTCCGCCAGCTATCAATCAGACTTTCTCCTGAAATGATGGCGCTGTCTTTGTGGCTCACCACGGAGGGGAAGTGCAAGTGAGCCAAGACCTCCTCTTTGAATGGCATACCCAAAAACCGAAACAGTCTTTGGATTTCCCGTTCAGGATTGTGGCAAAAATGTTCATAAAACACCAAATGAATTTCAGCTCGCTTGAATTGTTGCAAAGGCACGTAGTTCTCAATGCACCAGAGAAAAATGTGTTTTTCGAATGAAGTCTCAGCCGTTACAATTTCGCTTCGGAACGGTTCAAGATAGTCGTTCATGAGCTGATACTGCGAGAGAAGCAGCTCCAAATGGCTACCCCAACCTAACTTCAATTTCGAGCACGCCACTGCACACGGATGCCGTAAAACGAGGACGATCTTGATCTCAGGGAAATGGTTTTTTAGCCACTTCAACAAGAGATTTGCGCGAATGTCTTTTATTAACCGCTTGGAGGAAAAAAAGCTGACGTTGTATCGGTCCGTCCAGGCATTTCTAAACTTGCCCGTCACAACGCACTCAGCAGGATAGAGATAGTCAGAGCGATGGTCCATCGGTCTTAAATACTGTCGATACTTGAAGTTTCGGCACATCGGGACATTCTGGGGATAGAAAGGCTCAAATATATAACGATATCCATTCTTATGGTTCAGGATGTTGGAAATCCAGGTGGTACCGCTTCTGCCGGTTCCGGCCACAAAAACCGTGTTTCGGCAATCTCCATTGCTATGAAAATATAGATGGCTAAAAATTTGCGTTCTGATTTTCTTAACAATATTTTTTTTCATGGGATAGCCTCAATTCACCAGAGCCTCAAATGTAATCGGTTCGACCCCCGAATGTCTCACAATTTTCTGAAACGCTTGACTTGAAAGTACACGGCGCTCTATCTCGCGTTCATAGACATAACCGCCCAATTGGGGAGCCGCGCCGTTAACATATCCGGGATGCACTGCCATTTCGAGTACGCCTTTGCGCCAACCTCTGAGACTTTTTCGCAGCTTGTCGACCGCCGCCCGGTATGTGAGTCCCAATTCGAAAAGCGACTCATATCTATTTGTGACATTGAAACCAGTTCGTTCCCACCTAAGTCTTTGCAAAGTCAGATAATAAGACAACTTTCTGTTGGCGATAGGTACGCACGGCGTTCACCCCGAAATCGTGTGCAACTTTCCGGGCAACTGCTTCAAATAGGGGATATTTTAAGAGAGATTCATGTGCGTCGAAATGGTCAGGACACATGCCAATTTCAAACGCGCGTTTCATCTGGGCAGTAAATTCAAGCTCGATTTCTGATTTAGACAAGCGGCGAGTTCGATACCTTTGCAACAATACAGATAGGCAGTGAAACTCTCCAGAACGATTCACTAACGAAGGAATTTGCTGCGGATCCGAGACGGGACGACCGGTAGTTAGATTAAGATGAACTCCAGTGCCGATTTTGTGCTTTACCAGAGTTGCCCCCGCGGCGAGTGGCATGTTCGTCATTAGTGAAGTGCTGGTAATCGCCCCAGATTCCGCCAACTCGATGATCGCTTGATTCACCCCAGCCGTGATGCCGAAATCATCCGCATTAACAATTATTTTGCGTCTGTTGCGGTTTTCGTTCATTCAAATAATCTTTGATAGAGATTCAGCAATTTGTCTTCCTGTTGAGTCCAGTTAAAGCGTTCAAACACCAGCCTCTTGCCGACCTTACCCATCTGCATCGATTTCTTGGGATGACTCAGAAGCCATGCGATTGCTTTGACGTACGCATCGATGTTGTTGGGCTCCACCGCAATGACACAATCTTGTCCCTCGATAAATTGGCGCGTTGGCGGTAAGTCGGAAAGCACGACCGGCAAACTGGCGCCCATGTATTCAAACATCTTGATCGGAATATTTTTCATGAATTTTTTGAACGGCGGCAACGGGATGATGCCAATTTTAGCTTGGTTGAGATATTTGTTCACTTGTAGATAATCGACGTATGGCAGGAAGACAAAATTTCGTTGCAGGCCGCGCTTTTTCACCTCACGTTCGGCCCAATTTCGCGGTGAGTGGCGATCCATGATCAGACCCCACGTGTTGCGGACATTCAAAGCATTTAGTTTCTCAGCTATTCCAAGCATGGTTTCAAAATGGTATTTGGGCAAAGAGCCGTGGTAGAACAGATCAAATGCGCGTTTTTCATACGGTGGACGGTAGCGGCCGTTAAAAAAATCCACACTAGGGAAATTGTAAATGACCTGGATATTTCGATGCTTGAAATCGGCGGCCACAAAATTATCGTTGGGTACGATGGCATCGAAACATTTGCTCGACATGTGCTCCATAAGGTAGACTGCCATGGAGAGCACTTGCCGAAACACACTCGGAATGTAAGTCTTAAGTAACATGTAGTCCGGATGAGCTTCATGTATGTCGTAGACGATTTTCGCTCGCGTCAGCGCCTTCAGCAGCAAAGCCCAGGGAACAAAATCCAAATCATGAAAATGGTATACAGTCGCTTTAAGTCGCCAGGCCATAATCAAAACACGAAAATTGGTGATCAGAATTCGAATCAGTCTGCTTCGAGAGGGAGGGAAACCTATGACACGAATTCCTTCTATGACTTCGTCCCTGTTCTGCAAGCCCAGAATGATGGTTTCGTATCCGGCTTTCGACAGGGAACGTGCTTGTTTGTAAAAGGATCGTGGGTCTAAAGTCGTTACTTTATGGATAATGCAAACTCTCTTTTCCATGCTAGACACCGTTTGGAATTTTGCAGCATTTGCAAGAGAGCGCACAATTCATCAACGTTTCTTCTAACATCGAATTTCTTTCTTATCAGACACTCGGCGTTCCTGCGACAAGACGCCCGTAGGTCCTCATTCTGGAGCATCAGATCGACCGCTTTCGTCAACGCAGCCACATTTCTTGGTGAAACCAGAAGACCGCTCACACCGTTTACCACGATTTCGGGGATGCCGCCGACGTCGCTCGCGACAACCGGTAAACCGGCAGCCATGGCTTCCATCACCGCATTTGGCAGACCTTCAGCCCAGGAGGGGAAAACCAACATTTCGGCGACGTTCATGTATCGCGCAACATCTTGCTGTGAAATGATTCCGGTAAATACCACCCGCTGCAAGAGCCCGGCTTGCTCAAGCTCGGCACGAAGCTTACTTTTTTCGTCTTCCTCTCCGACCAAAATCAAATCCAAATCAGCATAGCGTTGCGCCAAGTTCTTGAATGATTGTACCAGTTCGTGAATACCTTTGTCTCGAATCAACCGTCCTACGAACAACAAATATCTTCGGCCCGGTTTCAGATTCAAGATTTGCAGAATTACAGGTTTTGGCGGATGATCCCGAAAATATGATAGGTCTATGCCCTTGTAAAAAGTCTTGATTTGTTTGATGCGGTTTGAAAACTTTTTGACTTCGAATTCCAACTCTTGACTTTCCGTTAAAATCAGATCAGCTTGCTCGATACATTTGCGGGAGAGATGATAGTTAAGCCAATTGCGTTGCGCAAAGTCGTGGACATCGGAGCCGATGGCCCAAAAAGCCGACGGGAGATCAAACTTCTTGGCGAGGTGAACTGTGGAGCACCCTTCCGGAAGCATGTTGTAACCGAGAATCAGATCGATATCGGGTTTGACAGTGACATCTTCAAGCAGCCTTTTTAAGCCAACGTTCATAAACAGGCTGTTAAGTCCGGTAAACGCAGGACCAGGTATCGTAAATACATACGGTCGAATGATCCGAATCCCTTTCTCAGTGGAGACCATTGGGTCAAGCCGCCATCGGCTCCATCTCTTGTTCAGCTTAGTCAGCCCCTTTGGAATGTACGCTCTCGGAGTGACCACGGTCAAGCTCCTAACCCTCTTGGCCAACTCCTTCATTAGATTGGCAAAAAAGATGGCCGAGGTGGGATGTCGGCGGCACGGAAACATCTGTGAGATGACAAGCAAGTTCATTTTCTCTACCCGATGGCTACTTATTTGGAACGCTCCTGCGCATCTTTAGAATCTTGGCGGGTACTCCACCCACAACTGCATAGGCTGGCACGTCTTTTGTCACAACTGCGCCTGCGCCAATAATGGCATTTCTGCCGACGTGGACTCCGGGCAAAATTATAACCCGGTAGCCGATCCAGACGTTGTCTTCAATGACGACGCTCTGCTTGTCAAAGCCATCATACGTTTCAGATGTATATTTATGATTTTGAGTACAGACGATTACGTCGGGTGCCATCATCACGTTTTGGCCAATTTTTGTGTTGGAACCGATACGGCAATTCTCGCCGATACCGGAGTTGTCGCCAATTCTCAGACTGTATCCAAAGCGTGCCCGATTCTGAAAATTGACATTCTTGCCACATTCCCTGACGATGCCCTTGGCGATGACATAGCGCACCCACTTCACCCATCGAAACGGCAACGGGTCCGAATTTGGCAGCCAACGTGGCCCCAAATTATAAAGCATGTAACAGAAGTAGGCGAGTAACTTTCTCATCGTAATCTTTCCGCTAACATAGCATTGCCAACTCATCTGCAAGCTGTTCGGTGGTTCGCAAGCAACTGTACTTGGCCACCTTGTCGCCATCAAATGCACAACTTGATGTTTGAATGGTTCGGACCATTTGATAGAGCTTGGCTTTGATATCGGCAATATCGTTAATATTGGCGATAAGACCTCGTTCTGTTTCCCGAATAATTTTAGCAGATGTGGCACCTTTGGGACTCAGCAGCAAGATCGGCTTGTCTGCCGCCAAATATTCGTAGAGTTTGGCCGGAATGTTAGCCTCATGTCCAGGAGCGACGATCAGCAATAGCAGATCACTGCCGCTCAGATACATCAGCGTCTCCTTGTGTGACTGCAAATTCTTTAGCTCCAGCACGTCTTTAATTTCTGGCCAGCAAACCATGCTTTCGTCAAGATTGCCAAGGCTTAGGAATTTAAAGTTGTCGGCATTGATCTTTCCTTCAATTTTTAACTCCAATAGAGCCTTCAAGAAATTATCCGGTGTGCGTGGCCAGTAGAAATTCCCGGCATAAGTGATAGTGAATCTGTTACTCTTTGAGCCGTTGCTCGCAGCAAAATCATCGGGATCAAAACCATTTGGAATGACGGTTGCCTTGCTAAAGTCCACATTTGAATAACAAGCTTGGTATTCCCGTAAAAAACCCTCAGAAGCAAAAATGACTTTATCTGCTACTTGCAAAATCTTTAGATCGCAATGTGTGTGCAGCTTTGCCCTCATGCCTCGGCGATAGACAACGTTCAGACTCCATTGGTCTCTAAACTCGATCACCAAAGGAATGCCGTAATTTTTTTTGAGTAGATGGCCTAAAAAGAAAGAAGAAAACCACGGACCTGTGGCGTAAATCAGGTCAACTTGATGGCGGGCCAGGATCGTCTTAGCCATTTTATAAGCAAAAGGCACCCAAAAAATATATGGATCCGGGAAGGCATGTTTTTCTATAATTCTCAGTAGATAATAAGATAGTCTTGGCAAAACATTGGTTGGCTCAGTTGGCCTGTGTGATTTCAAGATAGACGTACGATATGTGGGGACTCCATTTGAATCCAGAGTGGGGTCGATGGCGTCATAGAATTGCTCTTTCACAGTCAGAACTATGGGACGAAACTCATAAGCGGGCAAATACTTGCAAAATTTTGCAGCACGCTTGGCCGCCACCGAGGCCGAAGGGTAGTAATCGTACGTGATATAAAGAAGGTTGGGCATGTCTAATCTTCGACCGAATTTGATTGCTGTGTTTTGTCGAGTATGGAAGTGAGCGCCAACAGCGCCCAAAAGATTTTTTGTGGCAATAAACTCAAGAAGAATGCTGTGATCAGATAACCGATAAAAGCGATTTTAATAAAGTTAGCGATAGAATTGTCAGGGAATTTTTTCTGATAGCGATTGATCTCTCTGAAAGTGCTATAAAGGATCCCTATGAGAAGGATTAAACCGGGCAGGCCGAGCATTGCGAACACTTCTAAGTAACCGTTGTGTGCGTCACGGCCAAAATGAGTTTGGTTTCCGTAGAGATGGGAGTGCTCCCGAAAGTTATTGAGTCCCACTCCTAAAACAGGATTTCCCGTGCCCATCTCCCAAGCCACTTCCAGCAGCTCAAGTCGGGTAGCGACATCTTCCAGTTTCGGAATCGACTCGATGCGCTCAGTCAGCTTGCTGCCCGTATTGAGGAGCATGAACGAGCTGGCCAGAATGACCAAAATCGTCCCGCCATACAACAGACTCTTTTTGATGGAGCGTCTGAGGTGCAACAAAGAGAGGAGTACGACGATAACCAGACCCAGTATGCCTCCACGTGAAAATGTACTCAAAATCAAAAAAACAAAAAGCGCAACAGCGATGAAATACAATTTGTGCTTGCTCAAGGAAAGATAGAGTGCGATCGGCAAGAGCACCACCAATCCAAATGCAAACTGATTGGGTCCATAGGACGTGCCGGTCACCCGTTCGCTGGAGCCGATGGCTTCGGAGTAAAGCAGCGGCTCCGGATTGTTGAGGAGGGGAATCATTGATAACAGAGCAATGCCCATCGCTGCAATTACAAATGTCGCCAAAACCTTTTCAAGCTGTTTGTCATCGACTATCACGGTTTTCAAGATGAAATACGTGAGGATGAGCTGCAGGTGCGTCAGAAGGCTTTCCACCACCATTTGCATGTTTTCAGCATAAATCAACGAGAACATCATCCACACGAACAGAAGGATGATCATTCCGTCCTTGAATTTTGCAAGATGAAATTTGGGTCTGTCGGTCAAGATCTTAACAAGCGCTATAGATAGGACAGGCAAGCTTAATAGACGTGTAAGAGAAAGCTCGATTTCGCCGGGCAAAATTGGCTTCTCAAACAACATGGAAGCGATAAGGAGACCGATGCCGAATTCAATTCGTTGATAAATCAGGATGAAAAATAGACCCCCCCCGATAGCCAGGAGATAATGACTCAAGGGCAGACTGATGAACATAAAGGCGGTCAATGTGCTCAAGCCAAGCCCTATCAGGGTATATCCGAGCCAATTCTTTTCGAAATTTATGGATTTGCTCATATCCATGATCGCGTCTTCAGGACAGATGTTGGCGCATTAGGAATCGTAATGCCTGATTAATTTCTCGCATGTATTCTCCTGGCTGGACAAACATGGTACCAAGTAGGTAAATTGCAGGCAGTATTTTTTGTGAGTACTTAATGCGTGCACGCTTCAGAGCCAGCAAGTTTTCGCGGAGATGACGCCAATTGGTCATCGCAACTTTCCCTTTCAATCCTGGATCGAAAAATTCAAGCTGATCTTGATCTGCTCGATTTGCGCTGGAAGCCTGAGGATGATGTCTGCGGTAGAAAAGATACCTGGGAATTTCGTGAAATTTGCCATGCAGACTGAGTTCGGCGAGTAGACAGGTGTCGGAATCGATGAAATTTCCAATCAACCGAGTCTGCTTTAGTACCCCGGACCTCATGACTCCAAAAATAGCATTGCACTGGCGAATGTTGTACATAAGCTGCAGAAAGCGGCCGCTAGGTGAGTAAGAGACTAAGTTCAAGCCGTCTTCATAGTGACGGCTGATGCGTCCCTGCTCGTCAAGAAGCTTGGTCTTGGCGTAACAGAGAACCACATCTTGATATCGGTCTAGCACCTGGATACATTTCCGCAAAAATTCAGGTGCGCACACATCGTCACCTGCAGCCCATTTGAAGTAGCGGCCCGTTGCAAGCTCAAAAACACGATTGTAATTCCTGGCCGCCCCCAGATTCCGTGGATTGCGGACGTAGCGAATGCGCTTGTCACGGTTTGCAAACTCGTGACAGATTTCAGCGGTACCGTCGGTGGAGGCATTGTCGGAAATGATCAACTCAAAATCCTCAAACGTTTGATTCAAGAGCGATTCCAACGCTTCCTCCAGGTAACGTTCGGCGTTGTACAACGGCATACCGATACTCAGTCGAGGCTTCATTGTATTCATTTTGTCATCAAATTTGAGTCACTTGCTTTTGAGCCACTTGCGGACTGTAAGCAAGCCATGCAAAGATCCAATTCCGTAAGAAACATGCAGCACACCGAAAACGACGGGTAAGAAAGGAATGAACCGAATGCCTTTTTTCAAGCCGGCCTGGGCAGCAAATGCGCACGCGCACAAGCTGTAGGAAGCAAACGCCATGATCAACAGGGTCTTGAAAAATGTAATCATCAATCCCAATAAAGTCAGGGAAATGAGACAACTTACGAACAATAATGGAACAAAATGTCGCAGAGAGAGGGCGTTCCGATTCACGAACATTGTGTACACGCACCATTTTCCATTTTCAAAATTTTGCTTCCACAAGTCGGTTAATCGCGACCGACTGTAGTAATACGATTTTGTCTTCGGATTCAGGTAAATCCTGCCCCCCTGTCGGATGATACGAGAATTCAGCTCGATATCCTGGTTTCGTGCAAGCCTTTCGTTGTAGAATCCCACCCTTCGAAATATCTCTTTTCGAAACGCACCCAGATAAACCGTATCCACATAGCCCTCGCACTGATCATCATGAAACTTGCCTCCACCTAAACCAAAGGCCGAATGGTGGGCCGCTGCGATGGCTTTGCCCTGGTAATTTGTCCCTACAGCCCGCATCGGTCCGCCCACGTTGTCGGCCTGCGTGTGTTTGAGACTCTCAAGACAGCTCGAAATGTAAGAGGCTTCGTAAGTGCAGTGCGCATCCATTCGGATGATGACCTCCCCTCTCGCAGCGGCGATTCCGAGGTTCATGGCCTTCGGCACACTTCTTTGCGGATTCTCCAAAATTCGGATAAAGCGATAGTTTCGCCGGTAGGCGTTGATGATTTTTCGAGTCTCATCTGTTGAATGCCC
>JAABYK010000371.1:2780-9113 GCA_011775825.1 Candidatus Zhuqueibacterota bacterium | reverse complement strand
GCCTCTCATCAGCGGACGTTTGGCGAAACGAACCGTGAGGGCCAACGAGCCTTTGAAAATTTGATCCAGATCTCTGGTAAGCCTTTGAACTTCTTGTTCGCAAATTTCGTTGCCGGGCACAATTCGGATGACAAGACTTGCCAGATTTTCTTGAATAAATTGGCAAAAATTGAATGAGACTTTGTCTTTAAGGAACTGATTCAGAACACGCGGTGAAAACAGATCGCCGTCCGGGGTTTTGATGATGTCGCTATCCCGAGTAATTGTCGGATCAACCAACGGATAAGGTTTGCCGCATTCGCAGCGCGACGCCAGGCTCCACCTGCCTTTGTCCCCGATACGGTATCGAATCAACGGCATATCTTCGCGTTGCAGACCCGTCCAGACGAAATATCCTTCCTGGCCGGGAGGAACCGGCTGATTGTTGGTATCCAGAATCTCCAGGATTCCGTAATCACTGATCAGATGTTTCCTGCCCTTCTCGCATTCTTGAATGAATCCCACCCATTCGGTCATGCCGTAGCAGTCGAGCAATCGGCAGCCAAACGCGCGCTCAACTTTGTGTCTGCTTGGGGCGTCGATGGGCTCACCAGTGGAATAGACCAGTTTCATCGGAATGGATTTTCCCTCTTGAAGAACGAAATCCGCCAGGATGGTCAACACCGAAGCAAACCCCTCGAGAACCAGACCCTGGTGGGTTCTTAGAAAATCCAAATAATCATCCCTGGTTTTCTCCGAGAGATGGAAAATGCTCAACAAGATTTGTCTTTCGAACCAATTGGTTCTCCAATAAGGCGGCTGATTTTGGGATTCCGGGACAATTTTGCTTCCGAACAGCGTGATGCGCCGGTGCTTCGGGTGCACGTTTGCCCACGTGAGTTGCCGAAGAATGAATGCCCAATTTCGAGCAAGGTCCCGCTTGTTGTACGCAATAGGCAGTCCTGAACCTTGTGAGCCACTGGTGTGCACAACGATTCTGCCATTTCCCTTGTGACTTAAGAAGGCACCGAACTTTTCCTTGATCTGGCGTCTGGTGAGAACGGGTAATTTCCTTAAATCCTCGACTGTTTGAATGTCTCGGGGTGTTAATCTGAGACCATCCAGGAGGCGCTTGTAGTAAACCGTATTTTTGTAAGCATGCCGGATTAGATGCTGCAGAGCGTGATTCTGATACAATTCCAGCTCGTTTTGTGTAAAATTCTCGTGCCTTTTAATTTCAGCCAACGTCTCCCAGAACAGTTTTTGATATCGCAGTCTGGCCAGAAAGAAGCCGCGCGTGGTTACGAGCAGGTTTTGCAAATTCACCGGCAGCCGATCGTACAATTTCTGATATTTCCGAAGATTGGCGCGGACTTGCTGTTCGATGTCTTCTGTGTACAGAAACATAGCTCTCCTTTGGGTCAAAATGCTTGGCCGCAGAATAGGTCTCGGTTTGACCGGTTTTCTGAATGGCGGCCTAAAAATATTCGGGCATAACACCTGGGACACCCCTGCCGACTGCGCTGGCTGTCCTCGCATGGGGACATACTTAGACGTACCTGCGGACGAAGGCACTCAACGGCACAACGGCTAACCTCGTGCGCTTCAGGATTTTCCTCAGCCATTCCATCTCTTCGACAGTGAAGAAATTAAACAGGAACAATAGGGCTGGAAAACTCAGGCACAGAAGAGCCGCCGTGATCAGTTGGGTCAGCAGTGAAACGGGTGCCATCAAATAAAAGACCAGCAGCAGAACGCAAAATGATGAAATCAGTTTGAGAATTCTCCGGGCTTCATATCGAATCGAAAAGAATTTTTGGCTGACGACGTAGTGAACGAGCGCCATAAAACCAAACGAGGCTAATGTGGCAAGCGCTGCTCCGAGCATACCCAATGGAGAGATCAGCACGATATTCAGGACAATGTTCACCAGGGCCGTTCCAATCATGATGAATGCTTGATATTTCGTTTTGCCGGAAAGCCAAATGCCGATGCCAACGTTGCTGCTTATGCCTCTGAACAAAAATGCCAGCACAAGAATGGGAACGATGGCATAAGCCCCGTAGAAATCGGGAGTCGTCATCAGTTCGATGGCTGGTTTGGCGAACAAAGACAGGCCGAGAGCCAGAAACAGCCCGAGGGCCAGGTAGTAGGTAAACAACTTTGAAAATTCCCGATCGACGTTGGCCTTTTTCGCCAGCGGCAAGTAAATAGAGGGCCAATTGGTGTCGAACGGGATGCGAAACACGATCTCGAGGATGATTGCGAATCGCATGCCCATCGAATAAAGCCCGAGTTCATTCAGATCCGAAAACTGCGCCAAAAGGTATCTATCGATGGAGGTGACCATCCATATCGCCAACATGGCCGGAAGCAAGGGAAGCCCAAACCGCAGCATCTTTTTTAGCAACTTGAGCGTGACCTTCCAGACAAAGTAGCCGCGAATGCGCAGAAAATTTACAACAAACACAGATAGCGCGCCAATCAGGCTGCCATAAAGCACCCCGACCACGCCCAACTCCAGAACGACTACGAAAAAAATGTTGCTGCCCAGCACGAGGACAAACTTCAACAAATTGATCAGTGTGTACCTCACGGATTGACGTTCGGCACGATAGACTTGAAACGGGATCACACTGACCGCCGAAAACAGGCCGGATAGAAATAAGATCGCAAACCACAAGGACAGCGATGAATCATTGAGCGTCAATTTCGAAATGAGGCCCGAGAATAGAATGGCCGGGCCGAACACCAAAACCGACATGAGCACGACAAATACATACGCGATGGTGGCCGCCTGCTTACGCTCTTTGTCGTCATTCGAGTCGTGCAGAAAGACCTTTAGCAGACCGTTTCCAATCCCCAACGTGCAGACAGTGATCAAGACTTGTCCGGTAATGGTGAGGATTTCAAGCGTACCGTAATCGGCCGGGGTCAAATAACGGGTATAAACAGGAATCAGAAGAAACCCGATGGAATTGGCCAGAATCTTACCCGCCGAGTAAATCCCTGAATGTTTAACGATATTTTTCAGTGCTGATGACATGGTAAGTTGATGCCTATGTGTTGAAAATCAATTCTCAGGCTCAAGAGGGCTCACGAACACCGGGCCAAATTCAACCTGGCAGCGGTGCGCGAGCAGTGCCACTGCGAATTCATCACCTGGGGAAAGAATGCGCTTCGAATCGGCGAGCTCAATCCATTTGGGAGATTCCGGACTCTCGTGATTCCACCATTTCATGCGTTGCCGAAACCGAACCATCCCGGATTCGCTTTCCTCCGGCCACGCCTCCACGATCAAATGGTAGCGCTGATTCTTTTGCGGTCTGAATTCCTGGTACGTGGAAAGCGATTGGGGGTGATCGTCACCGTGTTTGTAGGAATAAAACAGGCCCAGGCCGGCTCCCATCGAGTAATACCATGCGAGTCCGAAATTCCAACCGCGACGCGGAGCCACGCCGGGGTCATCCGGGGAGCCGCCCCAAAGGGAGAGAATGCCAAAGCCGTACGGTTTGCTGCCAACGCGATGTCGAAACGTTACGTCCGTCTCGATGCGGCGACCTCCAGCAAATGCGCCACACACGATGAGGATACGATCATACCCCTCGAATCCCGGTTTCGGCCTCACTCGCCAGGTTCCGTTGCTCTGCGGAACTCGCTCCCAATGCCCATCATAAACGTCAAGCTCTGGGCTATCCCAATTTTGAATTTGAGATAACGAAACTGGCTGCGGATCATAGTTGAATTGCAGAGAAACGGTCGTGTCAGGCAAAGCACTTTCAGAGCCGGCGGCAATGTGCAGAACATTCGCTCCCTTCTTGAGCTGATCCGCAAACAATTCGATGGTAAAAAATGGCTCGGGGACCCGAAGCTGATCTTGCCGGATGGGGAACCAATCAGAATCGTTGATTCGATATCTTGCGGCCTGTGTCCCTGGGGACAGTAATCCTGTGACATTCACGGTAAAATCATCGGCGCGCCGAGAATACGTATCCTGAACATGCAACACCTGGAGCAAGGGCTGACGCGAGTCGTTGGTGCGCCAACAGACCAGAAAACTGAAGGAAACAAACAGTGCAAGGAAAATCTTCTTGAGTCTCATGGGTCTATTCATTTTGTAAGAGTCGCTGGTTAAGTTGCGAGAGCGAAATGCCTGGGGCCTTCACCTCCGGACCTCTCCCACAGTAGGCTTCTCGTGCAATCATTTGCTAAATGGGCGAGACCGGAGGGAAGGAACTGGGGAGCCATGAACTTGCCTCAAATCACACAATTCTCGGACTCGGGATTGGGATAATGAATTTGCCACCCCTTTGCACGTAATCAAATTGCTGACACAGAATCTCTTCTGCGAAATTCCAAGCGAGAAGAAGAAGATAGTCGGCTTGGTCTTCCATCAACTTGCTCGTCGGGAAGATGGGGAGATGATTGACGCTCATGTAACGGCCATGTTTAAAGGCGTTCATATCCACAAGAAAGTCGAGGTAACGCTTGTCAATCCCGCAATAGCTCAAGAGCGTGGTTGCCTTGGCAGACGCAGCGTAGCCGGCAATTCGTTTGCCTTCCTGCTTTAACGTTTCTAACAAGGCCGTCAAATCGAGCCGGATTTTCTTCACGCGTTCAGCAAACTTTCGATACAGGCACAAATCGGCAATGCCTCGTTCCTTTTCTAACCGGAGATAAAAATTCACAGAGTCCCGCACCGATTCTCGCGGTTCCACATACAGTCGCAGCGATCCTCCATGAATCGGAATATGAATCAAATGATTAAGATAAAGATTGTGTCGTCGAAACAGTTGGTTCAGCGCCGTCACCGAAAAATAGCACAGATGCTGATGGTAAATGGTATCGAATTCACAGTTCTCAACCAGATCGACAATGTAGGGCACCTCGATCACAGCCAAGCCACCCGCCTTTAGAATGGTGGCGATGCCCGCTACAAAACCGTTAAGGTCGGACACGTGGGCCAAAACATTGTTGGCAATCACCACGTCCGCCAAATTGCCATCACAGCGAAGCTGCTCAGCTAACTCGCTGTCAAAAAAATCACAAACTGTGGGCACGCCCGCTTCCCGGGCAACGGTTGCCGGAGCCATGGCGGGATCAATTCCAAGTACCGGGATATTCTCTTCTACAAAATTTCTCAACATGTAACCGTCGTTGCTGGCCACCTCTACGACCAGACTTTTTGAATGAAGTTCTCGTGACTTGATCAAGTTTTGCGCGTTTCGCCGCGAATGCTTGAGAAGCGTTGGCGAAACCGATGAAAAATACGGGTAATTCTCATCAAACAGGACTTCGGGCAACACCGTCTCGATAATCTGAATCAGCGTGCAGTTAGGACAAAACGCCAGGTCGAGCGGAGCCGTTAACTCCGCCTGGTCCAAATCTTTTTTTGTGAGCAGGCGATCGGCCAGAGGTGTCCGTCCCAATGAAAGGATGACATTCAGGTCCTCGTAATTACAGGACCGGCAGGCCTCGATTGTACTGTACATGTTTTACCTCACCCCTTTTCCTGGACTTGTCAATGTCCGTTTTGCGCCAGCGTAACGTGTCATCCAGACACCCTGTTTTCAGTAAGTATTGAATATGATCAATTCGCTTGTAACGTTGGCCCTCGAACTCTTTTAGGCATAAGCCATATTTCTGATAGGTCTCATAGAGTTGCCTTGCACCTTTTCGCACAGTCCATTTCGGTGAAAAGTCTGACAGCGAATGCTGTATCCGATCACAGTCTACACGATAATTGCGTTTGTCCGGGCCGGCGCCATCGGCAAATTCGAGGCGGCAGCCGGGTACGGTATCCCGTACAATCTCAGCCAGTTCTCGAATCCGATAGTTTTCCTCGGTGCGTCCCACATTGAAAGCTGCGTTATGAACCAACTTACGAGGAGCATGGAGCGCAGCAATAAACGCTCGGGCGATATCCTCGATGTGCACAATCGGTCGCCAGGGCGTGCCGTCGCTTTTCAAGTGAACCCTGCCCGTGGTAAACGCCCACGCAACCAGATTATTGAGAACCAGATCGAAACGAAGACGCGATGAGACGCCGTAGGCTGTGGCATTGCGCAGAAATGTGGGACTGAAACGATCGTCAGCCAGTTTGGACACGGCCTGTTCAACCAGCACTTTTGACCGACCGTACGGCGTCACCGGACGAAATTCCGCCTGCTCGTCGATCAGCGAATCGCCGGAAGCCCCGTAGGTACTGCACGAGGAAGAGAATATAAAGCGACGCACCCCGGCTTCTTTGGCCAGGGCCGCCAATCGGACGGCCGCATGATAGTTGATTTCGTAAGTGATGTCGGGATTCAAATCCCCCAGTGGATCGTTCGACAATGCAGCCAGATGCAGCAC
>JAABYK010000371.1:0-2727 GCA_011775825.1 Candidatus Zhuqueibacterota bacterium | reverse complement strand
GCAGGTGGCTCGCCAAAGGTACAGTGGCGATACAGGTCGCTATCCAGGCCGACGACTTCGTGACCTTCCGCTTGCAACATGGGAACCAGTACGGTTCCGATGTATCCTTTATTGCCGGTGACGAGTACTCGCATTGTTCAACCCAAATCTAAATTTCTATTTGATTTGTTCACTGATACTCGTTAAATTGTAGAATGATTGAATTATTGATGAATTAAATGATAACAGCGCTTGAGTTTCTTAAATCAAGTGCTAACAATTTTGATTTTCATTGGGAGTTCATTATGCAATCGACAGCAATTAAAAAAATGGAATTGAAGCAAAAGATCGCACAACTTCCTGAAAAGAAACTTGCGGAAGTTGAGTCGTTTTTAAAACGGCTTTTATCGAAGGAAATTGAGCCTAAAAAACCAATAAATCTAAAAGGAATTTGGGAAAATAAAGGCTTTGAAAACATTTCTGACCTTGACTCAGAACTCAAATCAATCCGAAGAGAATTAGAGGAATCCATTTTGAAAAAAAGAACTGAAGTGTGAATGTGTTAGAACATGATTCAAATTCTGGATGATCGGAATCCTACTCATGAAGATGGCATAGTCTATTTGACGGTATCAGTTTAAGAGCAGAAACTTGATGAAGCTTCCGAACGCAGACCGAGCAGTTGTGGATATTCGCAAATTACGTGACTACTGCCTTAACCCAATACATGACGAGGGTAAACACAAGGCCCGTCTTTTTGAGAGAGCATTGGGTATGACTGCTAATGATTCGGAGAAGCTACGCGAAATTCTATTGACAAAAATCAAAACCGGTGATGCCCAGCTGGGTAGACGTGATGAGTATGGACAACGATATACAGTTGATTTTATACTCGAATGGCAAGGAAAACAAGCTAAAATTCGAAGTGGTTGGATCGTTGAACACGGTTCTGACATACCCAGATTGACAAGTTGTTAGCCTGTGTAAATTAGAGGTCACTTATGAAAGAAAAAATCAAGTTACTGGATGTTGTGGCACTTACTGTTGACTTACCTGAATACAATTTATGGCGTGGGCAGGTAGGCACTGTCGTTGAAATTTTAGCCAACGGGCAAGCATACGAAGTGGAATTTTCTGACCGTGAAGGACGTACTTATGAGTCCGTGGGTTTGCGTCCAGAGCAAATTATGTTATTGCACTACGAACCGATTGAAAATGCTTAAGCCGTATGCCTATCCCACTGACGACCGGCAAAATCTATAGATTTGAAGCATCCAGTATAATACACGACTCGGTTTCAAGGGTCGATTAAGCATTGTGAACATAAGTTGGATGACGGTTACCATTTGCTCGTGATGAAAACTTCTTTCCCTTAAAATCCACCTTTTTATCCCAAATTTTCCAGGGTGCTTTGCCCGTTTGCCAGAGATTGTCCAGCAGAACCTTGTCGCGCAGAGTATCCATACACTGCCAGAACGATCCGTGCTGGTACGCCATCAACTGTCCTTCCTTTGCCAAACGCTCCAAAGGTTCTCTCTCCCATTGTGTGTCATCCCCGTCGATGTATTCGAATACGCCGGGTTCCAGGACAAAAAAGGCGCCATTTATCCAGCCCTCTCGTGTCTGCGGCTTTTCCGAAAATTCCACAATCTGGTTTCCATTCAGTTCGAGATGCCCGAAGCGTGCTGGCGGTCTTACAGCCGTCAACGTGGCCAGCTTTCCGTGTGAACGATGGAAAGCCAGCAACTCCCTCAGGTCGATGTCGGAGACGCCGTCGCCCCAGGTAAGCATAAAGGTTTCGTTGCCCAAATAAGGCGCAAGCCGTTTGATGCGGCCTCCGGTCAGGGTGGGAATGCCGGTGTCCACCAGATCCACGGTCCAATCGGGTTTGTAGCCGCCGTTGATGTTCACTTTGCCCGTGTCCAGTTTTACCGTTAAATTGCTGTTCAACGAGCAATAGTCGACCATATATTTCTTGATGACCTCGCCTTTGTAGCCAAGCGCGATCACGAAATGTTTGAATCCGTAGTAAGAATAGTGCATCATAATGTGCCAGAGAATGGGCTTTCCGCCAATTTCGACCATGGGTTTCGGTTTGATGCTGGTCTCTTCGGCGAGCCGTGAACCCACTCCGCCAGCGAGAATCGCTACTTTCATGAAAACCTCACCTCTTCCTAACTTCTGATGTTTTTGTGCTTTCAGGGCTTGACTTCGCACCCTTCAATTTCCACGCTGATAGCCTGTTTAATTTGCTCGATTCCAACCAGCAGTTTTCCTCGTCCTCGATGCTCGAGTAATCGACCGCAGACTCCGGTCAAGGGGCCGTGAACCACTTCCACAAATTGCCCTTCTTGTAAATATTGGGCCATTTTAAAAGGACGTTCGCTTTTTAGAATGGCCTTGATGGCCTCGATTTCCTCACCCGGGATGGGTGACGGATTGCCGGTAAACGAGACCATGCGTATCACGCCGTGTGTTTGCACTGCGAGGACACTTTGCCTCAAAGGCAACTTCACGAACACGTAGCAACTGAAGAGCGGCTCTTTTACTTTTTCCTTTCTATCGCTCCACTGTCGCAGCACCATCTGCAGCGGAAGATAGCTTTCAAGGCCTTTCTCACTTAAAAGCTCATCCACTTTCTTTTCGAACCGCGGTCGTGTATAAAGTGCATACCAGCGAGGAATATTTTTTTTATCTGTGTTCACGGAATCGCTCATCTTTCTTTGGATTTAACCGCTTGGCACAGCT
>JAABYK010000574.1:103464-103736 GCA_011775825.1 Candidatus Zhuqueibacterota bacterium | reverse complement strand
CCCGTTGAAAATGCTGACCAGGCCACCGGTGAAAGGGCCGGATAGGTCGTCTGTAGGTGAGTGTATGTGCCTTGTTCCTGCAGTTTCTGCAGATTCGACAACTTTCCTTCTTTCAATAAACGTTCGGTGATACTCGGTTCCAGACCATCAAGGCCAAGAATAACAACTCGTTCTGCCTTAGCTTTCGCCAAAGCTTTCCGCCGTTTGAAAAAACGCAACAAGACCCGAATTGGCCAGGTGAGAAACGTAAAGAACGCCATGAAAAAGCTGGC
>JAABYK010000574.1:103235-103382 GCA_011775825.1 Candidatus Zhuqueibacterota bacterium | reverse complement strand
AACAACATCAGGAACGAAGTCAGGAAAGCAAAACCAGCTCCAGGTCCGATGTACGCCCAGGCCGGTTGCGCGTCGATTATGAAGAGTGCGAATAGTAAAGAGCCAACATAAAACCAAAACTTACGAGTCATTCTCTTAATTCCAGTT
>JAABYK010000574.1:62225-103144 GCA_011775825.1 Candidatus Zhuqueibacterota bacterium | reverse complement strand
GGTTGAATAAAACGAGCCGAGAGGAAGTCAGTCGCAATTAATTAGCAAACTCCATACCACCGAATGCTTAAACTTTTACTGCTGTATTTTCATACACTTATTAACCATTCAATAGCTAACTTAATATCGGCAGATGTTAGGCTTGTCTTAAAACGGATCAATATTTTTTTTTGATACAAAGTGACACAATGTCATTACTAAAATGAAACACTTTCGGAGACTTTAGCCAGATCATCAATCTCCATTTTTGCCACTCTTCCGTCCCGGTATTCACGAATCACCGCAAGCTGTGAAGTTGAAACGTTTTGTCCAAAACGCTTCTCGCCGGTTGTGTTGGGTGCAATCAAGATGGTATCGCGAGAACTTCGAGACTTTACCGCCATTGCGATGGCGTGGGATTTGTCCATCGGTTGTGCATCCTGTGTCACGGACAGCTGTCGGTACTCGAATGCCTTGGATTCGTTCGAACCTTTAAAGGGGACAAGCAAGTTTATAAAAACGTGCGGAAGCTCCCCGGACGATTCAAAATCGATTACAGGAGCTTTCAGTTTGGTACCGTATTCCGGCGAAAACCACCCCTGAATCGGCTCTTCCGCTCCTTCTATTTTTCTTAGGGATAATCGAGCGGGATTTAGATTCAGGAGCAAGAGTTCTGGCCCATCGTCGTAGGCAACACGAACGTCCGTGCCCCGCTCTTTTACATGAACATCCGGTGGAAAATGAAATAGCTGATTGACAGAACGACTTCCATGTCCCTCAACTGTATCCCACAAAATCCAGTAGTGAGGCTTCACGAAAAGAATGCGACGTGTGTGTTCGATGTCGGTTAAAATATCCTCTTTTCTGTTGCCATACCCCTCATCGTACGTCGCTTCCAGGTAGTCAAATATGTCATTAGAAATCCAAACATTTGTTAGCTTTGTTGCCGGGTCATGTGTCCAGCGATCTTCAAATGGCTGGCGCAATTGACTTCTGTTGTCAACCACAATCGTATTGTGAGCAAATGAGCTTTCAAAATATCGGTGCCAACGATTGTATTTGTATGTGTAGGTTCCGCTTTCGACGACGAAAGGTTTTCCAAAGGCAAAGAGTTCAAAATTCAACTTATCCTCATGACCGTGCGCAGAACCAAAAGGACCGGCGTCAACGATCATATAGCGAGCCTCGTCGCCCCACTCGCTTCTCATCACGTACAGTCCTGAGTATGGAAATCCAACCGACCGTTTTCGTGGTTCCTCTCCCTCCGCGCCTTTTGTACCAAAATAATGAAAGTCATCTCTGGCGAACCTGTTAGCAGGATTATCATAAAGTTTACGCAGCTCTTTCGCACGGAAGCCGTCGTTAATTTGCGGCATCATACCATCCGGCCTTGAAACATGCATCAAGAAAGTATACATGCCCTCCAGTTGCTGATAAAAGTAATCCGATAAGGGTATGTCGTTTGCCTCAGCGAAATCAGCGATCTGTTGCAGTATGCGAATGACAAAGCGATGATAAAATGTTGAGAGTTCATTGTAACCCCCATCCGGATAAATTTCCTTCTTCAAGACATCGTCCAGACGGCTGTTGGCGATCTTCAGCCATTGGTCGGACATTTTAAATTCTGAAAAAACGCCGGCAATGGCCATGAGTCCAAATGTTTCCTGCAACAAGTGATTCCTGCCGGGAGAACGGAAATGCATCAGGAATTGNNCCAAAGAAAATATCGAAAGCATCGATCCAGCATGAAGTCATCCTCAGACTGCTGTCGATGAGCCGCCACGCGGGATCCGATTCATCTTTCCAGGCAAGCACCGGATTCTGTTCATACCAGCTTCTCATGATCGCTTCAAATCCCTCTGCATATTTGGCCTCCCCGGTGAGCGAATAGGCGGCCGCCAATTCCCAAAGCCACTCATGCCGATTCAGAGCATGAATCCAGACTTTGTCATTGGTAGGGTTATGATGCCAATCGATTTTCTCTGGCAGCGTCTGTGATATGTCAACGAAAGTAAGTTGTCGATAGAGAGCCGAGTCAGCGTAAGCAACGATTTCAGCGCTATCCTGCAAGGCAATCTTGTTGCGCAGCTTTTGCAAACGTCGTGAGGTTTTTGGGCGAAAATAGTGCTTCAGCAGTAGAGCCGGATCTTCCAAATCATAGCTGTGTCCGTTGGACTCCGGCAAACCTTGTTTAAGTTTTTCAAGATCGAAAAGCTGAATCAATTCGTCAGGGGAAGCCTGAACGGAGCCAAGTTTTCGGTGGGCAGGTTGTAGTGCAAATGCAAAATTCGACAATCCGATTAAAACTACCGCTGCGAAAAAGACATACTTATGAGTGACTTTCTCAAAAAACTTAAGATCTTGTGTCCAGCGCTTATACAACACTAATGTGAGCATTAAGGCAAGAAAGAACAGTATCCCGTTGCCCACTACACTCTCGAACTCCTCGATACCAGGGAAATGATTCTTGTTTAGATAATAACCTACGGGTAAAAATAAAAGGCCGGTTACAAGACCCGCCACCATTAAGCCCTCTAATCGCTCGTAGAAACTCCATGCCAGGGCAACGCAAACCGAAGCCATGACAGCGATAAGTAAAACGTGGTTAACACTGCTTTCGATGAGATTAATCAGTGTAGGTTGAATCTCTTCGAGACGATAGCCTTCATGATACAAAAAAAAGGCTACTCGTCCGAGTCCCGCAAACACCCCCACAATTATGCCCAGCTTGATACTGGCTGTAAATCTTTTGAAAATCGACACTTCTTTAACCACAGATTACCTTATGTAGCCCAGAGACTTCAGTTTATCGATGGTCTCGGCATCGAGAGTGTTGGTGAATGTCCTGATGGACGCACCTTTTTTCTGGTTTTCGCTCATCCACTCGGTTATCAACCGATGAAGCTCCGCTTTCGTCTCGGGATGCTCTGCAACGACATTGGTCTGCTCCATCGGATCGTTTGCCAGGCTAAACAGCTCGGCTTTCTGTTTGGTTGGCCACCAGATGTACTTCCACTCGGCTGTGCGAACCGACTTCTTCTTATCCGGGACATCTGAAATCACAATTCGTTCGCTGAACACAGGTAAGTTCAGGTCGTTCCCATCCAGGATTTGCCACAAACTGGTTCCCTGGAGCATGACCGGAATCGGTAATGACAGATAATCCAAAATCGTAGGAGTCATATCTATCAAGCTAATCTGCTGCTTGACAATTTGCTTTTTATATTTGTCACCGGGGATATGCATGATGAGTGGAACGCGTATGTGTTCGTCGTACAACTCTTTATGCAGAAAGTCACCGTGTTGTAGAAATTCTTCACCATGATCCGAAGTGAAAATGAGCAGGGTATTGTCCACCAAATCGTATTGCCGCAATCTGTTTAACAGCACGCCCATCATTTGATCATTCATAAAACGGATGCAGCCGTCGTAAAGTGCAATTACCCGTTCAACGTCCTTTGGATCGTTTTTGTCAATTAGTTCCCAAAACAAGCTGTGAGTGCCGGGAAACTCATCATCTTCGCCATAATTGGCATTGAAATATTCCCGTAGTTCCGACTCCGAGTCTCGAATCTTACCATCGTAGTCGCTTCCGAACATGTTGTTGTAGGGAGAAGGTGGGAAGTAAGGCGAATGAACTTTGAACGTATGCAAGAAAAGAAAGAACTTTGTATGGTGATTTTCATCCAGCCAGTGGATTGCATTCTCCCAGACTTGATCGTCGTTATGGTAGACTTCAAAGCCGTCGCCAAAGCCGATAGAACTCTGCACATTGCCACCGGCGGTAAAGGCAGCGGTTGTATAGCCCGCATGACTGAGAATTTCCGGCAGTGTAATGATGTGATGATCGAGTGAATACCCGCCCTGCAAATTGTTCCAGTTCCTGATCTTGTGAACAGATGGATACAACGAGGTGAATAGGCTCATATGCGAAGGCGACGTCTTGGGCGAATGGCTGAATGCGTTTTGAAAGAGGACTCCCTCGTTGGCCAAACTATCGAGTATGGGCGATGTATTTCGGTGATAGCCATAAATTCCCAGGTGCAGGGGGTTAAGCGTGTCAATTGAAATCAGAATGATGTTCACATCCCGGGTATCATTGCCGAATTTTTCTGGTGCAAGCAATCGACCTGTGCTATCATAATATCGATAGGCCGTGGGCAATTTAGCCAATTGAATGTTCCTACGGTTCCAGAAAAACGCCACCACAAATACGGCAATACATCCAACAGAAGCCCAAAGGAGCACCTTGTCCCTACGCGTCCGATTTGAGCGAAACAGCTTGGCCAGAAAAAACACCACCGAAGTAGCAAACAAACCACTTGCGAAAACCGTGGCAATGCTATAAAGAATCTGTTTTTTGCTGACAAAAGAAATTCCGACAATCAGGCCACTGCTAACGCGCCCCTCGAACTCCCATTGCGCTCCGACGTATCGCATGGCCTCAAAAAACAAGATTATCCACAGAAGCAGAAAAAAAGCTCGAATGCCTACTTTCTTGAAGTTCATTGACCGCCCTATTTGATGTAGCCCAAAGAACGCAATCGTTCTTGTACTTCTTTTGTATATTTCAGTTTGCCATTCGTCGATATGACCGGAGTAAAACTCTTATGCCAGTTTTGCAACTTTTCATCCAATACCGGTATGACTTTGGCCTTCTGTTCGGCGAGGTTATTCAATTCTTCTCTATCATTCTGCATGTCATAAAGTTCTGATTTACCATTCGAAGCCCAAATATATTTAAGTGAGTCCTCGGCTACGTTTGAATAGATCGCTCGCAAATCCCGGTAATATCGTTCCGGGTAAAGCAGCGCCTGGGCTTTCTTTTGCTCAAACAGCTCCGCAATAATTTCGTGAGACACCTCATTGAAGGGCTGTCCTTGCACTTCCTCCGGGATGTCCAATTTCAAATGGTGCAAAAGCTCCGGCATGATGTCGATATTTTGGACTGTCTGATCGCGGAACCCAACTTTTGCACTGTTCGGATATTTAACAATCATGGGGATCCAGATCAGCTCATTATACAAGTCCGTGTTATGCCCAAAGGAATAATGTTCGCCATTCAACTCGCCATGGTCGGATGTGATGATGACAAACGCATCCTCGTAAATGCCTTCCTTTTTCAATAGGTCAAGAAGACGTCCAATATGGTGATCCATGAAATACACTCGTCGACCGACCGCTATCTCAAACATCTCAAACTGTTCCGGGGTCACTTTCTGCTCGAAATGCACAACTTTGGATTGGTCGAAATCTCTAAACAGTTTCTCGTATTCATCCTCGTCAAAGCCGAACATGGAATGGTAAGGCTCGGGAATGTGCTCGATGCCATCGTGTGGCTCCATGTAGTTGATGAAGAGAAAGAAGGGACGCTTCTCAGACCGACGGTTTAACCAATCAAAAACCAGGTTATTTATTTCCGAAGACAGACATATCTCATTTGCCTTTAAAACCCTTGCCCGAAATTTCTTGGAAACCGTTCGTAGCACTTTGCCCCAAAATAGACTGTAGGCGATGGGTCGGCCATCAAAATAATAATCGAATCCTTGTGTAAACCCAAAGTCTCGAGATAGTCCGGCGACATTTGCTGCAATGCAGGCAGTTTCGTAACCATGGCTCGAAAGTATCTCAGCAATGGTGACATTCTCCTTCGACAGCGGATTGGTGAATCGACCGCCAGGAACGCCTCGGTGTGCTGCATGTTTCGATGGGAACATCCCGGTGAACATGGAAGCATGAGACGGAATCGTCCACGGAGCCGAAGAAACAGCCCGATTAAACACCACGGCATCTTCTGCGAATGTATCGATATTCGGCGTGAATTTACGATCCCCACCATAAATCGACACCTGATCTCGTCTCGCGGTGTCCATGACAATCCAGATGATGTTCTTAGGATTCTGCCAACCGGCTGCAGTTGAACCACCCGGTTGGCGCAATTGAAAACTCGCTGCAGATGGTCGGCCGGACCAAGCAAAGACCAAAAGCGCGATCACGGCCAAGACAGCTGGAGTCGCGGCAGCCATTCGGCTTCCTGCGGATTTCTCGATCGCTGGATTCATGAATCTACTCACAAGCACTCCCACAACTCCCACCAAACCGAAGCCAAATACTGCGAGAAACAACTCACCGGTATGCGTGTTTGGATCATGCCACAAGAAGAAACGAAAATTGAGAGCGACCAACATACCAATCGGAACCGTGGCCATCGTCAAAAATGATCGTATCGGGCCCGAGTCATCCGATGAATGCTTCAAGGCCATGCGAAAGACTACACACGAGAACAGCAAGTGAATCGCATTCGCGACCAGACTCAACGGTGCAAACACACCAACTCCCGGCGTCAGCTCTTCATTTATGTAATAGAAGCCATAAAGAAAAAAGATGACGAAGAGGAAATTCGCCGACAGGAAGTTGAATTCATCAGGCTGAAATTTTGGCGACTGTAGTCTGCCTGATATGAACCTCACGATCAACCCTAAAACGGCTCCGCCCAAGACGCCGAAGGCCACAAACAAGCCAAAGAAAAACAGATAGGTTCCTGGGCTGATTTCAGCATAGATTAGAGTCAAAAGCAACTCACTTCCAAAAATGATTATGCCGCCAATTATGCCCAACACGGCGCCTCGGAATGCATATGCGGCATAGCCTTTATTCATAATTAACTCCTTCTAAAAATTCAGAACAAATCTAAAGCGTTATGACATCCGTTCTACTTGATATAACCCAAAGCACGCAACCGTTCTTCGGCCTCTTTGGTCAATTTGTGTTCCTTGATCGCTTTCTTGTTTGTATTCGCCCATTGAATGATTTGAGCACGCAACTCTTTGGCAATATCAGGATGCTGCGCCACAACATTCTTTTGCTCTTTCGGGTCTTTTTTGACATCATAGAGTTCCTCTGCCTCTATGAGGTAGCCTTCGCCTTTATCTTTCTCGCTGCGCGAACAATAGGTGTGATAATTGTCCGGATTGTAGATATACTTCCACTGCGGAGTTCGAATTGAAAAAATAGTATTGATGCGTTCCCCGAAGGCCGGGTACCAAACCCCATCCGTTTCAAATAACATCGGTAGGACGCTTCGCCCCTCGAATTCTTGTCGCAGCGGGAGCTTTAGCAATTGCAAAATAGTCGGTGTAATGTCAATGCTCTCAATTTGATTCGGGATCACTTTTCCAGCAGCAATAACATCGGGAAATTTAAAAATAAGTGGAATCCGCAGCACACCATCGTACATAGAGCATCCATGAAAGAAATAGTAATTGTGCTCGTAAAGTTCTTCTCCATGGTCGGAACTAAACACAATAAGCGTGCTGTCCATCACATCCATTTTCTCCAGCCTCTTCAGCACTCTATCGATGTAGGTATCCGTCGATCGGATTTCGGCATCATAAAGCGCGTTTATGTAGGCCAGATCGCGGTCCGGCAGGTCAACCTTATTCACATAAATCGAATCGAGGACGGGACGGCTACCGTCGAAAAGACCGGTGTAGGTTGAATCGAACATGTTTGTGTACCGCTTAGGTGGCGTGTAAGGGTCATGCGGGTTCTTGTAATGTATCCACATGAAGAATCTGTCTTCCTTCGGATCAATGCCGTCTAACCACTCCAGGGCATCCCGTGTGACGGTTTTGTCCAACTCACCTACCTCTCCTCCTTTCTTGAGATCAAATCCCCGGTTCGGCGCATAATAAAAATTGGCCACGAACGCCCCGGTTTTGTACCCGGAGTTTTTCAAGATTTCAGCAAGCGTAATATGTTCACCGTCCAGGGGCCATTGATTCCTGAGGACGCCGTGCGTCTTGGGATAAAGAGAAGTCATAATGGAGGTCAGGGACGGCCAGGTCAAGCCTCTTTGGGCGTAGACATGTTCAAAGCGTGTCCCCTGTGCCGCCAGACGATCGATGGTTGGGCTTGTGTTTGCCTCATATCCATAGCAACCCAGGCGATCGGCCCGCAACGTATCGATGGTAATCATGACCAAATTGGCCCCGGCGGGTTGTTGGGACGAAACACGATAGTAGGCATAAAGGTTGAACCCGACAAAAAATAGGGCAAACACGGAAAACACAGCGCGGCTAAACAGCCGTCTCGCCAAACTCACACTTTCAAATTGCACGAAAACCCGGTTGTGCAGAATCTTATGGATCAAAATGGTCAGCGCCAGACACAGCATGCTAAAGACAGCATTGCCAACGATGCCAAAGACCGAAAGGACTGGCGGAAACCAGCTGGTTTTATTTATTTGGTAACCAACGACAACCCACACAAGCCCACCAATCACGCTTGCCAATCGAGCAACGTTCAGGTTGCGTATTTCCATTACATTTCGGCTTATGAATGAAATACCCGGAAACAACAGCAGCAGCACAAACAAGACCACGAAACTTGACCGGAAAATGAACTCAGAGAAAATCTCTAAAACAAATACAGAAAGTCCTTTTTGGATATATTGGTCGCCAAACCAGGTTTTGTAAAATGCCAACCCGATTCCGATCAAGACGCCTGAGACAAGGCCGTAATAGAGACAGAGCTTAATTTGCTCTAAGTAGTTAGTATGATTTGATTCTGCAGTTTGCATTGAAGCGATTCCTCACTCAATCAATCGTCCTACACTTTGGAAACTGAATCTTTGATTGAAATATGGCCCTACTTGATGTAGCCCAATGATTCCAATTCCTTCTTAGCTTTATCATTGATCTTAATTTTTTTCGTCACCTTGTCCGGAACAATAATAGAGCGCAGTTTATCGCATTCTATTTTCCATTGCTTTACCTGATCAAGCAAGTTTAAGTAGACTTCACGCTCAGAATGGATTACATTGTTCTGTTCGCCAGGATCGTTCACGACATCATATAATTCTTCCGGTCGACCTTCATAAAAAGACGAGGCCCGCCGTTGTCTGCCGTTGGCGATATATTTGTAATTCAATGTTCTCATGATTTTCGTGTCAAAGTCGATTGGCCGGTCTTCACCTCCAAATAGTTGCAATCCATCTTTGTCGCTGAGTCCGTTCACGGCCGTCATAAATGGTGACAAAGAAACCCCTTGAAATTGTTTGACATCCGTTTGGATTTCTGCTAACTCCAAAATCGTAGGCAGAATGTCGATGGAGCGGGTTAATTTGCTCACCTTTGTTCCCGCTTGCAGCTTTTGAGGATAGCGAATGAGCAGCGGAACTTGAATGATCTCATCATAATACTGATTGTGTTTTGTCTGGTGGTGTTGAAAAAACTGTTCGCCATGATCCGAGGTCAGCACCACAATTGAATTATCTAAGAGATCGTTCTCTCGCAACTTGTCATAAAACACGCCGAATTCATGATCCGTGTATTTGATCCCACAATCGTACCAGGAGGATATGAGTTTGACGTCCTCCGGGGAGAGCAATTCATCTGGCTCATATGTTCCTCTGCGAATCCAACGATTAATTTTGCCGAGATAATCACTGGCGCAGATACCACGGTCACTGCAGCCGGTAAAGTCGCCTTTATAAGCTTTGTAGGCAAGATCGCTAAACTCAGGTGGTGCCACATACGGCATGTTCGTAGCAAAGTCTGAATGAATATCGTATGTATGCAAGAAAAGGAAAAATGGATGATCCCTTTCATGCTGAGCAATCCATGAAAGCGCACCCGAAAAAATTTCTTCAGAATGCATATCATAGATGCCGTTTGCATGTAGCATGTTTGCAAGAAAGTTGTAGAGCCGTTTTACAATATAAAGCTTCTCATGTTTAAGAAACCGATCGGGATAGTGCTCATAAAAATCAAATCCTTGATCAAATCCATGTACAGCGCCGATATTCAACTCGCGATTGCCATCGACAAATGCGCCGGTTTCGTAGCCATGCTCCTTCAACACTTCTGTGAGAGTTACGAATCGGTCATCGAGAACGCTGGAAAACGAATCGATCACTTTGTGAACAGATGGATAAAGCGACGTCAGAATGGACATGTGCGATGGCAAAGTGCTCCTCGAAACCGAAAAATGTTCCATAAACTGCACGGCCTCTTCGGCGAAGCGGTCGATATTCGGTGTCGTTGGTCGAGGGTAGCCGTAACAGGACATGTGGTCGGCCCCCAGCGTGTCAAGAGAGATTAGGATGATGTTGGGTTTGGGCACACCCGATGTGTTGGAAGCAAAAGCACCGATAAGAATCACATTTGATGCACTGAGCATGAAAACCGCTGCAAAGACACAGAGCGCAACTTTGTTCCTGAACATCATCTCGATTCTTCCCAGGAGGTGATTGACAGCAGAAATCCTGGAAAGGAGCCTCTGGACCAATGGAATCAATAAATACGAACCCACCATGGCCCCCAAAACGACGGCGCCATTCTCAAGTAAATCTGCTGTAAAGAAAAAGAAATTGACACTTTCGACAATCACCAGCAGGCCCACGGTGACGCCAACAAGCAAGCTGAAATAAAACCGTCGCAACCCGGTCTCATCTAATTCATCACGAATCAGGAAAAACTTTGGTGGGAATAGAGCAGCAAACACACCAAAAGCCAGTCCCGCCACACTATAAATTCCAATTCCAAAAATCACGTACGCCACTTGGTCCACTAACCCGTTGAAGTATTGTGGCGAATTAGTGACAACATGAACGCTGTCCGTGATTCCTGCTGCCAACCCCAGAAGTGCTGCTAGGGTTGGAAGCGCAGTTTTGATTCGGTTACGCATGGCACACTTCTTCATTCTTTGGTTCTCAATTGATCTTGTTTAGGAGGAAAAGGCTTACACTATTGTTTTGCATACCAAAATTTTTGTGGAATTTTCGCTGAGCAGAACTTTCAATCCAGGGTTCCGTTTGCAATTCGAGATCATCTCGCTGAGACAACACCTCATGCTGTCTTTTTGACAATCTCTTAGGTTTCCCCATTCTTCGCCAGATTGTGAATGAATTTGAGTGTGTCTCGTCAATGGTGAACCAACTCACTCGGTACTTCTGAAACGGCAACTGTTCCACTATGAGCTCAACATTCATAGAATCGTTAGAGGTATTACGACGATCTCGTTCGTTCAAGTGATAAACCAAAACCGTCAGTTTATCGCCATCGACGGATGCGATGCCGTTGACATGATTCCCAAACCTCGAATACGAAGTCATTTCAATTCGCTCACCGCTGAAATGGGCCAAAGCCTCAAATGCATTGAAGATCGGTCGTTTGAAGACCGATGGACTGCCGCGGTATTTTAAACTCGCCGCCACGCCTTTGCGGATTTCATAATACCTGATGGCCTGGTTGCTGCCCCAGTAGACGATTTCCCAAGGTAAGTACATCTTACCTTCCTTATCCGCAAGGGAGTAAATGCCCTGGACGAGCTTAACGAGCCAGGCTGCTGCAAAGCGGGTGTTGTTCAAGAAATGGCTCTCGCCTTTAGGCCCGACTTCGGTCAGCAGAAAAGGTGTCTCGCGCATCTTATTGCGCACCTTTTCATGATCGTGCTTTGCCGCCCGGTCGATCTTCCACTTAATTGACCTTAAAGGCCCTTTGGATTTACGGCTTCGCCAATTTGCGTCAAGTCGACCGTATGCGTGGGTGGACAAGAAATCGACGGCAACCGGGGCTCTGCCGTTGACAAATTTATCTTCCAGTAACACGTGCTCGAGCAACAAATCCAGTCCGCCGCCGGCGCTGGCGGGACCGCCAACCCGAATACCCGGAAATGCTGTCTTTGCCGCAGTTAGCGTGTAGTCGTAAAGTTTATGGTAGGCATCTAAATCACCGTAAGGCTTGCGTCGAGGATCATCGTCTTCGATCCAAAACAACCAACCGAGATCGGGCTCGTTCCAGACTTCAAAATACCAGGATTTGACCTCTTCTTCGCCGTAACGTTCACACAGATGCTTGACCGTTTCGTAAACCAGATTGCTCCATTTGTTGTGATCCTTAGGCGGCGAGATGTTGCCTCTGCCCCATTTCTGTCGTCGATCGGGTATGGAGGCCAAAGCATCCGGCATAAAGCCGAACTCAACGATTGGCTTGAAACCGTTCTTGAGAATCGAATCAAAAACTCGGTCCGCGATTTCCCAATTGTACGAGACGTTTCCCTTTTCGTCAACTTGATAAATGTCGCAGCCTTCGCCCCAAGGTGGTTCACCATTGCTATACAAATTATGCCCGCGAATATATCGGAAGGCTTGTTGGGAAAAGTCGTGTGCTCCAACTCGGTCGTTCGTGTCTCGCATTAACTCCAACAGCTCTCTGCCTTCACTCGTTAAAAGGCCGCCTTTGAACGACTCGAAGCCGATGCTGCCCCAGAATCGACGAATTTTCTCGACTCTTTTTGAAGCATCGAAAAATATCTGCCAGTTCTTTTTGGTGACATCGGGACGAAAATGATTCCTCTTAGCATTGGAATTGCCACGAAGTTTTGCGAATATACTGTATTTTAGTTCCAGCACATTCTTCGCGGCACCGTAGAGTAATTCGTTCTCTTTTACAAACTTCTTCACATGGTACTTGCTATTGGGAATTAAGGCATAAGCCGCACCAAGCAGCACGCTCAAAATCATAATTGCAAGTGAAATTCGTTTGATGGTTTTCATATGATCAAATCTTAATTTGCTTCCTCTGCTTTTACACCCTTCGGTGGATTCGGAGCGCGAGTATCCGAATTGTTGCCTTCGGTTAACAACACAAATTTGATGGCATCCGCTACCACGTAACCGTTCGTGTCATTCGAGATCACGACTCTGGTTTGCTTGCCTTGTGGAAGCTCAAATATCCCCAGACTATTCCAACGGCCCTGATTCTGCGATTGGTCGACAATAAAATTCTTTTTTTCGCCGCCCACGTCAACCGTGTAGGGCACATCGGTCGCCATTTGTGTTTCATTATAATAACCGTGCCATTCGAAAATCTCATACTTGCCGGAAACGGCTAAGGTTGGCTGAAACGTTGCAGTCGCGTTTCCACCAGGACCAATAGCCGCGTGTGGGTACCAATTTTTTCGGGCACGATCAATACTTCGATAATGGTCACGCCCGACATCGGTCTGCTGCCAGGGCCCATCAAACTGGGCGGCATCCATCATAGGCGTCGTACCATAGGGCAAATTATCGATAATGATGTCCGCAAAGACGGTACGAGGTTCGGTTAACAAAATAATGCCGTCCCCTCGTATCAAATCGCTGTTCCCTTTCTTATCCACAAACCCTGCTAGCCTGATGGAGTCAAAGATCTTACCGTTGTTATGAACGGGATCCTGGTTCCCCTGGAATCGATAGTAAGGACCACTGTATCCTTGAAGCGAGGCAAGGTCACTGTCGCGCACAGTACGTGAACTCCCGGTCGGATTGACAATGGCCACGCCTTTATCAAAGAAGCGGGCATGACAACCGTTGCTCATCTGCTGTGCCTCGGAAGTGGGATAGCCGAGCCCTGTGTCGTATTCATCATAATAAAGATAGTAATGATGCTCGCCAGCCTCATGTGGTTGATATTGAAAATACCCGTCGCCCAAGAGCGTTGCGCATAGCATAAATCGCATAAATTGCAAAAAATTTCGGGTGTCGTCCGGTCGATTTGGATCACCGGCCCAAGGTCGTGCCGCCATGATCATAATGTGAGGTTCACGGGCCGTTTGCATGAAATTCTTATATTCGCGGTTGAAATAATCCCATGAAAAGAAACCGGCCCAATGGCATAAGTTGATGCCATTGGTATTGTCCAGGCCCCACTCATGAAACCCGCCTGAATTTACCCAAAGCAATTTGTTAGGCCCTATGTTCTCTCGAACCCGTGCAATGAAATCAATCATGCCCTCCTGCCAGGTTTGGTTCACCCAATCTTCACCTTTTCCGGGCTCTTGATAATCATTCTTACCGTTTTTGTCTAAGTCGATGTCGGAGACTCTGTGAGGTTTTCCCCAGGCCCAGTCTGTACCAATGCCGTCAAACACGTTTAGATCCACATGACCTTTTAGAAACTCCGGCATGGCCTCGTTGTAACGTTTGCCATTTACCTTCGTGCAATAATTGGTGACATCGATCAGTTGATTATTTCGTGAAGGGATAATGACGTTGCCGTTGGAATCACGCGCGAACCATTCATCCGGAAATGGTTCTAATGCGAAATTCCGAAACCATTGCGTCCAACCGTGAGTAGACAGGACAATGCAATCCGGATTAATTGCCTTAATGGCGTTAACCTCTTCTTCCCAGGTTCGAGTAATAATCACCATGTCATAACGCGCATAATAATCCGGTGTCGCCCGACCAAAATGCTGAACGGCCGTTCTGGGAAACGGAGGATTATATTGTGCCTGTGCTTTAGAACCCAAACCTGCGATTAAGACGACGGAAAGGCACCCCCATTTTAATGGTATTTTTCCTAACACGTTTCTGAATAACATTAAAAGATTCATACAAACCCCTCATTCCTAATTAAGTTTACTCCATCCCTAATTACCAGCTTCATCGAATCTCTCACAATCAATACACGATCTCGAGATCTCTGATTAGCTGACAAACGATTGTAGAAAAAAAACTTTGATTTAATTGAAGGCGTGAGAACCTCAAATGACGTCCATTTCATCTACAGATAACCCAGTGCCCTTAGCTGGTTCTTTAATTCTTTCGACGTTTCCATGTCGACATCGCCATCATGGCCCTCTGAGTGGGGTTCATCATGGGTGTCAATTTTTTCGATTGGATGTGATTCGAGGAAGTCATCTTCGAGAGCCTCTGTCAGGACCGTTCCATCCATGTCTCGTCCGACAGGCATTGCAGACAGTGCCAAAATCGTGGGAACAATATCCATTACATGAGCTTTTTCCTTTATTTTAACGCCTTGTTTCACCCCTCTGCCACACAAGACCAGAATAGCGTTCTTGCCGTCGTGCACACCTGAGGTGCGATCATTTGAAGCATGCACAAATCTGTCCATGTTAAATTCGTGACCCTTTATGCGGACGTGACGGCTACTCAGATCCTCGATGGCGTTGTTTAGCCGAAGCCAAATGTTGCTCGCATCTTGCTCCAAAATCTGGAACAATGGAAGCTGATCTTCAACAATTTGAATTTTGGAAAACAGTTGCTTCAAATTGGCTTTGTTTTCATCACTTTCAATTCTCGGCTTCACAAGAATATCGAAGCCAACATTCGAGTAAGAGACGTCTCGCTCAATGTTCAACGCCTGCATCAAGTTTTCGGATTTAATGGTTGGGATTCGCCACTGCCTGGCCTGTTCCACTGCTGCCTTAGCACCATGATCAGAAGCAACGATGACAACCGTATCCTCGTCGACAAGGGTCAATATTTGGCCGAGAGTAGCATCGGCATGTTCAAAAGCTTTGAACAGATAATCCCCGTACTTTTCCACTTCATCCTGAGGCACCTTTCCAAACTTTTGCGGTTCCAAATATTTCCAAAAGATGTGTGAACTCGTGTCGATTAAGTGGTTGTGAAAATAGGCATATTGAGGCCGGTACTTCTTCCACAACCACGTAAAAACATCAGCATACAGGCATTGTTTGAGAACGCGCATCCCGAACTGTTCTTCAATGAGCGGACGTTTGGAAAATTTTTTCTGCGCCAACTGTATGAAGGCAGACCAAAGCGTCGACAGACGGACGCCATGTGCGTATGCATCCCAGGCTGATTGCATATTGTGATGGATGCCCTCTCCCCGGCCCGATTTACTGGACTCGGTTAGTTTGCGCAAAAATCGCAAATCTTCCGGTTGTGTTTGATCGTCCAACGCCAGCAAATCCGGCACCATAAACCCTCTGACCTTTTGAGGAGGCCAAATCACGAAATGTCCCATAATGCCAACGGCGGCACCGCGATCCAAAAATATGTCCCAGATTCTTTTGGTTTTGACGGAGGCAGATGTAGCATGAAAACTTTTGACCCCATGTTTTTCGGGTGATTTCGCCGTGGCGATGCTTGTCCAAACCACCGGCGAGACAACCGGCTCTTCACATTCAGTGTGGAATGTCACTCCTTGTGCCATTAACCGAGCCAGGTTTGGCATTCGGCCTTCGGCCACCAGTTTTTCGACAATCCAGTAGGTGGCACAATCGAGGCCAACAAATATAATGTTGCGCTGGCTTGGATTAAAGTCTTTCTTGTGATTACTTGCCATCATTATTCTCTGCACTCGATACCAAAAATTTCCCTATGGCGAGATATTCAAGATGTCCTTGCTGAAACGAACGAACGGCATCGTCAGGAGTACAGACAATCGGCTCTTCGTGCATGTTAAAGCTTGTATTTACGATTGACGGGATACCGGTTCGTTTGTGATATTCTTTGAGTATCTTATAATAACTTGGATTGGTTTCCTCATCGATCAACTGCGGTCGGGCCGTTCCATCCACGTGCACCGTGGCGGGAGAAACCTCTTTCATGTAATCTGTACAGTCAAAGGTTATGGTCATAAACTTAGCTGGAAACTCATTTCCGTTGAGGTTCTCATAGCATTTGTCAGCGTATTCAGCGAGCGTGACCGGCGCAAAAGGCATAAACTCAGTCCGCCCCAACCGCTTATTCAACCAATCGTTTACTGTGAGGTCTGTGGCGGCATATAGAATAGAACGATTTCCCAATGCGCGCGGACCATATTCCATTTTACCGTGGAACCTGGCGACCACTTTGTTTTCTACCAAAAGATCGGCGATCGTGGCTTCGATATTCTCCACATATTCGTACTTCAAGCCGGCTTTTTTCAGGGCTGCTTCAATTTCTTCATTGCTGAATTCCGGGCCAAAATAGACGTCACGCACGCTACTTCCGAAGCTGCCATTGGTTGTGATATCATAGTGCAGTGCTGCTCCCACCGAAATACCGCCATCAGTCATGTTTGGGAAGATGTAGACTCTCTTAATCCCGGGGATTTCGCTCAGACGTTGATTAAGTTTCACATTGCTAAACGTCCCACCCGCAAGCACCAAATTCTCAATCTTATATTTTTCATGCGCATTCTTTGTCAATTGAACAAAGACCTCTTCCAAGCGGCGTTGGAAAACTGCAGCCACATCTTCTCTGGGATAGTCATCCAACAGCCGTCGCATCAAAGAATCTTTGAAAAACGGCATCTTCTGATGCCACATTTTGCCTATCATGTACGGGCAGTATAATTTNNTCCATAAGCAGCCAATCCTAAAATCTTGCCTTCATGACGATTGGCGCGATAGCCAAACCAGGTGGTGAGATTGGCGTAATAATGTCCAATCGAATTTGGATACCAACTTCTCGACACCACTTCAATCTCTTTGTCTCGGCCAATGGAAATCATGTTGCAGACAAAATCGCCCCAATAATCGGCGGTGATGATGAGCGCTTTCTTAAAGCCCGAAGTATGAAAGGCAGAGGCAGCGTGACAAACATGATGCTCCACCCGGTGAAACTTCGCCTGAGGAAATATTTTCTTCAAACGTCGAACATCAAGGAAATGGTTGATCAACACCCTCGGGTACGTCTGCAAGATAATATAAAAAGAATAGATAAAATGCTTGAAGACGTCCCAAAAGGATATGTTGTCTCCTCGTCCAATTGGAAATGCCGTCAAAGGATATCTGGTCAGATTTTTGACCACATCCATCATTTTGCTGATTTCAGGTATGACAACATGTTTAACGTCCTTGTGAGTTTTTCCTGATAAACGCAAGACTTCCTCGATGGATTTAAACGGAAATCCGCTTTGACCTTTCACTCTGGTCAGCCTCTCCTCGTTGATGGCTGCCAGAATTTTACCCTTTTCAATAATTGCGGCCCCTGCATCATGTTCCTGACTAAATGATAATATGCACATTCGTACTTCTCCTTACTAATTGGTCACAGTCGAAAGTCTGCCGGTCTGGTTGTGATTTAGGCTCAACATGACATTCATGATGCTTTTAACATTTTTTTCCCAGGTAAAGGAATTGACTATGGTTGCCCGGCTTTTTACACCGAAACGTTTGCGTAAATTCGTATCTTCGATCAACTCACACGTCTTTTCCACAAAAGAATCAAGATCTCCGGGATCGTACAAAAATCCATTCTCGCCATTTTTGATTATTTCGGCAATTTGACCGATTTCACTGGCAACTACTGCCTTGCCAGCAGCCATATATTCAAAGAGTTTCAGAGGGGAAAAATAGAAAAAATTCATGTGTGGGTATGGCGCAAGAACGATATCCATCGCAGCAACATGCGAAGGGACGTCTTCATGCGGCACATATCCGGTAAGAATTACACGGTCGTCGTAGTTACTGGATGTCACAAAATCTTCCACCTTTCGTTTAAGGGGCCCATCCCCCACGAGCAAATACGACACGTTTTGATATTTCTCGTATATGCGGTCGATGAGATGCATGATGTTATCAAGACCGTGCCAATAATGAAAGGAACCCACAAACCCCATGACGACTTGATTACCAAGGGCAAACTTCTCCCTGATCAGTAAAGATGAGATGTCCGGGTTAAATCTTTTAATATTGACGCCATTAGGTATTACAAAAATTTTATCGTCAGGCACTTTTCTTTCTAAATAGTATTTTTTCAAAGCCTCGGANNNNTGCCAAACATCGTTTGTGAGATTTTTTCTCTCAAATGCATGTGGCGAATTGACCTCCAACACCACCGGAATTCTTTTTAATTTCGCCACAATCGAGGCCGAAAAATTCAAGAGATTGTACCGAATCATTAAGACATCCGGCCGTTCTTTCGATATAATTTTCCACTCCTGAAAAAATAACTTTACGTTCTTGAATAATTGGTTGAATTGCCCTACGTACCGCTTCAGTCTCTTTTTTAGCCGCTGCCGTAGTTTTCTCCTGAGAGGTAGATGCCCATTACTCTGTTTAGGGGACACATTTAAACTGTAAGCGCGAATCTCATACCCACAATTCTGCATGGCTTCCACAATTTGCCGAACGTGAACCGACGCTCCAACCGAATCTTGATTGCTATCGTAAAGATAGTTAAAATACAATAATTTCATAATGCTGTCTGCTCAGATGCGTCCACTTCATGAGTGCGATTAGAAACGTGTCCATCCGGTTTAATCGTTGTCGTGGCTGTCAATCTGTCGCCACTGGCAACCCGCAAGTTCCTCGAGATCCGTGAGATGATCCGCGCTCTGCCCTTGGCCGTCTTGATGATTTCGAGTAACTCAAACATAGCCCGTGACTCAGAAGCATCGCATTTGATGCATAAGGTTCTCTTAGCACCCGAAATGACTAACTCCTCATCCTGGATTTCAAACCTAAAACGATTCAAAACAATCGGAAGATTGAACACGCGAAATTCCTCGAACGCACACTCTTGTTTGAAAACAATTTCGTCTGTTATCTGAAGCACTGTAGAAGAGATGGCCATCCTTCGATGTACTTCAAAAATCCCATAATCCAGGAAGCAATCTATCGAATCCTGAGTGCATTTGTCAATCTTGCCGGTCTTGTTGGCTGGAGAATACAGTGTTCCATCGTAATTAACCGCCAGGGGCGCAAGGCAATTTTTTTCAGCAAGCCCATCGCCGTAGAATTTCCCAAAAGTCTCCCGCATCGCGCCACCCGGACAGGAGTAAATCGCGCCCAAATCCTTCACCCAAATGTGGCACGGACTCAATCCCATTTCTGATGCATAATGCGACAACCCCGAACCAAGCGCCACAAAGAAATTTTCATTTCGGAGAAAAGCAAAATCAGTCTCGGTGAGATCTGGTTTCTCAAAAGCATTGGCCACGTTAATTGACTGTATCTTACTCCTTCGCAACTCTTCTGCAAAACCAAGCCACACCGCAAGAAACGCATTGTAGACCGTCGTGTGGTGATAATCGCGCCAACCGACGCGCTTGGCGTCTTCATGATCATTCAAAACCAAGGGAAAGTGATCGCCTCGTTTAAATTGCAGCAAGTAATCATAGACTTTGTCAGCCACTTGTTCGTAGCGCCGTTCTCCAGTCAGATTCGCTGCAGCGGTTAATGCGTACACGGCCGCTCCGTAGCCAAAGACCTGTTCCTGTCCCCGTCCCCAATAATTGAAATCACCGTCCGGATCAACAAACTTGAGGAGAAATTCTACGCCTCTCAAAAAACTCTGTGCATGACGCTTCCTTTGTGTCGAAAGATACAATCGATGTAACAACGCTACGGTGTAAATGTGATACTGAATAGACCGGCTAACATTCAGTTCGTCATCAAAGCAGCCATTCCTGTGTTCCGCTTTATATATGAGCATTTCATTCCGCTTATATCGAAATAGATCGAGCCAGTTGCCAAATGTTTGATATCGTTGAACATGTGACAAAGCCCGCATGGCCGCCCAATTTGTCAGTTTGTTGCGATGATTGCTGCGCCATTGCTTGAGCGCTTGCTGCCAATGTTGTTTTATGTCCTCGGCCACGTGATCTTTCAATCGCCTGTAACATTCGATGAGAGCGTAATTCTGGAAGTCCCAATGATACATCCAGTTGGAAAGCCGATATTCATCCTTACACGTGTAAAGATGAAATTCGAAAGCTTGAGTCGCCTTGTCCAAAAAATGAGGCTGTTTGTTTATATTAAAAAGAATGGCGCTCAAGAGTGCAAAATGTGAGGTGGCGTAGTGCTCCCCCGGAACGTATTCATCTATTGGATCCCAGATACCTCCATAGTCATAAACCCTGAATTTGGCTCGCTCATCTTTGATATCCCATAGCTCAAGAGCGATACCATGTGCTCGTAATATACCCTCAGTTGCCAGCGAATGCGTGACCTTAGTTTTGCCTAATTGGGGATGAATTAACTCAAAATGGAGCTGATTCTGTTTGATGTTCGCGTCAATCCACTTTTGGTCGACTTGTAACGAAGACAGCCACGAATGAATCTCTGTAACTGTTTCAGAATATGTTTGCATTACGTATCGATAATCGTTTCCATATTCAAACTCACCTTCCCTGGGTCAACTCGTTGACGCTTCCGTGATGATTTTGCGATTGTCCCGTATAATCCCAACTTCCGGATCGTGACTCACCCTGTTCGCCTTTGCTTCTCTTTTCAACTCATCGGATCGCGTAAAATCAACCAGGCATTTGTACAGGAGACGCATGTACTTTCTGAAAAACTTGGTTGGAAAATTCACAAATATCCGCTGCACCGACCGAATTTCAAAAAACGCCGGAACAGCCAGAATAACTGCTGCTCCCACATAGTGCTTGAGGGTCAACTTTTCGGCGGGATCCAAGTTGTGATAGTTTGGAACTGCCAGGCCAAGCCATTTTCGAATTCGAATGGCAGCGAAGGCCAACTTCTTCTTTAGATTAACAGTGGGCATCATGCCGGATTTAACTACGCCGGCATGTGTGGGCTCGACATAAAGAACGCCATCGGAGACCAATCTATCGACGATTTCGGAACCTTTATCGGTACGTGTAATGATATACGACCAGCCCTCCTTAAAATCATCCCGAACCACACCATCATCACGCCATTCGTCACCACACACGATGTCTCCGAATTCAGACATAGCATCGGTGCATGTGGCACAGCGCTCCCGCTCGAACAAAGCGTGGGACCAAAAAAATTCTTGCACCGGGTGAATCATATTGTTGGAGCCATCCTTCTTGATCACATTGAAGCCACCGGGCCATGTGTCGTCTCGGTAGCGAATTTCCGCAACGTCGTCCAGGTTTTTCACACCCGCTCTCCTGGTCAAGAACGTGGTGTTGGTGAAAGACGGATGAAAACCACAGATCAGCCCAATTTGTAAGGCAATTCTCTTTCGCACGCGAGGCATCTTCTGCTGTGCCAGTCGGATTCCATGAATGTGGCAGGGCAAAGCCACAACCGCAAATCGTCCATCCGTTCGCATAATCTCCTGAAGAATAACCCCTACGGGGACCGGTAAGTATTTGGACTGTTGGGCTTCAAGGATTTCCTCTGCAGTTCGCGCAATATAAACTTTAGGCTGCAAAGGATACTCTTCATCCATCTTGGTTACGACGGCGCCGTCGATTTCGCCCTTCTCTAACAACGCGATCAGGATGGCGGAAACGATTCCACCTGAAGCGCCTTTTTGTCGAATTTTGTCCCAATTTGTATACCCACTCAAAATCTCTCGATAATAGCCCAATTCCATGTCGGTTGGGACTTCACCAAATGTGTCTTCCTGCAATTGATTCCAGTCGAATTCCTCACCGGGACAGGCGATATGGCACAGGTCACAATCTGTGCAAAGATTTCTATGAAAAATGGGGTACATACCCTTTTTTACATCCTGCTCAATGGTGATGGCGTCTACCGGACACACTCCGACGCAAACCCCACATTGATGACAGTTGCCGTTCTCCAGTACGTGTTCTATATCCATAAATATTCTTTTAATCAGTTACTTAGTGTCTCGCCAAGTTATCAAAAAATACGCACATATAACGGAAAACATGCATTACAAACCTGTAATCATGTTTCAAATATGTACACTTGTCTTATGTTGATGAATCAGATTTGCGAACCACGCAACGACTTCATCACATTCTGAAGACGAAGCAATTCGTCTTTTGTAAAATATCTGCTTAAAAAAACCACGCCGACATTCCCAAGCCCAACCAACCCAAGTGTCATAAATAGAGAAAGATCAATCATTAGCCACACGAATATCCCGGTCGCCAAATTAATAAGTAACACCTTAGGCAACAATCTTAAGAATGGCGGTTTAGTAATATATCGGCCAACAAACCACAAATGAAAGCCGAATGTAAAAAATTCCGACATAACCGTTGCAAAAGCTGCACCAACTAAACTGTATCTTGGAATCAGGATAAAATTCAGAATCAAATTCAGGAAAGCGCTGGTTGCCACTACCTTTGCCGTGAATGCCTGTTTCCCTGCCGATCGGGTGGCATGCGTCAAGGTAGTACCGATGAAATAAATTGCCGTGGACCAAACCAGGATCTTGAGTGCAGCGGCGCCGTTAATGTATTCCTCACCAAAAATCAAAAGGACGATCTCGTCAGAAAGCAACGAAACCACAATCGCAATCGAGGTGCCGGCCCAAAACAAAAGTTTAAAAGTCTTTTCAAACAAATGGTTAAAGGCCTCACGTTTAGATTTATAATAGGCAGACAAAGCCGGATAGACAGCCCGCATGATGCCAATCGGAATGACCATCATCGCAAATATCAACCGGTAGGCTGCGTTGTACCAACCGACCGTCTCATCGCCAATCATCAGCGACAGCATGGTTGTGTCCACATTTGTGTACATAATCGAAAAGAATCGCAGGATGCCAAAAACGGCTCCCTCAAGCAACAGGAATTTCAATATCGAGGACTCAAATCGTACCACAATTTTCGTGAATTTCAGGCCGGCGACCAGACAGTAAATCAGCTTCAGCATGCGCGAGACAAGATAAACCCATGCCAGCGTTAGAAAACTCCCTCCAAGCACCAAAACAAGCACGCCGATGACCGTGTTTGAAATGCTTAAAATCAAACTTGCGATGGCCACATACTTCATCCGCTGCATCCCTTGAAACACGGTTGAAAAATATTCTGCAAATGAACCGGTAATCTGAGATGCCCCGATAATGTAAACCGTATACATGACATCCTGCGGTTTGTTGGTGAGTTGCGCAGCCACGTATATGCAAAAGGCCGTAAACCCGGATAGAAGAAGCTTAATCAGTAGGCCGTTTCCCATCAATCGCTCGACATCTTCAGGCGTGCGAGCAATCTCCCGAATCAGCAATTGATGCAGCCCGAAATCGGCGAGAATGAGAAACAACGCACCGAAAGCGATGGCAAACGTGATCTTGCCGTAATCGGCGTCGCCCAATAAACGAGCTGCAAAGATGACAAGAACAAACCGCAAAAACCGGTCGATAATTTCAGAGGAGAGGACGAGGATGGAATTTGAGGTGACGCGGCTGGGCTTCATTCAGAACAAAAATTGCTTGAAATGTGGAATATCCAGAATGTGAAAAGGTTAGGCCAAACGAATGTCGGATGATGTCTTTGTTATTGATTGCTCAAAATGCATCTCTGCCTGTGCTGGTCGAGATCAGCATCGTATTCATCCCGAATCTACAGCCTCCGGCTGGTCAATGTCTGAGCGACATTAGTCTCATCTTGCTCCGTCGGGCGTCCTCGCCCAACGTGACAACAACAACTTAGAATGACAGCGATGACGCCTGCTTGAGCACCAAAAGACGCTTCATTCAGTCACGAATTTTGGGGTTATATTTAAACCGATTTTAGAACAGCGTATAAATGAACGGCGCCAGCGCGCTGCCTTCCGTTAAAACGATCAGTGACCCCAGCAGCAACAGCATCAGAATAATTGGTGTGAGCCACCATTTCTTTCGCTCAAGCAGGAATTGAACGAATTCCCGCATGATGGTAAGCTTGCCCATGTTTATGCCTCCTAAAAGAGTTTTTCGTATCGCTCAGGTTTGATTTCTTGAGATTCACGCTTTTTCCAATAAGTGACAGCATCTCGATCTATTTCCCGGTCTAAAGGATCCTTTCCGAACAGCCTCATGATCAGGCCAATCGGTGTGATTACCAAATAAAATAGCACAGACAGTATCAGTCTTGACACAATCCATCCAAGAACAAAAGCCAAACCCATCCACACAATGTGGATGTATTTCAATGAAGCAGGGAGCAGTTCCCCGAAAACAAGGAAAAGAGCCCCTGCTCCCCACAGCCAAAAGGCTCTTTGTGAGTGACTACCGACAAAAAACACCAAAAGTCCAATCACACCAAGTGCCGCCGCGATGGTGAAACCGAACTTCCGCAGCGTTTTTTTATCGCTTTTTAGATTTTTCAGTTCAGAAGAAACATCGGAGATAAGGCTCATTTTCCATCCGTGTACTTTTTGTGCAATAATTCAGTCACCCAGGGGGCGATGGCTTGCGCTGCTATTTTTTGTGCCTTTGCATTGGGATGACTGTCCCGCTTTGAAATGACCAACTCGCTTGAATCCAAGCATTTGAAAGCTGCAGAATACAAATTCAAAACCGGGATGCGATTTTGTTCACAGAATCTCTCGAGCTTTGAATATATGTTGTCCTGGTGAAAACTCGTGTTCAGTGTATTCAATCCCGGGTAGATGACCACACCAAATTCGATGCCTCGTTCTTTACAAAAATCAAATGCTGCATTTAGAGACTTCAAACTCAATTGGGCTCCACGGGTTTTGAAATTGGTGAAGTAGACGTCACCCACTTCGGCGTCAAAAAGCCTTCCATACAGGCTTCTCAATCTCGGTGCTAAAATGAATTCGTAAAAATCTGAGTACTTTCTCAACCAAAGCTTGGTCGTTCTAACCAAATCAAAGTCTACGTTGGCACCCGATGTCCGCTGTTTTCTAATCCGCTCGATGGCTCCACTTGATGCGATCTTATCTAAATCACTCATTCGATAGCCACGCTTATTGAAATCGTTATACAGCCACTGAATTAAGACTACGTCCGGCTCAAATTGCATGCCGAACCGCGTTAAATAAATATACTGTTGAATAGTGTTGAATCCCGAGACACCGAAATTAAGTACCTCGACATAAGTTGAACTGTTTTTTTCATCGTTTAACATTTTTTCCAATTGGGCCGGTCCGGTCTCCATGTCCTCATTCCCGCGGCCGAAGGTGAAGGAATCACCAAAAATGGCGACCCTCGCGGTGGCCGACGGTTTTGTAATTTGCCGATCCTTGTAGTCTCGTAAGCCCACATTGTTGATGTGAACTTTCACACCCTGAGCTACGGCATCGTGATCGGTAAAGAACTGAGAATCGAACCCATCGTTACCCTTGAAACCCAACTTGATATCCTTGTATTTGTACAGAGTTCCTTCATTCTCAGGCTCTTCCCCAAGGTAGATTCTTGTTGCCACTTCTGCAACCACACAGAAGAAAGATAGAGAAAATAGAACAGAAAAGACAGAAAAAAAGACTTCTTTCTTATTGAACTTCATGATTTAATCTAACTCAAATTCTTCTTGCCAGTCAACTTCGTCATGGAATTCCGGTTGCAGCTCCTTATCAAGCAAGAACTTTCCCATAATTAGAAAGTCCATGTTCGTGCGCATGAAGCACTTGTAGGCATCCATAGGCGTGCACACAATCGGTTCGCCCCTGACGTTGAACGAAGTGTTGATGATGACCGGACAACCGGTCTTCGCTTCAACGGCAGAGATCATCTCATAATAAAGCGGATTCGTCTTCTTGTTGACGGTTTGAATTCTCGCTGAATAGTCGACGTGAGTCACGGCAGGAATATCCGAACGTACAAATTTGAGTTTGTCCGTCCCGAAGAGCTGCTTCTCCTCGTTCGTTACCGGTTTGCGTTTGTCTTCCTTAACGGGCGCTACCAGAAGCATGTAAGGGCTTTCTCGGTCAATTTCGAAATGAGTCGAAACCCGTTCTGCCAGTATGGAAGGCGCAAAGGGCCGAAAACTTTCGCGGAATTTGATCTTCAGATTCATGACTTCCTGCATTTTGGCAGACCGTGCGTCTCCGATAATTGAGCGGCTGCCAAGGGCGCGCGGGCCGAACTCCATGCGGCCCTGAAACCAGCCCACGACTTTCTGGTCGGCGATTAATTCAGACACTTTTTCCGGAATGTCGTCATAATCCATTTGTGTGTAAACAGCCTTATGTTCATCCAATATTTTTTGAATTTCGGAATCGGAGAACTCTGGTCCAAGATACGAACCCTGTTGCAGATCTTCTTTTCCGGTAACGGTGCGCTCATTTCCCAAATACTGATAATATGCCAAAAGAGCCGCACCAAGGGCCCCCCCTGCATCGCCGGCCGCAGGTTGAATCCAGATGTCTTCAAACGGAACCTCGCGCAAGATGCGACCGTTGCCAACGCAATTTAACGCAACACCACCGGCCAAACATAAATACTTCTGCCCGGTCTCTTTGTGGACATGACGCGCGGTTTTCAGCATAACCTCTTCGGTGACAACTTGTATGGAACGGGCCAAATCCATCTCGCGCTGCGTGAGTTTCGATTCGGGTTTTCTCGGTGGACCATCGAAGAGCTTGTCAAACCGACCATTGGTCATGGTCAAACCGGCGCAGTAATTGAAATACGCCATATTCAACTTGAACGACCCATCTTCTTTGATGTCAATCAAGTTGTCAAGAATTGTTTGAACATATTTGGGCTCACCATAGGGTGCTAATCCCATGACTTTATACTCACCTGAATTCACCTTGAAGCCGGTGTAATATGTAAACGCGGAATAGAGCAATCCCAGCGAGTGTGGAAATTGCAGTTCGGCCTGAATGAGCACATTGTTATCCTTGCCGATGCCGTACGAGGTCGTGGTCCATTCGCCGACGCCATCCATGGTGATAAAGGCAGCTTCTTGAAAGGGCGAAGGGAAAAATGCTGACGCCGCGTGCGATTCATGATGCTCGGGGTAAATGAGTTTTCCTTTGTAACCAAGTTCGTTCTGAATGAGATCTGGAATCCACAGCTTGCGTCTCAGCCACAGCGGCACTGCTATCAAATAGGAGCGAAACCCCCTGGGCGCATAGGTGAGATAGGTCTCTAAAATGCGCTCAAACTTTAAAAACGGTTTATCATAGAATGCTACATAATCCAGATCTTTTACTGTAAGATTGGCGTAATTCAGACAAAACTTGACAGCATTTTCCGGAAACTCCTGATCGTGCTTTTTTCGCGTAAAGCGCTCTTCCTGCGCCGCCGCCACGATTTTGTCATTTTGAACCAGACATGCGGCACTGTCGTGATAAAAGCACGAAATTCCTAAAATATTCATAAGCCCCTGAGCGTTTATCTATCTTCTGAAATATTCGAAATGCAAAACCTCAGTTGTACTCCGCCTGAATCTGAATACCGGAATCCGCGAGCAGATCTTGATACCAGGCATGCATCCTTTCGTAGTGAACCTGAGGATCGAACTCTCTTTCGGCCTTGGCTCGGGCAGATCTGCCATATTTTACCGCGAGTTCGGGGNNAGGCCGGTCTCCTGATGATCGATGAGTTCAGAGATTCCGCCCATCTTCGCCCCAATGACCGGCCTGCCATAGGCAAACGACTCGTAGATCACCAAGGGCGAATTATCGTACCACTCCGATGGCACCAAAATGACCCGCGCGTTCCTAACCAGCGATTCCAACTCTTCACCTGATTTCAACCCCAGGAATTTCACATGATCAAGCTGATGTTTCTTGGCAAAAGATTGTAATTCCGCACGTTGCGGCCCACCTCCAACGATGTACAACGGTGCGGATGTATACGCTTTGGCGGCTTTCAGTAGCGTCAAGATTCCCTTTTCGTCGGAGAGACGACCAAAGTAAAGAAGATACTCCCCTGGCTCAAACTTCGGCTCAAAATTCTGCAAACGAATCGTGTAAAAAAGATGTCGGATCTTGCCGTCTCCAACCCCGCCTTGCTGAAGCTTTGAACCCATGAATTGGCTTGGGACATGAAATAGATCAATGTTCTTCTCATAAATGCCGATGGCCCGATGGAAACTGCTTTCGAGTGCAACCAGTAAACTCGCGGAAAAGGAATTCTTGTGACAGCGTTCCTTAATCGGATGGAGCAAATTACCGTCCAGGCATTTCTCGCAAACTTCGCCGAGGCGTGGATTGTAGAGGCGATAGTTCGGGCACACCAATTTGTATTGATGAACCGTCTGAATGACCGGCAAATCGTACTTCTCCAAAGTATGCAAGATCGAGGGTGAAAGTTGATGATCGATCATGTGAAGGTGGGCAATATCCGGTTTTGTCGCTTCAATCAGATTTTCAAGGCGCGACTTCGCATGCAAGGAATAAAACATTCGTCCTGCAATTTTCGGGAAACGAAGCAATTTCCGAACCGAGGCATCCAACCCGAAATCAATATTCTCCACAAAGTGTTTTTCAAATCGTGTCTCCTCATTTTCAGGATGCTTCATCGAAAACGGAATGACCTCGTGACCCATAAGCTGCAAAATATTTTTCAGCTCAAAAAAGTAGCGTTCGGCCCCGCCTTTAATGAAAAAGTATTTGTCGATCATCAGGACTTTCATTTGACGACGCCTCTCACTTTCGAAATATTTGGAACGGGATTCGGTTGTTCGGAGCCGAGCTGAGCTGGCACGACTTTCTGCTTTTGTTTCTGATGGATCTGCTGTTTGAGGACCACCTCATTCCTGTAAACCCTTCTCAGCGAATAAATGATGCCAATCATAAACCAAAACAGGAACTTAATGCGATAGTGCTGATATTGGGGACCAAAGTTGATCGTAAACAGAAAAGCCCATATGCTGCATAAGGTTCCTATAGCCACTGAAAATATGTAACGGTCTTTGCATTTCAACATTTTGTGGCCCTCCTTCATGCTCACAACCACGACCAAAAGAAAAAATAGCAGGCCGGGAATGCCCGTCTCGGCTGCTAACCTCAGATAAGTGTTGTGAACAGGATGCCAAAAGTGAAAATGTTCGATGGAGTGGAACTTGTAATTCATTAATCCCACCCCGAACAAAGGATTGTCTTTAATGATGTCTCCAGCAATATCCATCATGACCAAACGCCATTTTCCTGTGGCGCCGGTCTCGAAACGCAGAACGATGGTATCCCAGAATCCGATGACCAGTGCGATCACCATCAAGCAGGCCACAAAAAGAGCCAAAACATATCTGGCCTTCAGCAATCGTCTCTTGGCCAGGAGTACGATCAATATGAAGCCACTTCCAAGCAAACCCGCCCACGCAGACCTTGAAAATGACAACAGCAGACCAAGGATCCCCAGAAATGCAGCACCACCGTACAACAGTTTTCTTCGCCCCTTCAATTCAAAAATAAACAAACTCACTGCGACCGGAATGATCAAAGCAAGCCAGGCCCCAAATTGATTTGGGTACCCAATGGTACCCCGAACTCTTGTCACACCTGAAAGTCTGTATTTTGAAATCGCGCCGAGAAATTCAAGACCGAGGGAGCTACCGGTGGTATATTGCACAATGCCGAGAAAGCCTTGAAACGACAGCCCCACAAGAAGCCAGGTGGCTACAAAATTAAGATCGTTTTTGGTTTTTACATTGTTGACAATATAAAGATAAATCAAGTAGGATTTGAACAGCATGTAAAATGCGAACCCGAGCATGGTGAGTGAAATTGCATTGATCCCCGAAAGAGCCGTCCAGAATATCAGGAGAACAAATGGCAGCGAAATCTTGCCCCAGAAAATGCGAAACTTACTAAAGCCGTCGCTATTCACAAACCACATCACATAAAGCGCAGCCAATGCCACGTCGTACGCATAAATAAGATCCGTTTCGAGTAGATGTGTATAGAATGCACCTAAATTAAGGGGCAAACACAAAATAAGCAGTTGAAAGAGTCGTCTCTCAATGAGTTTAAACGACATTACAACACCCGATAAATTTTGGTGACCAGTCCATTGATGTCTTTATCTTCATAAACAAGCTTAAGACCCGGAACTTCGTTGTCGGTTTCTAACAAAAAACGCAAGTCGGCGTATGACTCCTTATATCTTTCATTTAACACCAAATAATTGACCCCGCGATGTTTTGCGTATTCAAGCACCCGCTCGAAACTCGATTTTGGGATCGTAACAGACTGTTTAATATCATAATTACCCGCATAAAAGTCAACGGCGTGATTGCGACTCATGATGATTTTTTGTGCCGTGGCATGTTCTTTAAGCCAAAGACCGGCCCTTTTTTGCTCCACAGGGTCAGCCCAATAAGCTTTGTTATCTGGCTGCCTTGCCACCACTCGACCGAATTCCGGCAAGAAACTCGCTATAAAAAAAATCGCAAAAATAAAAACCGAAGCAAGCGTACCAGGTGCCATTTTAAATTGTTTCGAACGTTTGATCACCGGCATATTAAGCGACAACCAGTCTTTGATATGCAGAGCGCCCTTTGCCACCCAAATCGCACACACGGGCCAGAGCGGCGTCAAATACCTTTGGTTTAAGTGGAATGCGGGAATCACGACGAACCAAAAAAAAGCAATGAAACTCAATAAATAGAGAATCATCCGCCCCTGCAGAGGTTTCCAGGGGCCACCCAGCAACCCGACGCCCAGAAGAAGAAACGGAACAGTGGTTAACAGTTCGGGTATGGCGCTGCTCAGCATGTTCGTAACATTTTTCACGTACTTGAAGAGGAATGGTTTGAGCCGCACCTCCCGAACCGGCTTCGATACACCGTTTGTAGGTTGCAAAAAATCACCTTGATGGAAGATTCGGTCGATAGGTACATGCCGGTTGGTCGGGTCCAAAGAGCGAAAAGCGTCACGACCTTTCTCCTGCTTGGGCGCCTCCATTTGCCAATTAGCAGCAGCTTTGGCGCTCAGCGTCCATTTTCCGGTAACATTTTTAAGATAAATCAGGTACGGCAAAGACACGATCAGAAATCCCAAAACTAACAGTGCCGCAAGCCAGGGAATACGCAACGATTTGATCAGAAATAGCTTGCTGACAGCGCCAAATACGATCCAGAAGGCGACCACGATCAAAAACCCAATACCTTGTGGATGGGCAAGATAAACGAGTCCCGATGCGATTCCAGCCAGAAAGGCAAAGCCCGTGGAGTAAATCTTTAACATGAACATTCCGAACAGCACCGCGAACGTCGCCAGAAGCATGTACAGCGGCTCTGTCAACGCCTGTGTGGATTGAAATGCCAGCGGCGGGAATAGAGCCACAAAGCCTGCCGCAAGAATGCCAACGTGCTTATCATAAATATGTTTCCCCAGAAAATAAACGGGAACAATTAGAAGCGTACCGGAGAGAATTGAGACCATTCGGCCAGCCAATTCATAATCGCTGAAAAAGGCACAGACGATTGAAATTACGGTGGGCAGCAACGGCGACCAATAGGTGTGCAGAACATCGGATAAGCCATTCAAGTAGCCGCTTACGCCGAGCTTCAAATAATTGACTTCATCAAAAGCAACCGCAAACCTGTACTTCATAAAAAACAGGCGGAGTCCAAGACCCACTGCCATAATCGTTATCAAGGACCAGCGCGGATCCAATCTTTCAACGATATCAACCGTTCTTTGTTTTTTTCGTTCCGCCCTGGTTTTGGTTTGCTTGCTCATATGATAATTGCGCCACTCTCAAAATTGAACCATTGTTCGCAGTGCGGGCGTCAGGCCGCAAACCGTTGTCTTCTCACGAAAAACACTCATCTTTTTTGGCTCAAGTCTATTCAACTCAGATTATTTAATACACATCCCAACTTTTCACCCGCAGCTCAGTCGCTCGCTTATGGGCCATCGATTCAACAAAGCGATTGGCCAATTGCAGATTCGTGATCAAGGGTATACCGAAGTCCACGGCTTGTCGACGGATGATGTAATCGTTGGTCAGCTCTTCTTCCTGATAATTCTTCGGGATGTTGATCACCAAATCGACCTTACCGTCCATGATACATTCCAGGACATTGGGACTCTTTTTTTCCAATGGCCAGTGCAGCACGTCGGTTTCGATGCCGTATTGTTTCATGAAGTTCGCTGTACCCCGAGTCGAATAGATTTTAACACCTAACTCTTTCAATATCCTGGCGCTCGAAATAAATTCTGCCTTATTCTCAAGCGGCCCGGTCGATATCAGAATCGTCCGCACGGGAATCTTAAACCCGACAGAAATCAACGCTTTCAGAAACGCTTCCTCAAAATCATCGCCCAAACAACCGACTTCTCCGGTGGAGGCCATTTCCACACCTAACGTTGGATCGGCGCCCTGAAGACGGGTAAATGAAAATTGTGGTGCTTTCACCCCGACGTATTCCAGATCCACAAAGGACTTATCGCATTTGTCGACCGGTTCACCCAGCAACACGCGCGTGGCGATATCGATGAAATTCACTTTGTAGACTTTCGACACAAAAGGGAAACTTCTTGACGCCCTCAAATTACATTCTATTACTTTCACCGCATTGTTTTTGGCGATGAACTGAATATTGAAAGGTCCGGTGATCTGAAGCGCTCTGGCAATCTTCCTGGAGATATTGCGCACCTGGCGGATGGTTTCGATGTAGGTTCGTTGAGGCGGCAAGACCAGGGTGGCATCGCCGGAATGAACACCGGCGTTTTCAACGTGTTCGGAAATGGCATGTACGATCATTTCACCATCTTGTGCCACACCGTCAAATTCGATCTCTTTGGCGTTCTCCAGGAACTTGCTGGTAACCACAGGATACTCTCGTGAGATTTCCACGGCCCGTTCCAGGAATTGCGTCAGTTCAGCGTCGTTAGAAGCCACACCCATGGCTGCACCGCTCAAAACATAAGATGGTCGTACCAGAACCGGGTAGCCAACTTGTTCCGCAAATTCTTTGGCCTCTTCCACGGAAATCAACTCCCGCCACTCCGGTTGGTCGATTTTCAGCTCATCCAGCAGCGTGGAGAACTTGTGACGATTTTCCGCGTTGTCAATGCTTTGGGATGAGGTGCCCAGGATTTTCATTCCAGCCTGGTGAAACCGTAAAGCCAAATTATTTGAAACCTGACCGCCCATGGAAATAATGATTCCGAGAGGCTGCTCTTTTTCATAAATTTCATAAATGGTCTCGAAGCTGAGCTCGTCAAAATAGAGACGATCGCACTCATCGTAGTCGGTACTGACCGTTTCCGGATTGTAATTGATAAGAATGGTTTCGTATCCGAGCTTCCGCAAGGTCATCACCGCATTCACACAGCACCAGTCAAACTCAACGGAGCTGCCAATGCGATAGACGCCAGAGCCCAAAACCATCACCGATTTCCTGCGCTGATAGACCACGTCATCGGAAATGCCGTTGTACGTAAGATATAAATAATTGGTTTGGGCCGGGTATTCAGCAGCTAAAGTATCAATTTGCTTGACACACGGTTTCAGGCCATAGTTCTTGCGCGTTCTTAGAACCTCATCTTCGCTACAATTCAGGATCCCGGCAATTTGAAAGTCTGAAAATCCCGCACGTTTGGCTTCGAGTAATGTGCCTTTGGGGCAAATGCCGTTGGCGTACGTTTTAAGGGCTTTCTCAACGTCCAAAATATGTTGAATCTTATACAGAAACCACTTGTCGATGTTGGTCAATTCATGAACTTGTTCAATGGAGACATTCGATTTCAAAGCCTGCGCGATGGCAAAAATCCGTTCATCCGTGGGATTCAGTAGCTCGCTCTGCAAATCCTCGAACTGCAAATGGTCGTTGCCGATCAAACCGTGAACGCCGATTTCCAACATTCTCAACGCTTTCTGCAACGCCTCTTCAAAAGAACGCCCGATGGCCATGACTTCCCCAACGGATTTCATACCGGAGCCAATGCGAGTGGACACGCGACGAAACTTCTTCAAATCCCAGCGCGGTATCTTCACAACCACGTAGTCTAAAGCAGGCTCAAAGCAAGCCATGGTGGTCTGTGTAATGCTATTTTTTAAATCAGTCAAACCGTAGCCAAGCGCTAATTTTGCAGCCATAAACGCCAGGGGATACCCCGTCGCCTTCGATGCCAGCGCCGAGCTGCGGGACAACCGTGCGTTCACTTCGATGACGCGACAATCGCCGGTTTGGGGGTTCAGGGCGAACTGCACATTGCATTCTCCGACGATGCCAATATGCCGAACGATGCGAATGGAAATTTCACGCAGCTTGTGGTACTCACCGTTGTTCAACGTTTGACTCGGCGCCACGACAATGCTCTCTCCGGTGTGAATCCCCAACGGATCGAAGTTTTCCATGTTGCAAACCGTGATGCAATTGTCGTGGGCATCCCGAACCACTTCGTATTCGACTTCCTTCCACCCTTCTAAATATTCTTCAACGAGAATCTGATTCGTGAATGAAAACGCTTTGCCCGCACGATCTTTCACCTCCTCTTCGGACGTGCACAGACCGGAGCCCAGACCCCCCAACGCGTAAGCGATGCGTATCATGACCGGATAGCCGATCTGCTTGGCGATCTTGGTGGCCTCCTCAACGGAATGAACCGCAACGCTGTGCGGGACTTTGACATCGATTTCTTGCAAACGCCGCACAAACCGCCCGCGATCTTCCGTATCCTGAATGGCCTGCAGAGGACTTCCCAACACACGCACACCGTGCTTTTCGAGCACGCCGTTTTCGAACAAATCCACCCCGCAGTTGAGCGCTGTCTGTCCGCCAAAGGCCAGAAAGATCCCATCCGGTTTTGCTTTTTCGATGACTTGCTCGACGAAGAAAGCATTTACCGGTAGAAAATAGACTTTATCTGCCAAATGCTCGGAGGTTTGAATGGTGGCAATGTTCGGATTTACCAGAACCGTTTCAACGTCAGACTCTTTGAGCGCTTTGATGGCCTGGCTTCCAGAGTAGTCAAATTCGCCGGCCTCACCAATTTTGAGAGCGGAACTCCCTAATACAATGACTTTTTGGGGAAACGATTTCATGCTAAAGCATTTCGATAAATTGGTCAAACAGATACCCGGTATCAAGCGGACCGGGAGACGCCTCGGGATGAAACTGCACGCTTATGAACGGCTTGTTGCGATGCCGGATGCCTTCGTTTGTGCCGTCGTTGGCATTGAAGAACCAGGGATCCCAATCAGGAGGCAACGATTTCTCATCTACCGCATAGCCGTGATTCTGCGAGGTGATGTAACAACGCTTGCTGCCCACCAGAACGCACGGTTGATTCTGGCTGCGATGACCATATTTCAGCTTGTAGGTGTCCGCCCCCGCGGCCAGGGCCAGAACCTGGCTGCCAAGACAGATGCCAAAAGCCGGCGTATCATATTCCAGGGCCTTGCGGACTCGCTCAACCGTGGTCTCACACATCTTGGGATCGCCGGGGCCGTTCGATATCAAAATCCCGTCGTACTGCTCTTTGGAAATATCCCAATCCCACGGCACAACCCGGACCGTGACATCCCTCTTCAACAAGGAGCGAACAATGTTTAATTTGCAACCGCAATTTATCAGCAGAACTTTTTTTGCGCCATCACCATATTCGATTGGCTCCGACGGCGAAACCCTCGCCACTAAGTTCTCAAGATTTGGATCGATAAAATCCACGTCTTGTTGCTCTACGACAATCTTGCCCAACATGCACCCTTTTTCCCGCAATTTCTGGGTAAGCCAGCGCGTGTCCACGCCGCTAATTCCGGGAATTCGATTGTCTTCCAGCCAGGAATGAAGATCGGTCTTGCCCGTCCAGTGGCTGAAATTTTTTGAGTGCTCGGAAACCACCAATCCGGCGATGTGAATCCTTTGCGACTCAAACGCTCGGACTAACTGACCATCCATTTCACCGAGCGGGGGAACACCGTAATTGCCAATCAATGGGTAAGTTAAAATGAGAATTTGTCCTTCGTAAGAAGGGTCCGTGAAACTCTCGGGATAGCCCACCATGCCCGTGTTAAAAACAACTTCTCCTGCCGTCGACGTGGGACTGCCAAACGCTTGCCCTGCGAAAACTGAGCCATCCTCCAAGACTAATTTTGCGATCATAGTAAGCGGTGATCTTCCGTGATTATTTGGATTTAGTGATGGCTGAACGAAAATTCATGAGTGCGCGTCATTCCAGCATTGTTCCCAGCTTATAGATTGCGGGACAAGTTTATGCCGGAATCTCCCGGAATTAGGCCGGAGATTCCCGAACAAAAGATCTGGGGCATAACAGCAACAGCGTGTTTTCGGTCAGCCACTATTTGTTCTGCGCAATTTGTAGAACAGCTTCTCATAATCCTCGGTAATTTTATCCCAGGTGTAGTGTCTTCTGATTCTCTCCACGGCTTTCTCTCCATACGATCGCACCAAATCGGGATTGTCTAACAAGTGCTGCATCTTTTTCGTCAAATCGCCGTTTTGGTGTGTGCTGAAATAGACGCCGGCCTCTCCGAGTACTTCCCGATGTTCGGGCACGTCGTTGGCCAAAACGCAATTTCCGTGTCCCATGCCTTCCAGCAAAGCCGGATGCGTCCCCCCTACTTCTGTTCCTTGAACATAGAAATAGGCGTTGGATTGGAACTCCCGGTAGCCCTGCCCAAACACGTAACCCGTGAAAACAATTCTGGGATCGGTCGTCTTTTTCAGATTTTCAATGTACCGCCCGTTGTAAGGTGCATCCCCGACAATCACACATTTCATGTCGGTTTTCACTTGTTCAAACGCCTCCACAACCAGGTGCGCATTGTTCTCCGGTTCCAAACGACTGACGTACAGAACGTATTTTCCGGGCTCGAGGTTATATTTGTCCAAAACATCTCGAGAATCCACTTTGCCGATTGGCGTTCCGTACGGGATATAGGTTGATCTTTTATTGAATTTGTCGAGATAATATTGTTCAATTTCGCGTGCATCGGTGACAATCTCCGTGGCGGTAAACGTGGCCAGCCTCTCGGAGTGTTGATAGAACCGTCTGCCAAGCCGGTTCCATTTGGAGCGTTTCCACTCCAAACCGTCGACATTGATGGCTACCGGCGTTCCCACAAGCCTGGGAATCCACGCGCAATACGCATTGGCGCTGTTGCAAATTACAATCACATCGTAGTGCTCTCTCAAAGCGTGTAACGCGCATACGAACGTATGAGCGACCGTATCGAGATATTTATGTGAAATGGTCGGCAGAATGATGATACGCACGCCCTTGTAATACCTGCCGTCATAATCAATGATATTGGACCGGCCATACACGGTCACGTCATGGCCTCGCTGCACCAGCCGCGGGCCGAGTTGTTCGGCAAAGGTCTCAAATCCTCCGTAGTTTGCGGGAATGCCCCGTATCCCCATTATTGCAATTCTCATTTTAGCCTTACGCATGGAGTTGTTCAACGATTTCTGTACGAATTAATTACTGGTGTCCATTGCTCAGTTTCAATGCCGGACCTTCTTTTGAATAACGAAAAACCAGCACACTGCCGCCGTCCGTTGTAAACACTTTTTCAAAATTGCTCAAAACAAATTCACGCATCTTGGGAGGAATGTAAACTGATGCCCGTAAGAGCTTGTATTCTTCAGATAAAAGCCAGATGGTATCGGATTGTTCCATTAAGTGTTTGAAATGAGAAACGGTTCGTACGAACGGCTTCCCCGTGTAGAGATCGAAAAACCTCCCATCGTCTCGTTTCAAGTTGTTGTCTTTGGCCAAATCATAATCGGAAAAATTGATATTGTAATCCACTTCACCGAGATAGTATAGCGTTGCCAGAGCATCGGACGAAATGACCAGGTCATGTTCACCCAACCGGGGCCGAACATAATCGCACGCTTGCCGCATTTCGGTCAAAAAAATCGCCCCGTTGAATCCCCCGCCTTCGTTAAAAGGAATCCGCTTGGACAAACGCAGGGACGGTGCCAACGGAACCCAAACCAAGAACATGCACAGAATCAATCCTTTGAGGGTTGATTCGCTTAACTTGCTTTTTGAAAACCACGACGTTTTGATGTGAGGAAATTCTGATGAAACAATGTTCGCAAAAGCAAAGGCACTGAGCATGATCAGGATCGGGTAGACGCTGTACAGGTATTGCAGATGCCGATACGAGAACACAAACGTGAACATGAATATGCAGGCCAGAAATACGGACAAAGCAAAGATTCCGAATCGGTGAAGCCTGCTCAATGCCTGGTAAGCGCCAATGACAAATAACACACCCATTGGGAAATTATAATTATTGAAAACAAAATCAAGATAAAGTTTTCGGTCCTGGAATTTTGGCATCTCCGTCCACTTTGGCGCATACAGAATGGCGTAGCTTGCAAATGAACGGAGTTTCGGAACGCCGACAATCGCTAAAATCCCGACAATTCCCGCAACGCTCAAAAGGATGAAATATTTGCTCTTCAACGCTTGTTGCAGATTTTCATTTCGCCACTGAATGAAAAACATGACGACAAAATAAAGCAACAGCCCTGCCAGGAACAGGACGGTCAGTTGGTGTACCAAAAACGAAATGACCAGGCACACAATTGACACGAAAAGCCAAATGACGTTTAATCGCCATTTTTCTAATAACGTATTGAGACGAACCGCTGAAAATGGGCTTAATAATTTGCTCTGGAATTTCGAAAATCGATCTCGCCCCCCACTCTCAAATCCCAAATAAAAAGCAACCACGCCTGAAATGAAAAAAAATTGAAACAGCGTGTACATACGAGAAATACGCGACCAGCCAATTTCGAAGGGTGAAATCGCCATGAATAGCGCGGTCAGGGCCGCGGGGAGCAGCCCGAAAAACCGTTTCGCCACCAGGAAAACCAGTGGAATGCACAAGAAGCCAACAACCGCACTCGGCAATCGCAGGCTGAATTCGTTGACGCCAAAGAGTTGAAAGGAATGGGAAACCAATTTGGAATAAGGCAACGCTCTGGGATACAATTCCCCGGAGGGCAATTTGGGGCTGCCTTCTTCCAGCAAATATTTGCCGGCATAAAGATGGTTGAGTTCGTCGACCCAGATGCTCGGCCCGCCAAGATTGTAAAAGCGCAGGAAGCCGCCAATGGCCAGGCAGCCCAGCAACCAGATCAGAATCCACTTATTGTGGCGATTATTTTGTTTCTCGTCCTTTAGCATCTTCAATCAAACATAGCAGTCGGAAACATGCCCAACAGGTGACATCTTTCTTATTCACGGTTATGAAATTCCCAACGATTCTTTAAGCCGACGCAGATCGACGGCATTGATTTCTTTAGTTAGCCAGAGAAGCAGCAAATATACGCCTCCGACCAAGGCGGCATTCATGATGACATCGATCTTATCGTGATTGAACAAGTTGGAAATCAAAAACACAAAAAATGTCACCCCGGCCAATCTGATCGTTGATAGCGAGAAAATCAGTGTTTTGAATTCAGCCAAAATGTACAATCCGCCCCAAACTGTGCCCATCAAGCCGATGGCTGACGTGGCGATGGCCGCTCCGTACAACCCGTAACGCGGAACGAGAATCGTGTTTAGCGCTGCATCCAAAATCAACAACGAGACGATCATCACAAAACAGGCTTTCATTTGATTTTTTGCAATCATGATCGTATTGATCACCGCCATCATGGTGATGAGCGAAAGTCCCACAATCAAAATGCTCACAATCGGCGCCGCCGTAAGATATTCCTCACCGAAGAACAAATTGATAATACCTTTGGCGTTTATGATGACCACCGTGTTGATGAAAATCAAAAAGATCAGGAGATAACGTAACGAATCTTTGATGAGATCTCTGGTGCGTGTCTCTTGTTGCAGTCGAATCGTGCGCGCCAATGATGGTAATAACACGGCTGAGAGGGCCACGGAAAGTAAGTACGTCAGTTTGGCCAAAACACCCGCCGACACATAGTGCCCGACGCTGGCGCCGGAGAGGTAGTACTTTACGAACCAAAGATCGATTGAAAAAAACAGATTCAGACCAACAAAATAAAAGACATTTTGAATGACAAAAGAAAGATAAGATTGAGGCTCTGGTTCGGCGTCTGTTTTAGCTATTCGGGAAAACGCCAAAGCCAGAATCAGCGCCAATATGGAACCGATGATGTTGCCAATCAAGGCTCCCGTAATGGAAAATCCCAGCCAAACCAAGCCGAGAATCGCTGCTAATTTAGAGAGCGAATACGTGATGCCGAGAATGGTGTAATGCACAAAACGGTGCAGACCATTTTGAACACCCAGAAAATATTTGTACAGCCCGTAAATGACGATATCGATGCCCGCGATCCGCAAATAAAACGTCAGATTGGAATCGCCGAAAATTTTCGAGATGACCGGCGCAATCAGCCAGAATGCACCAAAAACAGCAACCGCGTAAGCAATTTGCCACGGCAGCGTTTTTGAAATTAACTTTGACATGGCTTCAGGATTCTCGCCGCCGTATTTTTGAATGGCCTCCGGAATCCCGGTGATGACAAACAATTCGACAATCACCAGAATGGACATGATGAGTCCGAAGGTGCCATAGTCGATAGGCTGCAGCAGTCTGGCTAACCCCGAATTTATCAAAAAGCCAGATAGTAAAAATATTATCTGGCTGATCATTAGCAAGATTGTGGCGCGCGACACCATACGCAAAT
>JAABYK010000574.1:47904-62177 GCA_011775825.1 Candidatus Zhuqueibacterota bacterium | reverse complement strand
ATCCATCAGTTCCATAACCTGCAGGGCTTCCTCAGCGGGGACCGGCACCGGTTCATCCAAAAGGATGCTGCGGTAAAATAGCCGGATGATGCGATCCGTGCCCTCGAACAGATTCTCGTTTACCTTGTACATCTTCAGGCTATTTCGAATGGCAGCCATCCCCAACGTCCTGGAATGTTTAAAAGCGGACAGGGCACGGTTGATGGTTTTCGGAACGCCGCCGATCTCTTTGTCCAACAGCACGACTTTGTTCAAAAAATCGATCTTCATGGAGGCCTTGGTCCCATAAACGTTCATGAATTGGTAGCGTGGCGACACCGAGAAGGACACCGATACCAGGCCTAAATTCTTCTCATTTTCAAACAGAATCTTCAGTTCATCGGTGTCAACAGCGGGGATGCCACCCGCATAGTTTGCCAGCACATCTCTGATGTTGCCCCGGTTCATGATGTCCAGGAACACATAAAGAGCATGAGGCAAGTAGTCCTGATACAATGACCCGGGCAGGGAATAACCCCAGTATGTTTCAGGATCAAACGGCGGCGCTGAAGACTTGAATTGCGTCCCGTACCAACTTTCGATGTATGTGATACGCCCCAGGATTTCCTGTGCCAGGATCTCCCGCGCTTGAATCATCACCTTATCGTACAAATGATTGTGCACAACGCAGAGTTTAATGTTGTGGCGCTTCGCCGCAGAGACGATGCTTCTGGTTTGTTCGGAATCCAGGGCAATGGGTTTCTCCATGATAATGTGCACACCCTTCTTCGCAGCGGCGATGGCAATCTCGGCGTGAAACTGAGGGGGCGCTAAAATATGCACGACATCCAGTCGCTCTTTTGCGAGCATTTCTTTGTAATCAAGATACGAACCCGCGGGTTGATATTTTCTCTTGAAAGTCTCTAATGCCGATTCTTGAGGGTCAGAGATGACGATGTCTCCGGCATTGGCAAACTTCTTTAAAAACGTCAGATGCACATTGCCGATGTATCCACAACCGATGATGCCAATCCTCAGCTTTTTATCGGAAGGGACCACGACCTTTGTGCCGTCCAAAGCGTGAGATCGACTCGGCGTCAACTTCGTACGATGCCACGCCACGGTTCTTCGAATGCTTTGCTCAAATCCGACGTAACTCTCGGCACCAAAGTCTTCTCGATATTTCCGGTTGGAATAGGTGATGGAGGTGCAATACATGTTTAAATTCAGACTACTCAAAGGCGCCGTTCTGCCAATCAGCCCAAAGCCAGCCTTCAAAGTCATTCGCAACGCTTTCATAAACCAGAGCGGAAAATGCAGAACCTTGAGATTGGGATTCGCTTCAGATTTAAGCCGCTTCAGATACTCGCCACGGGAAAGCGTTTCGTTTTCGGTCAGGTTAAAGCACTGTCCCACGGCCTTCTCATTCCGGAAAGATCTGACGATGGCATCGACCACGTTCTCGACATAACTCAGCGGAAGCTGCGTCGTGCGATCCCCGATGGCGATAATTCGGTTGTTTCCGATGCCAAGCCCAATGGTGGCAGGGAAAACGTAGCCGCCCGGACCGTAAATCGCGCCCGGCCGAAAAATCACAATGGGTAAACTATGTTCTTCAAAATATTGGTAGACGAGCTTTTCAGCTTCAATCTTCGATTTTGTATAAAAACTGGCATGTGCGTCTTCTTCGTAAGGCATGTCCTCCGTGTAAATGGCGTCATTGCGGAGGTTCGCGTGAGCATACACACCAGCCGAACTAATGTACACGAAACGTTCAACCTTATTTTTCACGGCCGCCTCCAACATTCGGCGAGTTCCCTCCACGTTGATCGACGAGAAGTCATCCCAGGAACCGCGCAAAGTGGCCGCAGCATGAACGACGTAATCGGCGCCCGACATTGCCTCAGTGACACAAGTCTCATTTCGCACATCCCCAATCACCAATTCAATTGCGGGATCCTTTAGATGGGAGGGTACGTTCGAACGACGCGCCAGAGCAACGATCTTGAAACCGTCGTGAAGCAGCCGCTCAATCAAAGTTTTGCCGACGAAGCCGGACCCTCCCGTCACAAAAACCGTTTTCTTAATCTTACGTTTAACTTCCATTTCAGTCGATTTTCTGTTTTAAGCTTGAATCAAGTCAGCGCTTGTGACCGGAATTTTTGAATATGTGAGTTCTTTATTTGAAAGGAAACCCAAACTCCAGGTAAAGGCTGCAACCAAATAGATGGGGGTAATCGCTACAAAGATGGCGAGCTTCGGTACATCCTTGCGGACCAATCTGGCAAACGCTCTGGCCCAACGGATAAGCGGCAGGACAAGAGTCAAGATTCGGTACCGAGCAAAAAGTTTGCCGGGCAGGTCCTCCGTGCGTCTCGCTTCTGCCGACCAACGACCCAACATGTACTGATGACCGAATAGCTTTTTCAGACCGACGCGATTTAAATGAACCACTTTGATTTTCGGATTAAAATAAATTTTCACACCCTTTTTTTGCATTCGCCAATTAAGAATGGTGTCTTCAGAACCGAGGTAATCGGGAAAGTATTCATTGAACTGTTCGAACGTCGAGCGCTTGTAAGCGAGGTTCGCGCTGGGAATGTTTGTCACATAGCGCTCAGGCGTGGTCTCGGTCCACTCATTAAATTCGATTAAGTGACTTACCCAGGCCATGACACTGCGGCGAAACCCGTTGGTCAGACAGCCGCCCACCGCATCCGACTGCACGCGCTCGAACGTGCGGATGATGTTATCGACCCAATCCGGCTGCGGAAGACAGTCGGAATCGGTGAAGGCAACGTAGGTGCCGCGAGCATATTGCACACCGATGTTGCGGCCACTGCCGGGATACGTTTGCCGGGGCAGTCGGATTACGTTTACGTTTGGGAAATAATCCGCAATAACCTCGTCCGTTCCGTCATTAGAGCTGTCGACCACGATGATCTCGAAACGATACGTCGTCTTCTGGTTCGCAAGCGCATCCAACGTTTTCAAGATGGTCTTTCTGGAGTTGAAGCTGGCAATCACGATCGATAAGTCGATAGTGGAATTCCCATGTTGTTTCGCATCCTGATCGGTAGTCGCCGTATTTACAGTTACGGCCCTCATTCAACCTCTCTCTTTGCGAGATAATCGCCGAGGCGCTCGGAATAAAAGCGAACTGTCTCGTCAATACCAGTACGCAGATCATATTGAGGTTCCCAACCAACGTCGGCATTTATTTTTTGATAAGAAACCACAAAGCGCTTGATGTCAATTTTATCGCGCAATTTTGGAAAGGGCACATGCTTGATCTCGCCTTTTCCGACGGCTCGAACGATTTCCTTCACCATGTCCAGGAACACTGTTTCCACGCCGGAACCGACAAAATAAATTTGTCCGTTTGCGTTTTCCGAAAGTGCCGTGCGGAGGAAAGCATCCACCACGTCGGTGATGTAGACGTAGTCCCGGGTTTGGCTTCCTTCGCCGTAAACGGTAATCGGTTTGCCTGTCATGGCATTGGCCATGAACCAGTTGAGGATGCCGTAAAAACCGGCATGCATCTGACAGCGCGGACCGTAAACGTTGTTCAGCCTCAAAGAAACCACCGGGAAATCATAGATTTTGTTGTAAAGAAACAGATACTGCTCCGCCGCCATTTTGTTGATCCCGTAGACATCTGTCGGATTTTGAGGATGGCTTTCGTCCACCGGCAAGGTGATTGGCTCACCGATTTGTCCGCGGGAACCGGCAAACACCACCTTGACGCCGTTTGCATTGCGGCGACACGCCTCGAGCACGTTAATCGTACCAGTGCAATTCACCTCCACATCCAGTTCCGGACTCTCGATAGAGATTTCACGACCGACCTGTGCGGCCATGTGAAATACCACGTCCTTATTGGCTATCAGCTCTTTGAGCAGACTTCGGTCTCGCACATCGCCCTTAATGAATTCCACGCTCTGCTCGACCTCGCTGATGTTGGCAAAATTCCAACCATAAGGTTCGATACACGCGTCTAAAATCGTCACATTGGCGCCCAGTTCAACGCAGCGCTGCGCGATGTTGCTGCCAATGAATCCGAGACCACCGGTAATCAAGACATTCTTTCCCTGCATTGGGGAGTAATCAAAGCGGTTGTTTGTCAATGCAGCATCTCCTCAATTATGCTTTTTATTTTCGTCGAAAACACGGCTAATGTGCAATTTTGTAAAAATAATTCATGGCCTTGTCTGGCGATCCGCTCTCTTAACGCTTTGTCATCGCGCAACTTAAGAATCGCTTCAGCGATTGCATTTGGATTGGCCCTTTCAACCAATACGGCACTCTCGCCATCCTTCAGCAATTCTTGAATCGGCTGATTTTTCGTAGAAATCAGGGGTTTGCCCACTGCAATGGCTTCAATGACCTTATTCGTAAACACACGCTTGGTGCGGGGATTGTCGCCAAAGAATCCCAAGCAACAGTCCGCTTGGGACATGTAGTCAGGCAGCTCCTCATATTTTACCCATTCGATGAAGTTGCAATTGTCCAAATTAAGGACCTTGGCTAATTGCATATCTTCCTGGTAGGTGATGCCCTTGCCAATGATCTGAAACTGAATGTTTTCATTGCGGAGTTGATGCGCGGCTTGCAAAATGTAGCGAACGCCATGAAACGGCGCATATTCGCCATGGAAATGCACCAGAAATTTTCCATTTGTCTGAGAAACGGACTTCGGGCGCATCACATCGGGATCAGTGGCCAAAAAAACATGCCGGAATTTCTCTTCGGGAACGCGAAACATTCTCGCATATTCCCGAATGTGATGCTGCGATTCAATGATAATTCGGTCTGCGAGTGTCATTGAAATCACGTCGGAGAGCCAAAATAGTTTTGCCAGGAAGCTCGTGGGACGTGCCTTATCGCGGTCGTCCACCATGGTCCCAAATGTGGAAATGTAAACATCGAATAAGATCGGCTTTCGGGTTAGCAACCATACGATTGACAGCAGCAATTGTCCGTAAAAACCAACCACCACCAAATCGCAGCCACGTTTCTTGCGCAGAAACTCCCACAGGATCTTCGGATAATTTTTGAAGGACTTGTTTGGAGGCAAACACGTGACGACCTCGAACCCTGCAGTCTTCAGGCTGTACAACATCGTCCGAGTGCGCGAATAGCTGCCTTCACGTCCGGCAACGTAGCAGATCTTAATTTTTCGCTTTTTCGAAGAATTCATCCTTTGACTTTCGCTTACTGCGCAACTTCCCGATTTCCAGCTTCTTAACTCGATATTGCGTGTCTTCAATCAGGCGGCGATTCCCCCGGATCAAATCTGCCAACAGCCCGATCATGCCGACCTGAAATCCAATCAACATCAAAACCGCGGAGAGAATTAGCGATTGAATGTGACCGCTGCCATCACCCGTAAAGTAGAAATACAAGAACCGCAAAGAGAGCAGGAATCCGCCGCTAAACACAAACGCTCCGATGAGCGAAAACGTTTTTAGCGGTTCGTACATGGTGTAAATTCGAAAAATCGTTGCGATGGAACGTTTGAGATATCTGGGAATGCTATCAAATAAACGCGAGTCCCGAAGTTTGGGGTTGGTTTCCACGGGCACATGCGTGATGGCGATGTTATTCTTCCCGGCCTGAATGATGGTTTCAAGAGTATACGTAAATTTGGAAACCACATTCATTCTCAATGCCGCTTCCCGGCTGAAGGCCCGGAAGCCACTGGTTGTATCCGGAATCTGGGTGTCGGAGACATGCTGAACCACCCAACTGCCCAGCGTTTGCAGTCTTTTTTTGAAAAAAGAAAAATGCGGAATACCATTTACCTGACGGTCGCCCACCACCATATCCGCTTTGCCTTCAAGAATGGGCTTGATGAGGTTAACGACATTTTCGCCTTTGTACTGGTTGTCTCCGTCCGTGTTTACAATGATGTCTGCATTGAGCTTGAGACAGGCATCGATTCCGGTCATAAATGCTTCGGCGAGCCCTTTGTTGTTTGTATGACGGATCATGTGGTTTACACCAAGTTGTCGCGCCACCTCGACCGTCTGATCCGTGCTGCCGTCGTCAATAATCAACGTCTCGATTTCATCTATGCCTTCGATGGCCCGAGGCAAATCCCGAATCGTTCTCGGCAACGTGTCTTCTTCGTTTAAACAAGGAATTTGGATGATCAGCTTCACTGTGAATAGAAACCTATTCTAAAATCTCTTCAATCGTATATTCTTTGATGTCTTTGGCGTGAGTAAAAATGATCATTTCGCCAATCAAACCTATGGAAATCATCTGGATTCCGATGACCAAAAGCAGTGCACCTAACAACAACAGCGGTCTGCCGGCAATCGGACCAAACTGAAAAATCCGGTAAATGAAAAGATACAGGTTCATACCTGCACCGAGCATCGTAAAAATCAACCCCAGGAATCCCAAAAAGTGCAGCGGCTTTTTGGAATAGTTGGTTAGAAATACCACAGTCACGATGTCCAAAAGCCGTTGGATGTATTCGGAGACATACTTGGACTGACGGAATTTACCCGGAAGCTGCTCAATTGGTTCGTCGCTGACCCGGTATCCTCTTCGAGAGGCAAGAATGGGCAGAAAAATATTTAGATTTCCATACAGCGGCAGATCCTGGAGAAGCTCTTTGCGCGCAGCGAACACACCGCTGTTTATGTCATGCAAAGAAATCTTCGAAATCCAGCGGACGATGCGATTGAAGGTTTTTGAAATGAACTGATTTAGTCCGGAATCTCGCCTTGGGTGCCGCCACCCCATGACGAGATCGAAACCGTCGTCCAATCTTGCAATAAGCTTCGATATTTGTGCAGCGTTGATCCTCACCCTGATGGTAAAGAACACCACACGGTCGCCTGTTGCTTGTTTGATGCCGGCGTCAAACGAAGCTGATTCTCCAAACTCAGTTCGCAACCGGATCAACTTAATTCGCCGATCATCTTGAGCGATTTTCTTGAGCTCTTGCCAGGTCCCATCGATGCTGCCATCATCAACAAAAATGATTTCGAAATCTTCAGTGATCTCTTCAAACCCCGATTTCAGCGTTTGCGAAACAGCCGAGATTTCCCGATCAAAGTTATGAACATATACGATGACAGACGTCCGAACTTTGGCAGGTGCAACCTTCTCACGCATTTTCCCATCCATGGGCTTGGTGTAGGTCAAAGTTTGTTCCTCTATTAAGCTGCTTTCCCGATTCATAAATTCGTTCTCGGTCGTTACTTGTTAGCTTTTACCATAATATTCCACCAGTTTCGGATCGTGTTTTTCCCCGGTTTTCACGACCATGTTGGCAATTAAGCCGTAAAAGATAAATTGACAACCGGATGTTAGCAATAAGAATGCCACAGAACCCAGTACGTTCAAACCCGCAAATTCAGATTCTCCGGTCACAAACAAATATGCACAGCCGCCCAAGGCAATTATTGCGCTCAGATTAAACAAACAACCTAGCATTCCAAAAAAATGCACCGGATTGCTCAGGTATTTCATCAACAGGTTCAGGGTCGTCAAATCCATTATGACTTTGAATGTGCGTGTCAAATTATATTTTGATTGGCCATACCTGCGTGCATGATGAGACACCACCATCTCGGAAATTCTGGCGCCCTCAATTCGAGCCAATACGGGGATAAACCGATGCAATTCCCCATACAGCCGGACGTTCTTAATCACTTCCGAACGATACGCCTTAAGGGAGCAACCCGTGTCGTGCAGATGCACACCCGTCAAGAATCGGATAATTCGATTGGCAACCATGGACGGCACTTTTCGAATCAATAATTTGTCTTTTCGATTTTTCCGCCAACCTGCAACAATATCATTCCCCTCTTCTATCTTTTCCAGTAGTTTTGGTATATCCCTTGGATCGTTTTGTAAATCGCCATCCATCGAAATCACGAATTGACCCCGAGCCTGCTCAAATCCTGCTGCCATGGCCGCCGATTGTCCAAAATTCCGCCTGAACTTTACGACTTTCAGACAAGCGTCCTGAAGGTTAAACCGCCTCAGAATTGAGTAGGTTTGGTCGGTGCTGCCGTCGTCCACAAATATGATCTCGTACGGTTTTCCCATTTGACGCAAAACGGCAGTCACTCGGCTGTAGACTATTTCCACATTTTCTTCCTCGTTCAAAACGGGAATGACGAGGGAATATTCAATATCCTGCATAAGATCACTCAAGCTTCTGAAACCTCAACAACTACTGACCCGATGATGAGTCGTTTTGTGCCTGACTCTCTGTCGCTTTCACCTCGCTTAATTGCGGCTTTTGTTGACAGGAAGCCAAAGTTTTCTTGACGTTGGCGACCGTTCCACGGAGTCTACCGGATTTCTTCACTATTTTCATTATCGTCAAAATCGGGGCAAAAACGACTATTTCCCACAGTGCGACCCGCAAATTATGAAACACAAGTATACTTTGTATGAAGGTTCCACTATCATTCGTTTTGTTGACGGACATAAAGACGGCCACTGACGACATATAATACGTTTCAGAAAACGGCCAGAACATGGGAACCCCGTAGGGTTGACTTGTGTCCGCGGTAAAATAATCCAAAATGACGTGGGAATAACAAGCGCCCGCAAACAGGATAAAATGGCTCCAGAAATTCTTACCTTGCCATCGAGAAAAATAGGTACCCAAGAGGCCACCCACAAAAACTGCAGAACCTAAGCTGTGGCTGAAAAAGTGATGGTGATATTTATTAGGCTCTCCTTCCAAGAGGCCAGGCAGAAAGTCGATATCAGGTAAATTGGCCACCACGACAAAAAGCAGGATCGTTCGCCAGGCAAGACTTGTGTTTTCACCTGCAAAAGATTCATGAAGCGTGTAGCCCATTAAGGAATGTCCTAATGGCAGTGGCATATTAGTTATTCTCGATTAGTTCTGAAGCTCTCTGAGTCGCTTTTACAACGGATTTGATCAATGTCACCCTCAGCCCGCCTTCTTCCAATTCCATGATCCCGTCGATGGTACAGCCTGCCGGAGTGGTCACACCATCTTTCAGCAGCGCCGGATGCTCGCGCGTTTCGAGGACCATGCTGGCCCCGCCGAACACAGCTTGTGCTGCCAATTCCGTCGCGATGGCTCTAGGCAAACCCACTTTGACGCCCCCTTCGGCCATGGATTCGATGACGATATAAATAAAAGCAGGACCACTGGCACTGAGTCCCGTGGCAGCGTCCATGTATTTTTCATCCAAAATGATGGTTTTACCAAGCTGCTTGAAAATGTCTTCTGCTCGGCGCAAATGGTCATCCGATGCGTATTGTCCTGGACAAATCGCCGTCATGCCCTTCCTAATCAAACAAGGTGTGTTTGGCATCGTCCGCACAACCGGGACGTTCTTTCCCAAATGTTTCTCCCAATAAGCTGTTGAAACAGAAGCGGCAATCGAAATCAGCAACTGCTTAACCGCGACGGTGTTTTTGATCTCATCCAAAACCTCTCGAACGGCTTGCGGCTTGACGCATAAAATCACCACATCCGCAGATTTCACTGCGTCCCTGTTATCCGTGGTGCTGCGCACACCATATTTCTTTGAAATGATAGCAACACGTTCTTCGTGTTTTGCTGTTGCAACCATATCGTCCTTGCTGACAGCTTTTGCCTCAAGCAAACTGCCGATCAAGGTCTCCCCCATTTTCCCCGCGCCTATTATGGCAATCTTCGATTCGCTCAACAATGCCATCCCTCCTTTTCTCCCGTTGAGTTAGATTTGCACACTCAAAACCCATGTTATGCTTATCTCGAGCCAGTGCAAAGTTGTCGAACTCGATTAATTATCAATGTTTTTTTGAAGCCAGAGTTCTAAGATGAAGAGGGAGTAGAGGCGATGGGAGTAGTCCTTTTTCTTTCTTAAATGCAAATCCAACATCTGTTGGATATTCTCCGGCTTGAAAAAACTACGTCTCTTAACAGCCGATTCAGATAGAACGTCGTTGAGCAATTCTCTAAAAATCGGAGTGTCCCGCATCCAGTTTTTCATGGGCACATTGTGGCCCATTTTGTCTTTTCGGAAAACGATTTCATCAGGCAGCACACCTTCCAGAGCCTTTTTTTGGATATATTTGACCTGTGATCCGTTGATTTTTAACTCCGATGGAATGGTTGCCGAAAATTCGATCAAACGGTAATCGTGCAAAGGAAAGCGCGCTTCGATGCCATGTGGTCGAGTTAATCGCAATCGATCCACATGAAAGCGCACCAGCGTCTGATAATCTCCATAAAGTGCGCGACTCAAGATGTCGCGGCCATCCGCATCTGTGTACAAACTGATGATATCATCATAATTGTTTAGCTCGCCAAAACCCGAAACGACATCTTCAGTGCATAATTGTTTAAGCTCATCATCTGTGTAGTACATTCTCCAGCGATTGCTCAGGAGCTCCGCCGGAAAATTGTAGCTGTATGCGAAACGACGGGACTTTACCAGAAGACTCTTTTTCTTATCCGAATCGGGAAGCAGTTGAGCCGCTTTTGTCAAGCCCTTTCGAACGGGCGCCGGAACCTTGTCAAACAGTGCCGCCATCCTGTCTGCCACATAGACCGGATGTCCAGCGTACAACTCATCGCCTCCGTCTCCCGTCATGATGTAATTGACGTGTCCTTTCGCTTCACGACCCAAAATAAACGAACCGAGTTCAACGCCGATGTCGCACAATGGCTCTTCCATCCACTCCGTCATTTTCTCGATCTGGGTCAGCTCGTCCGCTGTAAATTGAACCTCGTGGTGCTTCGTCTGGTAATGATCTGCCATCACCCTGGCAAAATAGGACTCGTCCACCATTTTTTCCGGACAGCGGAATGAGAACGAATGAATCGGCGTTTCTCTAAAGCCGCTTAACAAACCCACTACTGAACTTGAATCCATGCCGCCACTGAGAAACGCACCCGGTTCAGAGCTCTTCTCTCGTGTTCGGATTTTGAGCGAATCTCTGGTTAAACGCAAAAGCTCCTCCCGGTAATCTTCAACCTCCCGGCCATTCTGATTCTGATAGGACAAAAACCAATACCGAGCGGTTCGCAACTGGCCGTTCTCAAGCACCGAACACGAACCCGGTCTGACTTTGTTGATGTTTTGAATCAGAGAATCCAAGCCAATACTGAAATTGAAAAGCAAATAGTTACGAAGGGCTCTAAAGTTGATCGCCCTTTCAATTTGTTTGTGTTTCAATAAAGACTTCAAGGAAGAACTAAAAATCAGTGTGTCTCCGTCCCAAAAATAAAACAGGGGTTCAAAACCTAAGTGATCGCGTAACAGCAAAAATTTATGTTCGTTCGAGTCCCAAATTGCAGCGGAAAACTGTCCATTAACACTCTTGAAGCCGTTTACACCTGATTCCAGATAAGCCCTTAGTATCGTTTTCGCCACCGGATTTGGCTCAACATCGGAAGATTGGGTTGTCGTAAATTCACTGGCAAAAATATTCCCCGAGGCCGCCACCACGGTTTTTTTGTCCGCACTGAAAGTGATTGCCAACCCTTCATCAAGCGTTGGCAGTCCCGTCTCGCTCACACCAATCGCCAAATTGTTCCTGATGAATGTGTTTGCTGGTTTTCCGTCCACGCGATCCGGCAACAAATCAAAGAACGCTTCTTTCGCTACTCGTCGTTTCGTATCTTGATGGACAATTCCGTAAATCATCTACTATTTGCTCCGTTCCGAACTAAAGGGCCTTGCCGAGTTCATTTGTCATTCGCTACGCACTCTTTTAAAATCTCGTTGTGCTCTTTTCCTTTGCGGCGATCCCACATGAACTTGGCTGGCAGTCCCGCCGCGATGGCAAACTCCGGTACATCCTTATTTACAACGGCACCGGCACCGATGATGCTGTCACGGCCAACCCTGACGCCGTCAAGTACCGCCACACCGGCGCCCAACCACACATTTTCATCTATGGTAATCCCTTTGGAAGAACGACCTTGAAACAGGACAGGGATGTCGGTACGGCCACTGTCGTGGTCGCCACCAACCAGATAACAGAAGGCAGCCATCAAATGATTCTTTTTGATGACGATTTTACTCAAAGAGGAAATGACACAGTTGAACCCGATATTGACATTCTCTTCCAAGATAATGTCGCCGTTATGGCACGTCAAAATGGTCCCCCGGCCAATAAAAACCCCATCCTCGATTCGAACGCCTTTGTTTGTTTGTCCTTTGGCATCTAAGACGCAATTGTCATCGATGACCACATTGTTCCCGATGTGAATTTTATTGGGATGACGAATGGCTACGTTTGCGCCAATTGCCACACCGCGCCCCATGGATCCCAGAATATGTCGATAAAAGAATCCGCGCAGGAAGATTCCCAGAGCTCCCGGTATCCAGCTAAATAGCATTACAATAAGCTCGTACTTCACCATGTTCAGGAAACCGGGCTGACCGACAAAAATCTCCTGGTATTTTTGTGCCTTCGATTTCTTCTCATCAAAGAGCTCTTTTTGTGTATCCATTATTTGAGTTTTGTTATTGTTGTCACTCATGTCGACCTCCTTTGTCTTGCCAACAACCATATCTGTGGGGCGTTCACGCCGAAAAGCATAAATGGCGCCTCCCAAAATACCGAGCAGCAGAATCATTCCGTAGGCTATCCACGAAAATGCTAAACTCGCCGCGATGGGTACACCATAAATGGTGCTCAAAAAGAACACGAAAAAAGACTCACGGATACCAATGCCGTTGATTGACACCGGCACCAGTTGTATAAACATGGAAAGTGGAATGATGACCAAAAATTTAACGAACGGAATGGAGAGCCCCAATGCTTTTGAAATCAGGTAATAATGAAAAATGACGTTGAGCTGAAGCAGCAGCGACAAAAACATCGACCAGACCAACGTTTTGTTCTTTCTACGGAAGGGTGCAAATGAATCGGTTATTTTCATCACCTGCTTGTTAATCATGCTCATGCCGGGTAAATCTAAAATTCGGCGCAGCCACGGCACTTTTCCGCTGTGAAAAAATATCAGCCAAACAATCGCCAGCATCGCAGAAAATGTTAGAAACGACCAGATCCAGAGATTCTCAATTTGCGTGGTCAATTCGGTTGCCAGGGCCAGTGCGAGCATGGCGAAGATCATCAGTGCAAACAATCCGAGAAATCTCTCGACGATAACAGTGGCCAGGGCCTTCAGTTTGGGAATATTCAACTTGGCTGTATCGTAGGCCCGGTAGCCGTCACCGCCTATGGTGGACGGCAGCAAATTATTGAAAAACATCGCAACCGCATAAGAACGCACCAGGTATCCAACTGAGACATCAAACCCTTGCGCCCGCAGCAGCAACTGCCAGCGGTAAGAACTCGAGAAGTAGCCGATGCCGTGCAGCAAAAAGGAAATCGCGATTAAGACCATGTTCGCGGAACTTGCGGCGTTCCAGATTTCCGCCAGCTCGGTCTTGCTCAAAAGATATGCGATGAGCGAAGCACTTACTAAGATCTTAATTCCGAGCTTCAACCAGCGTTTGGAATCGGACGTTTTCGACTCCTCGACGCCGCCAATCGGTTTGAAATTTTCAGTGTTTTTCGAACTCACGTTGTTTTTTCCTGAATCAATTTCAAAGCATTCCTTGTTCTTTGTACCATTGGGCCGTCCTGGCCAAGCCTTTTCTCAATCCGACTTTTGGACGATAGCCGAGTTCTTTCTTGGCTTTCTCAATGGTAAACGCCCGGTCTTTTGTGAAAAAATCGAGTCTCCGTCGATACAAAGGCGGTTCAAGGCCAAGCGGTCGACAGACGTTTTCGCATAAGACTGCCGCCATTTTCACTGGCGCTAACGGCAGATGTTTTTTGGGCGCCGGCTTTCCGAGCACTTCCGCAATCAAGGCCACCAGGTTTTTCAACGGCAGAAACTCTTCACCTCCAAGCGTATAAATGTGTCCGCTAGCTTGTTCATTTTCGCCGGCTAAAATTATGCCCTCCACCAGGTCATCAACATAAGTTAAATGGTACAGGACCTCACCTGAACCAATCATTCTGAATGTGCCATTGTTGACATACTTAAACAGCTTTAGAAAGCGTGTGTCGCCCGGTCCATAAATGCCAACCGGTCGGACAATCACGCCATCCATCTGGTATTTTTGAAAAAAGCCGAGCGCCAGTTTCTCTCCCTCGGTTTTGGATTCCTGGTAATGATCGCCGGGACGATAGGGATCGCTCTCTTTGGCAGGCGGATTGGCGATCTCGCCCTGAACCCCGACCGTACTGCAGTGAACAAAACGCTTAACGTTGCTTTCTTTTGCCTGCTCAAGCAGAGCGCGTGTCCCATCGACGTTGACCCTCCAAAACTGCTC
>JAABYK010000574.1:42957-47847 GCA_011775825.1 Candidatus Zhuqueibacterota bacterium | reverse complement strand
TAGCCTTTCTCAACCAACTTTCGACAAAGGTGACTTCCGGTAAAGCCACTTGCACCGGTGACAAATGCGGACTTTTTCATTTACACCAAATTATAAATCGCTTTCGTATCTGTTATCTCGCTCTGTACTTTGCTTCTGTTCCACGCTAACTCATCCGCCATAATTGAAGCGCACGATTCGAGAGCTTCCTCCCCGGGAAATTCGGCCGTTCCAAGTTCCGTCCTCCTGCGAACCACATCGGCTAGCTTAATGGCCATTTCGTTTCTGGCGGCGTGGACGACCTCGGCCTTAAGTACGGGAGTCGTTTCATGGACCGGCTGATACAAATCCATTTTTTCTTTAGCATGCTTTAAGACACTTGAATATTCCGAGCCGTAATTGTAGACTAACCGCTCGACCTGCTCACCGTTCAAATTGTTAACACTTCTTCTTTTTTGTTCCCCCAAAAAGTCCTGGAATTTTTCGATTTTGCCCCCGTAAATCGGGGTTTCTGATGTGCGGCACCGCGGGGGCGTTTTGCCCATTTTTTCGAAGGCACGATCCACAGTCCTTTGAGCCACGTCCCGCGCAGTTGTATATTTCACGCCGACCACCGAAAGCAAACCCTCCAGACCATCTCGTACTTTATGGTCGATGATTTGATACTGTTTAAGAAGTTTTACATCGCCTGTTTGTTCACGAGCATCGACCGGCAGCATCCCGCTGTAAACAAGACAGATGTCCTCGCGTTTTAGGTGCAACGTCGGAAGGGCCTGATTCAATTCAGAAAGAAACGTTCCGACGTCATCTTCGCTAATTTGAAACTCATTGGCCTCCCCCTTGTAATGTCCGTGAGTGGTACCAATCACCGAATAATTCCGCCACGGCGTGATGAAGTACAAACGCGATCCTTTGCTGATGATTGCATCGGAATCGGCAAAATTCGATTTGCTCCAAACGCCAACCGCGTATTTGGAAAATAATTGCCTTCTGACGACGATGTTCATGGCGGATGACAGTTTCGTGTTAGTCTCAACCTGGCGTCCGTTCAGGCGGCGCAAGATGTCGTTTACCCACGGACCCGTGTTGTTGATTATGACCTGCGCTCTGATTTCAAATGTGTCTCCTGAAATCGCGTCTTTGGCCTGCACGCCGGTAATCCTTTCTCCGGATTTTGTAAAACGCGTCATCTCGACGTAGTTCGCAACCACCGCGCCTGCTTCAACCGCCGAATGCAAAATAGAGATGAGCATACGCTCTGCGTTATACACCTGGCAGTCGTACCAAAGGGCGGCTCCTGTGAGGCCCTCCTCATCCACGCTGGGAATCAAATCCCTGCACTCGGATTTTGAAACAATTCTTCCTCCAGGTATGGACTTCTGTGGGTCACCACCTTTATTACGGTCAAATCCGACAAGATCATTGATGAAAAGCGCAAGTGCCATAACTTCCCTGCCCTTCACAGCATGACCGTAAGTAGGCATCAGACACGGCAGCGGATGCACCAAATGAGGAGCGATGCGCATCAGCGTGCTGCGTTCGGAAATGGACTCACGCATCCTTTTAAAATCTGCGTGTTGGAGGTAGCGAAGCCCGCCATGAATGATTTTTAAACTGTTGGAAGAGGTTGCGGAGCCAAAATCTTTCTTTTCTATTAATGCAACGGACAACCCTCTGAGGGCCGCATCCCAAGCCGCACACACGCCATAAATTCCACCGCCGATAACCAATACATCAAATTGCTTCTCCCCTAAAAGTCCTAAGTCTCTTTTCATGAACAATCTATGGTTCTCTGTCTCATGTGCTAATTACCTCTACTTACAAGCAAAAGCCATGATGTGCCAACCCGAGTTGCGTGTAATAAATCTTGGGATCACATTAAAGCAGGGTACAAAAATGTAATTAAAAAATATCGCCTTCAAACCTTTGTGCAATCTGGATTTCACCGGAAACCTTTCCGGGATGATCTCCACCTTTGAAAATCCGTGTAGCAATTCTCGGAATTCTTGTATGGTATATTTTCTGAGCACGGGCGCATCTTCGTGCTCCAATCCGACGCCCAACGTGGCAGACAGAAAGTTGAGCCAGGATTTGCGGTTGTAAACCATCATGATGATTTCGCCGTCCGGCTTCACAACTCTGTGCAGTTCATCGACCATCTTTTGGGCATTGGCGGTATATTGAATTACACCGTGGGCGTACACGACATCAAACGTGTTGTCATCAAACTCCATATCCTCGCCATTGCCTAGCATGAACTCGCCTTGCAGGCCATTTAACTCAAAATTCTTTTCAGCCAATTCAATGGATTTCTGAGCTAAGTCGACGCCGGTCACCACCGCGCCGCCGCGTGCAAACCGGGCCAAATCTATGCCAACACCACAACCTACTTCTAATAAATTCTTTTCCCGATATCCGCCAAAATCCACAATCTTAGGAAGATACCTCAGTTTATCGAATCGATACTCCTCGAGATCCGCAAAAAATCCTTTTGTACCAATCGGATGCCTAGCTAACTTCAAGTCGTGAATATGCTCGTTCCAATAGTTGCGAATTTCTTCGAGTTTTCGCTCAAGTGAACCAATCTCCTGCGCTCGAATTTCATCAACAGTCGTCCTCACAGCCATGCCTTTTGCTAAAGATTAAAAATATTTGTCCCCATCAAAAATTGGCCTCAGCATGCGCAGCATCCTTTTCATACTCATATTATTCACAAAAACGCTCATGCTGCCAACTGTCTCAAATAGATAGCTCGATTCCAATTTGGGTTCTTTCTCCTTTCTGAATGCGTTAGCCGTTTGACCGTACCAGATTTCCTCAAAACTGTTGTCCTTGATGTTGCCGATTTTATTGACTTTGGCTGGTGAAGTGAAAATGTTTCCCCATGAATCAATTTGCACATAGGAAAAGCCGGTGATCGGTCGATAGCGATTAAATGCTCCAGGGCTTTTTAAGAAGTCACTCAATGTTTGGTAGTACTCAAGTGATCCGGTTAAGACCTGTTTGAACTCCCTGGTCAGGATGTTCATTTGATTGATCAAGATTCTGTGGCTCGTTTTATTCAAGAGGAGTGACTTGTCAAATATGAAGCCGGCGTTTTCAAGCAATTGAGCTAACTGGAAGCTGAAGCCCTCAACTCCTTTTGTCACCGCCAAATTGGCGAGCGGAACCAATTGTCGAACATTCTTGCTTGTGACAGTTGTTTTGATGATAATGTTGGGTCCGGCATTTCGACGCATTGATTTAAGGTTGTCGATGGCACTGATGGCCAAATCATAATATCCATTCAGACCGCGTATCTCATCATTTAACCGTGGCTCAGCCCCATCCAACGAAACATAAAGCGTGTCCAGCTTCGTGTCGATCAATTCTCTCGCACGTCGCTCCGTAATCAGCAGCCCATTCGTCATCAACGAAGTCGACAATCCAACTTTTTTCGCGTAGACAATTAATTCTGTCAAGTCCTTTCGCAAGAGAGGTTCGCCACCAGTAAAACATAAGTTCAGCAAACCCGATTGGGACAATTGTTTGATAAGGTTTCGCCCTTCCTGTGTATTTAGGATCTTTGAATCGGGCTTCCCACGCCAGTGCAAACAGGTTTTACATTTTGCGTTGCACTGATTGATGACTTCCCATTCTGCCTTCAACGGGCCCATAATGGGAATGTTGGCGCCACGGCTAAACCGCAGCAAATTCGTCAGATGTTTGAATGGCTTTCTCATAAGTCGTCCTATCGCTCCTCAAGTACACCTCTTGCCAAATTCCGAATACGATCATAGCCCAGAGTCGGTGACTGTGATTTTCAATCCCTGACAAATGTTCATTTACAAGTTTTTGGACATAATCTGAATTGAAGAATCCTTCTCGCTTGACTTTACTCGGCTTAAGCACGTCCAACATCAAAGGTTTGAGCTCGTCCTTCAACCAATTCTTGATGGGAATGCTGAATCCTTCCTTGCCTCTTTTGAGGATCTGAGGCGGTAGCATATCCCTCATCGCCGTTTTGAAAATATGCTTCGTGCCTTTGCCTTGAAGTTTTAATCGGCCCGGAATCGACGAGGTGAATTCAACGAAGCGGTGGTCGAGTAACGGAACCCGAGCTTCTAATGAGGTGGCCATGCTCATTCGGTCCACTTTCACCAAAATATCATCCACCAAATAGGTTTTGATGTCCACGTAGAGTTGCTGATTCAAATCATCCTTAGTATTCGCCCGGCCGAAATAATTTCGAATAAATTCAAATGTGTCGAACCCATTCAGTTCATCACGTGCATCACGAGAATAGAGCTGAGCTTTTTCTGCCTCCTGCAGAAAGATCATCCAGCGCGTATGCTTCAAATCGCCTGGCAATCGCATGCCTTCGATGAACCGTCTCGAACGGTTAACAAATCCTTTTTTCTTTTCGGTCGGTGGAAGTTTCTCTACGAGAGACTCGATTAAGTTCTGGCGCACAATACTGGGAATGCGTTGGTATGCGTTGGCGGCTTTGTTCGCAATGTAGGTGTCATAGCCACCGAACAGTTCATCACCCCCATCGCCTGACAAAGCTACGGTTACGTATTCTCGCGCCATTTTGGACACGAGATAGGTAGGAAATATGGAAAAATCTCCGAAAGGCTCGTCAAGATGCCTCACCAATTTCTCAGTCAATTCCAGAGCATTTGTTTCAATGATAAACTCATGATGTTCCGTGTTGAAATGATTGGCAACAATGCGTGCATAATTCGATTCGTCATACGTCGCTTCCTTAAAGCCGATGGAAAAGGTTTTGACGGGACGATCCATCACCTGACTCATCAAGGCGACAACTGCGCTTGAATCGACCCCACCGCTCAGAAGCGCACCGAGCGGTACGTCGCTCATCAGTCGAATCTTCACGGCGTCTTGCAGGAGTTCCACTAATTGTTCGCA
>JAABYK010000574.1:36018-42933 GCA_011775825.1 Candidatus Zhuqueibacterota bacterium | reverse complement strand
CTGACTTGACTGCGATCGTTTTTCAAAATCAAGGAATGGCCTGGAGGCAATTTTGAGATATTCCGAAAAATACTGTAGGGCGCCGGAATGTACTCGAAGGTCAAATAAATATCCAGCGCCTTAAAGTCCACTTCCCGTGGAATGTCAGGAAGTTGCAGGATTGATTTGAGCTCGGAACCAAAAGCAAACTTTTCGGAATCGTGATAATAATAGAGCGGTTTGATACCTAAACGGTCCCTGGCCATAAAAAACGTCTGATCTTTTTGATCCCAAATAGCAAACCCAAACATGCCGTTTAGTTTCTTGGGACATGCTTCACCGTACTCCTCGTAGGCATGGACAATGACTTCCGTGTCACATTGAGTCCGAAACTGGTGGCCTTTCTTTTCAAGCTCGCGCCTTAGTTCCCGATGGTTGTAGATTTCGCCGTTAAATACGATCCAGACTGTGCCGTCTTCGTTGGAAATCGGTTGCCGTCCGGTGCTTAGATCAATGATACTCAAACGACGCATGCCCATGCCACAATTGCCGCGATTTATCCACCCGGAATCATCCGGCCCACGGTGCTGTATCACGTCGCACATGCGTTTGATTTGTTGCTCCTCGACACGTCTTTCAGCATCAAAATAGGTTACGCCACAAATTCCACACATCGGTTAGATCACCTTTGTTTCTAGCAGACGTTCCTCCAAATAAGAGTAAACGTCCTTTGTTTTATTCAAATAAGAATCATAGCTGTACTTTTCTTCTGCCAGTTTCCTGGCGTTTTCCCCGAGCTGCTGCCTTAACTCCGCGCTTTCTAACAACGAAATGACGCCATTCCCAAAAGCCTCCGGAGTACAATCGGTGAGCATCGAAACGTCCGGATTCAAGACTTGTGTATGTGTGATATGGTTTGTGGCGACAATGGGTTTTCCGGCTCGCAGATAAGAATAAATCTTTAACGGGGTATTATTGCCCTCAACTCTTGGTGACACCAAAATATCCGCGGCCGCAACGTAAGCAGGAACTTCTTGAGGCAAAACCGAACCGGTGAAAATAAAATGGCCTTCAAGCTTTAACTCAGTGACTTTTTTCTTGTAAAGCTCAACTTGTTCAGGCTTGCCTCCCACAAGGACGAATCGCAAACTCCGAACTTTTTCAACGACTTTCCTACTGGCATCGATCAACAAATCAATACCCTGATAAGGTTCAAACGTGCCTGTGTACAAAATCACGGTTTCACCATTTGAACGAATTTTCTTATCTACCGATTGTCCTGAGTTTGTATCGGCAAAAACCAGGCTGTTGTCCGCCACATTCTCAATCAGGGTGTTTTCTTTGTTCGGAAACCTTTTTTCCACATAATTAAATAGCTCCGGGCAAATTGTGATCACAGCATCCGCATTTTCAAGTGTCCATGCTTCAAGTTTCTCGAACATCCGGAGCAAAAGTTTGGATTTTGAAAACTTGAAATTGGATAGTTGCTGCGGCAAACTAGAGTGCATATCGTAAAGATGCAAAGTGCGGAATTTTCTTGAGAGATAAGTCACGAAAAATCCTGCCTCCTCATGCGAGTGAATTAAATCGTAGTTATGCTCAGCCAGCATCTTTACCGCTTTCACGAAAAGAAAAATATCCAAAACGACCTTGGTTTTTGAGGGACCGATAGCCACAGATTTAATGACAGGCACGTCGGGAATCCGATGAATGGTTAAGCCATTAATGGCCACATTTTCGCCCAAATGGTAAGTGAGCAAATCAATCTGGTAACCTAACTTTGATAGCGCCTTCAGGCGATGTAAGATGCTAAAAGGTGTGCCTCTAGGCTGGAAAAAAGGTTGAGGCGCAATCATTAAAATCCGCATTCGGTCGAGTCGTTTCCTAAGCACCCAAACAGTGATTCTTACGAGACGAACGAAACTCACTTAGTTAAAGATATAGATCGTCCTTAAGCATGTTAACTTTAGCAAGATTGATGCCACTGGAAAGTAGTAAACCGAAAGGTGAGAATCCCCAATTTATATTGCACTTATGTGCATTAACTGCCTAATAAATATTAATTTCTCTCAAAACCTCTGTGTCATATTGAAACGCTGTTTAGAACTGACACATGCTTAAGACGTTATTTCTGATATTCGTCTTTGTCTTCGATAATCGGGCGTCCAACACACGTGTAATTGAAGCCTTTTTGCCGCATTTTTGTCGGATTGTAGATATTTCTGAGGTCAATGATTGTAGGAGATTTCATTCCCTGTTTGATTTTATCCAGATCCAGACTTCTGAATTGGTTCCACTCCGTGATGAAAATCAAGGCATCGCAATTCTCAGCGGCTTTGTAAGTATCGTCGCAGTAGGTTATATTAGGGAAGATTTTTCGGGCACTGTCCATAGCAACCGGATCAAATGCTTTGATAATCGCCCCATCTTTTAGCAATGCCTCAATGATGACAAGTGAAGGCGCCTCTCGCAAGTCATCCGTATTCGGTTTAAAGGAGAGACCGAGAATACCGAGGGTTTTGTCCTCGAGGGTTCCTATCACTGACTTTATTTTCCGGACCATCACGTTGCGCTGCTCATTGTTGACCTTGACAACCGACTCGAGGATTTGGAACCCAAAATCCTTCTGGCACCCCAATTGTATGAGAGCATTTGTGTCTTTTGGGAAACACGAGCCGCCATATCCCGGACCGGGATGAAGGAACTTTTTCCCAATTCGATAATCGAGACCCATGCCAAGCGCCACATGATGAACATCCGCACCGATAACGTCACAAAAATTTGCTATCTCATTTATAAATGAAATCTTGGTTGCTAAAAATGCGTTAGAAGCATATTTGATGAGTTCGGCGCTTTCTAAGTTTGTGATGACAAACGGAGTTTCGATGAGGTAAAGGGGGGAATAAAGCTCCTTCATAATTGCAATGGCTTCGCTCGACTCCGTCCCAATAACGACACGATTTGGCCGCATGAAATCTTCAATTGCGGAGCCTTCTCTCAAAAACTCCGGATTTGATGCCACGCTAAACTTTCCTCTTTGCCCGAGTATCTCCTCGAGAGATTTTTGAAGCGAATTCCCAAAGCCCACCGGGACGGTACTTTTGTTTACAATAACCTTGTAGCCATTTAAATATTTTGCGATCTCTTTGCCAACATCCAGGACAAAGCTTAGATCAGCGGAACCGTCGTCTTTCGGTGGCGTGCCAACTGCAATGAAAATCACCAATGAATTCTCAACTGCAGTCCTGATATCCGTAGTAAACGTTAAGCGTCCCTCTTTTACATTCTTGGCGACAAGATCGTCGAGTCCGGGTTCGTAAATCGACAAAACGCCCTTTTTTAGCTTGTTTATTTTACTTTCGTCATTATCAACACAAATGACGTCATTACCGAATTCAGCGAAACACGTGCCGGTTACCAGCCCCACATATCCAGTGCCAATTACACTGATATGCATAGCGTTCCTCCTTGCAAATAACTAAAATCACTTTTTCTAACTTGCACCATATCCGAATAATACCACGAATACGGTTTTGAATAAGATCTTGAAATCGAGCCAAAGCGACCATTTGTCAATATATTCCAGATCCATTTCCATCCATTTTTCAAACTGAATCCTATTTCGGCCACTGACTTGCCAAATGCATGTAAGGCCGGGCTTGAGACTCAGCCGTCTTCTTTGCCACATTTTGTACAATTCAACTTCCACGGGTAAAGGCGGCCTCGGCCCCACGATGCTCATATCACCTTTCAAGACATTTATCAACTGCGGAATTTCGTCGATACTGGTCTTTCTAAGAATGGCTCCAACTCTAGTAATTCTTGGATCGTGCCTTATTTTAAACACTGGACCGTCCATTTCGTTCATCTTTTCCAGCTCCCTTTTTTTCATTTCTGCACCCACAACCATGGTGCGAAATTTATAGAGCTTAAATTTTCGTCCATTCAAGCCGGATCGAACTTGTGAAAATAGCACCGGTCCCTTGGATTCAAGCTTAATGGCAATGATGGCAACAATAATCAGCGGTGAAAACAACAAAAGTAAAGTCAAAGACAATAAAATATCGATAACGCGCTTGAAAAAAAGCTGCCATTGTTTTGCCGAAAATGTCTCAAATTCTAAAAGGGGGAAACCGTAAAAATCCGTTTGACGAACTTTGGCGACACGCAAATTATATAAATCCATGCTTATGGAAGTGCTGATGCCCTCTCGTTCACACGCTAAAATAGCTTCATCGATGCGATTCAGCCATAATCGTGGCACAACAAAAATCACTCGGTCGACCACAATTCGGTGCAAAATAAACGGAATATCTTGTAGGCGCCCCAAAACTCGGAAACCCTCGATGTCCTTCCCGAACATTCCGTGCTCATCATCAATCAATCCGACGATCCTAAGCCCCCAATTTGAATGGTTCTTAACGACCTTGATGAACTCTTGCGCTCTCTTTCCGGTGCCGACAATAAGAAGGTTGATTTGGTTATACCCCTTCTTGTGCATATAGTCAAAGAATCTATTCAAGAGTATTTTGGCACCGATGAGCAAGATGATCGTTACAATAGAGGTGATGGCAATGAAAAGGCGACTTGTTAACGTCATCTTAAAGATGAAAATCAAGCTACCCAGCGTAATGGTGGTTAATATGCTCGATTTTAGAATAATCTCGAACTGTTTGCCAATGGTCTTGGTGCGTAATTCTTTATAGGCTCCTTGGATAGAGAGCAAAAACAACCAAATTGGGATGCTGGAAAAGATTAGAATTGCATTCTTCTCTGTAAAAAATAGGAGACCTTCGAGATCTGGCGCTTTTGCAAACGCCATTTCACCGAGACCAAAATAATGCCGAATAAAAACACTTACAAAGTATGAAAAAACAAAGGCTAAGATAATAGAAAGGGCATCGATGATCTTAGTGACGTTGCTTAAAAAGGCTTCTTTCTCTTTAACCATTCAGTTCCAAAGCATAAAATTGCGTATTCGTAATCACTGCAGCCAGTTAGGACGAACCCATTTCCACGTACCATTTTACAAAGTTCTCAACACCCTGTTCAATTCCAATTCTTGGTTCATAGCCGATTTCGTTTCTGGCTTTAGAAATATCCGCATATGTTATCGGAACGTCTCCAGGTTGAACAGGCAGCGTTTCGATTTTGGGCTTTTTACTCAAACATTTGCCGATGAGTTCGATTAGTTCGCTTAACTCAATTGTACGTGATTCCCCCAGGTTATAAATGTGATATGACTCGCAGCAGTCAATTGCCTTGCAAATACCGTCAATGATATCCGTGATATAAGTATAATCGCGGCGGGACTTTCCGTCGCCAAACATAGTGATAGCGTCCCCGGCGTAAATGTTCTTTGTAAATCGATGAATAGCCATATCAGGACGCTGACGTGGCCCATAAACAGTGAAAAATCTCAAACAGGCTACCGGTAGTTCGTACAGATGATGATATGTGTAGCAGATAAGCTCGCCGGACTTCTTGGTTGCCGCATACGGCGAGATCGGATGATCTACGGGATCCTCTTCGCTAAATGGCACTTTCTTGTTCTCGCCGTAAACGGATGATGAGGAACCAAAAATAAATTTTTCCACTTCAAATTCTTTAGCCATTTCAAGCAGATTTGTTGTCCCCTCGACATTCACTTGCTGATAGAGCATCGGTTGCTTGATAGAAGCTCTAACTCCGGCCCTGGCTGCAAGATGAACAACGACATCTATTCGTTGATTCCGAAAAATCTGCTGCAACAAATCCAAATTTAAAATGTCTCCCTCGAAAAGAGTGAACCTGTCTTGTTTGGTCAACCGCCCGATGTTGCGTCGCTTGCTGTTTGGAGAATAATATTCGTTAAAGTTATCTATGCAAACGACTTCAAAATCCTGGCTCAAAAGCATCTCGCTTAGATGTGAGCCAATGAAACCTGCCCCTCCTGTGACCAAGATTCTCTTCATGAGCCAATATAAACCTGAAGTTGTCTCGGTTACTAAGACCTAAGAATTAATAATGATAGTAACTGTAGCCTGGATGTGCCATATCGGGAGTCGTCCCATTTAGGACGGCACCAATTATCTTAGCCGGTACGTGACTAAACAATTCGAGTTTTTGCTTAGCAATATCCCGATCCGTTTTTCCTGCCCGAATCACAATCATGGCGCCGTCAACTTGGGTACCAACAACCACGGCATCAGTGGCTGCATTTAAGGGTGGCGTATCGAAGATAATCAATTCAAACTTTCTTCTAATCTCATCCAAAAACCGCTTCATCTGATGAGAACCAAGTAGTTCCGAAGGATTAGGAATTAAAGAACCGCAGCTAATCAACGTCAGGTTGGGAACGTGGGTTTCTTTCAAAACCTGGATTAGTGGGGTAGCGTTCGTTAGATAATTGCTGAATCCGGGCTCTTTTGAGACACCAAATGTGTTGTGCAAAACACCCCGCCGCAAATCCCCGTCAATAAGTAACGTATTGCTTTTTAGCTGAGCCAATGTTATCGCCAGGTTAGCCGCCGTAAAGGACTTACCGTCCCCCGGTTCATTACTGGTAACCACCAGCGATTGAAGCCGGCCATTGTCTCTTGAGAACATTAAATTCGTACGAAGAGACCGATATGCCTCGCCCACTGGAGTTGGTGAATAATCGTGAGTCACCAACTGCTGGTCGATTTGTTTTATTTTTTCAGAATCCTGAAAATCATAAACATCACTGAAATCAATTTGGGGGATGGTTCCCAAAACATTTACCCGTAAACTCCGCTTCACGTCGTCCACGGTCTTCAAGCTCTTATCAAAAAATTCAATGCCAATTACAGTGCAAACACCCAACATCAAACCAACCACACCGCCGAAAACGGCATTTTTCTTTTTGTCTCTATTGTTTGGAAAGTCCGGAACCATCGCGGTGTCGAGTATCTCGACATCCTTTGATCTCACCTG
>JAABYK010000574.1:32572-36001 GCA_011775825.1 Candidatus Zhuqueibacterota bacterium | reverse complement strand
AGAACCTTATTGTTTCGGGTTAATTCGCTTAGTTGAAGTTCCTGTGTCGGCAACTGCTTCAGTTCGCCGTCCAAAGATTTACTTTCCTGAGTTACTGTCGCCAACTCGTTTTTGAGTTCAACGATCTTGGCTTGTGCTCTGCTTTCAATTTTTTTATGTAGTTGTTTAATTTCGGCCAACGTCTCTTTTGCCTTTGGATTCTCCGGGGTGTATCTGGTAGCAATATTGTTCCACGTGTTTTCCAAATCCTTCAACTGTTGACGATATACGAGCATAGTAGCATCGTTATCGAAAACCGCAAGATTTGCAACTTGAATCATAACAAATCGTGTACTCGACTCCTCGAAATCTTCACTGCCCCCATTTGTCGCAACGCTTTCTTCCTCATCCTTTTTCGCCAAAAGATCATTCAATGTACTGATCACGTCTGTTAATCTGCGGTGTTGATTTTGTAAGGAAGCAAGCTCATTGGTTTGACTCTGGGCATTTGGATCCAGATACGTAGAGTATCTTTCCTTGTATTGTTTCAAAGCTCTGTCTGACTCGGCTAGTTGCTGTTCAGCGATCTTCAACTGATTTTCAAGTATCTGGCGTTTGCTGGTTATACCTTCATTCTTCAATCGGGTCGTATGTTCAATAAATATCTCAGCCAAGCGGTTGGTCATCTCTGCAACCAAATTTGGATCCGTATCGGTAAGTGCAATGGACATCAATGTACCAGAGCGATCGGTGTTCACTTGTATTCGATTTTGAAAAGATTTGACGGCTTTGCGGAATGTACGTATTTTGAAAGGGANNTGACTACTGGTTCCTTAACCGCATCCGCAATCAACCCCTTTTGCAATAAATGGAGTTGTTCTGAATTCTCGTCGGAACGAAGGTACAGCTCATAGGTCTGATTTTGTCGTAGTTTCAGGAGATAATCAGCGTTCACAGGATTCTTGGTCGTCGAAAAATCTTCAAACACCTGATTTCTCTTTATCAGTTGATCTGGCTCAAGCTCGAAGCTCATAGAAAGTCCGAGTTGAGCCACAACCCTCTCTGCGAAAGATCGGCTTTTGAGCTCGGTTTTTCTCCTCTGCATGACACTCTCATCCTCTCCTGAACTGCTAAAACGAAGAATCGCTTCAGCTTCATACACAGGAGGCTGACTTTTCAAATACAACGCCCAGGGCACACTTACAGTCAAGGCAATGAGTGCAACCAACCACCAACGTTTAATCAATGCCTGGTAATATCGTCTTAAATCGAGCTTCTCATCTTCCAATATCTCGTTATCTTCGATGACGTACGATTCCGTGTTCCTACCTAAAACTTCTTGCATACTACAATCTCGTTTAAGATTTACCAATTCTATCGACTAAGAAGTAGATGTTAATTAGTGTCACGCCAAACCGCAGAATTTCAAGAGCATCTCTAATTCGAAATCTTTTCCTGTCTGGAATAAAAACTTGATCTCCTGAATAGATGCCCATTTCTTGCAAAGAATAGGCCCTCTCAAACCCACTCAGGATGTCTTTCTTGATAACTTTCCCTCCTCTTTCTACCCACATTTTCTTCAAATTGCTGTTATCCCTTGGACCACCTGCTTTGTCCACAAGCTGCCAAAAAGAAGCATCGGGTTCTATCAAATACGTTCCGGGGCGCTTAAATGAGCCCAGCATTGTAACCCGAATGAGTGGTTCAACAATGATAACGGGATCCTGCAGGTAGGGACTAAATTTCTCTTTCAGATGTTCGGATAGAGTTTTCGGATTATGACCCACTACTTTAATTTCTCCAATCAAAGGAAGGAATACGTTGCCTCTACTGTCGATGGGATATTCACCATTCAAATCGAGGGTTTGATTTTTCCCGTCAGTTATCCGCCAGGGCTGCCAAACAGTCAAGCGAAGTGCGTCTCCTTTTTGAAACGATCGCGATGACCATTGGGCGGCGGCGTCATGTGACTGAAGTTGCAAAAGAACAAAAGCCGATGTCAAAAGAAGCGTCTTGCAGACAGATCTCAACCGTCCATGATTGATAAGCAAATTCATGACCCTTTCTCTCGTTTTTGTGAAAAAATTCCGTCCAACTTGTAAATTGCAAAATTCTCCCATTTATTATCTTGATCTATAAAAGCGATATCTTTTATCCTTATCCTCAAGACTAAGTTTTCTAAGAGTTCTATAAATTCTAAGTGCACTAACCTTGGTATATCCAAATCTTTCTTTTTTCAATTCCTTTTTGAGTTTGAATACGCCCCTTCTGGGATCCTCGATTATAGCTAACTTGATTTTCTCAGTCAGCGGGAGAATTTTTTTATCAACTTTGGACTTGTTAAAAGAAAATTGGCCACTATCACGAGCTTCTGATTTTTGAACCGGCCTTTGGGCAACACTTGGGGCAGTTTTCGCTACATCCGGAGCCTCAGGGCGATAACTTCTTGTGACACTCTTCGTTATGTCTAAGCCGATAGAAAGGTCGGAATCATTTATGGCTTCCTCAATGGATTCATAATATGAAAGTATCTTGTTGAATTCAAGCATTTCGAAAACATCATATACCTCGGGTGTCATCTGTACAATTTTCAGATCTCCGCCCTTTTCCCGAATGCTTTTGATTTCTCCAACAAATACTCCCCACCCAGCACTGCTTACGTAGCTCACTTGAGCCATATCCACGATGATGTGAAAGACTCCCCCATTGAGCAATTCTGTAATTCTGTTAAGTAGTAAGGAGCACGTCATGGTATCGACGTACCCCTTAACGGTTAGCATGGAAATATCACGACGAGCCCCAACTTGCCCTAATGAAATCTCGATACCTTCCATGCAGGAATCACCTAACAGAATGGATCAATCTTAGTTCGATGCAGATCAACAAATTCTATGCCAATTATTAGTCTTTATAATTCGAAAAATAAGCAAACCTATGTCCAATATTTTTATAATCCAAGGGGGTTCGTTCTGCAAATCGCATCAGAATCGCACATTTGACGTGTGTTAGCACGAAACATTGTTCCTCTCTGAAACAAGACTCTTATGGCCCCAAAAAAGAAAACGCCTACGAAACGAGAGTCACCATTCGTTTCGAAGCGTTTCTAAGAATGAGTACTGCTTGTTTGTTATCTTCTGCTATTTTTCGTCTGGGCAAGTTTCTGGTATAGTCTTACATATTTTGGCACCACGTATTTCCAAGAAAATTTCTTTTTCATTGCATTTTGAACAAGTTTCGTCCAGACGGTTTTATCTTGATACGCCGTCACCGCACGCTTAACAGCATTTAGAAGCTCTTCGGTTTCAAATTTTGTGAAAATGAAACCCGTTCCAGAAGTAGATGCAGGATCAAATTCCTCAACAAAATCAGCAAGTCCATCGGTATCGGCAACGACTGGAATGGTCCCGTAGGCCAAATTATATAATTGATTTAGGCTATACGATTGACAAA
>JAABYK010000574.1:28879-32567 GCA_011775825.1 Candidatus Zhuqueibacterota bacterium | reverse complement strand
AGCTCGAAATTAACCCCCAATTGTTGAGGATATTTCTTCCGAAAACTTTGCAACTCTTTTTGTAGCTTACCATCGCCTCTTCCTGAGATAATCAGGCGTACATCCATTTTCATTAGACTGTCTAATGCAGATACGACTAAATCACCCCCTTGGTCTTCTGCCAAGTCAGTCACAACGCTTATTACCGGGATCTCCTCTTTGTATTCAAGTCCAAATTGATCGATTAAATGTTCTTTGTTCTTGTATTTCCCTGCCAAATCTCGTCTTGAATAATTGAAGGGTATCAAATTGTCCGTCTCTGGATTCCATATCACCTCATCAATTCCGTTGGCAATTCCATAAATATCCTCTTTTCGTTTTTTTAAGATAGGCTGAAGTCCACCGCTTTCGTCTGATTTATTCCGCACTCTCTCTGCATAGGATTTGCTGAAGGTACTAAGTAAATCTGCATATTCTAATCCAGCTCCAAGAAAACTGAAATGACTTCCGGCGTTATTGCCATTTAAGAGCGACTCCGGTACTCCAGCCTCGGTGAGGGCGGATGCCTCAAATGCTCCCTGTTTAGCAAAGTTATGCACAGACAATAATGTTTTCGTATGTTTGAAGAATTCATCATCCCGGTAAACGCTTTTCAACAGGGTCGGAACCATGGCGGTATGCCAGTCATTACAGTGAATTATATCGGGCTGCCAGTGGAGCAACTTTAAAGTTTCCAAACACCCTTTGGAGAAAAATATATACCGTTCAGCGTTGTCCCTAAATTCACGACCCGTTTGACTATCGAAGTACAGCCCATCTCGATTAAAAAAGTGCTTATTGTCCAAAAAGTAGATTTGAACTTTCGAGTCTGGTATAAAGGCTGATTTAGTATTGGCATTGTAAACTTTATCCCCAACCTTGATCTCCAAACCTTGCAAGCGGATGACATCTCTCAGGACGTACTTCCTTTCGTTGACCAATTTATAATTCGGCATCATCACTCGGACGTCATGACCCAGGTCTTTCAAATACTTAGGAAGTGCCCCCGAAACCTCTGCCAGCCCCCCTGTCTGGGTAAACGGAAATACTTCAGCGGATACAAAAAATATGTTCAACCTTTTTTTCATTTGCTTAACGCTCTTTAATTCACAACCCTAAACATTCTTTAGTTCATTTGTTGCAGCCTCGGGAGGTGTTGGATTTATATAAAATCCGGTTCCCCACTCGAATCCTGCGATCTTAGTTAATTTGGGAATGATTTCAATATGCCAGTGGTATTCGAGTAAATTAGGCTCTTGGATAGGAGAGGTGTGAATAATAAAATTGTATGGCGGATACCCCAACAAGTTGTTAATTCGATTCAATATGTCTTTCAACATTCTCGCCAGTTCGAGATATTTCTCATTTGGCATTCGCTCATAATGCGAATAATGTTCCCGCGGTATGATCCATGTTTCAAATGGAAAACGAGGAGCAAAAGGTTCAATTGTAATATACGAATCATTCGAGGCCACCAAACGACTTCGAGCCTTCAGTTCCTGAAGAACAATATCACAGTAGATGCATCGTTCTTTGTAATTGTAAAATCGCTTGCTTCCCTCTAATTCCTCAGTAACCCTCTTTGGAATGATGGGTGTTGCGATCAGTTGAGAATGAGTGTGTTCTAAGGAAGCACCGGCGGCCACACCATGATTCTTAAAAATCAAAATATATTTGAATCGCTCATCATTTGTGAGATCCAGTGTTCTATTGCGAAATATTAACAGCACTTTATGAATGTGTTCTTCGCTGAGGTCGCTCAGATCGAGGACGTGATTCGATGTCTCAATCACAACCTCGTGGGCTCCAACCCCATTAATCATGTCATAATTCCCGTCGCCTTTTCGATAAAGCACTCCTTCAATCTGAAGCGCTGGAAACTTATTCGGCACAACGCGAATTTCCCATCCAGGTACATCTTTCTGCTCACTGGTGGGACGAATTGCCATGATTTCGGGTGGGGTTTTATCTTCGTTGCCTGGGCAAAAAGGACAGAACCCTCCTCCTTTTATCTTAGGTTCAGTCGCCCAATCTGAAGGCCTCTTTCCTCGCTCTGTCGAAATGATCACCCAACGGCCTACAATCGGATCCTTGCGTAGTTCAGACATATATACGTCTTGAGGCCATAGAACCAGAGAAACACTTAAAACAAATTTTAAAAAATATACAATTTTCTAAAACAAAGTCAAGCAAAACGGATTTCTGATTTTTGAAAAAAGCAAGATTCGTTCCATCCTACACATAAAACACCGTAACAATGAAAAGGGCGGACACTCATCCGCCCTATAGTTCAATCTCAATTGTTGGTACCAGAATCAAACACAACCTTATAATCTCGCCAAGTAACGTTGTGCCACCGGAATATACTCGCTTTCAGGATAAGTTGACAGTAGCCGATCAAGTTCAGCACGAGCTTGTTGCTTATCTCCTAATTTTAAATAGCAAACACCGAGCATGAGTTGGGCATCGTCTGTTTTGTTTGAATTTGGAAACGAAAATACTTTCTCAAATTCGGCAATGGCCTGGTTGAAGTTTCCCATACCATAGTAGCATTCGCCAATCCAGTACTGACAATTATCTGACAGGCTGTTGTTTGAATCAGACTGCAGTAGATCTCTGAAGAGCGTTAACGCACCTTGATAGTTCCTCGACCTGAACTGATTCAATGCATTTTGATAGTTCGATCTAAATTCTGGCGAAGGCCCATTGGATGCACTGGATGTTCTCATGGGTGCACGAGGTCTTGAAGCCGTTCTGCTGCGATTCTCCAATTCACTAATCTTCGATTCCTTCTGTGTCAACTCCGCTCTGAGTTGAGAAATCTCTCGATCCTTTTCGGTGAGTTCGTCTTGCAATTGGTCGACCTCTTTCTCCAGAGTGCTGTCATCTTGATCCTGACTAACTGTCTCAAAATCACTTTGCTGCCCCTCGCTCTCGGCAGGCGTGATTCCCAGCAATCTCAGGACTTCAGCCTCCTCTGAATCACGGCCTTGTGCAGCCGCTTCCTCTTCACCCAAAAGCTCATCAAGATCAACCTCTTCCCCTTCATACGTTGAAGTCTGTCGCGAAGCACCACAGCCGAGATACAACGCAAACAAAAACACTAGGCTTGTTAGAAACAAACCCATTTTTGACTCCCGTCTCACGGATACAGTAACCATACTTACCTCCTGTAAAAACTCCCCAAACATTATTAATCTTGTGTTCTCAGGATGAGATAGGATGCCGTACCAACCGTTGCAGCCCCGATTGCCCCCCCGACAATGCGCCATGGCTTGCCACTGGGCGATACTCTTACCTGAATGGGTTTGCCAGGCAAACCGGAGTACCCTATGCCACTCAAAGTTTCATCTACGGCGACCACACAGTATTCCAGCCCCTGAGTTGTAACAGCATAACCAGGTATCTCACCTTCAAAGGTATTAAGGCCCAGCTCTCGCATTCGAACAACATTCCAGTTCGGAGTTCCGCGCGGTCGATAGATAATGGCCACCACTCTCAAGTCAATCTGGGAATAAACACTAGCCTCAATATCAAGCGCACTTCCGGATTCAGCCCTCGTAATCAGATTGTGAATCACCACTGGAGACGAGAGTTCATTGCCGTCATTTAGCGGAGCCTCTATTGAGCCAATCGCTGCGGGACTCGGATTTTTTTCAGGAATTCCGTC
>JAABYK010000574.1:723-28852 GCA_011775825.1 Candidatus Zhuqueibacterota bacterium | reverse complement strand
TTGTTAAAATAGTATGTCAGCCCCGCATAAACATCCACAACCTGATCATTTTCATCTCCTTGCCTGAGTTGATCGAATGCATCCGTAAGAGAAAAACGGTATGTGGCTCCCATACTGACACCGATGGTGGGTGCCAAACGGAATTCCAATCCGCCGCCAGTTTTGAGAAACGAATCTACACCATCTTCAAGGGTCGTACCGTTATTCGTGGCCTCCCAATAGACGCCGCCTCCACCTGCAAATACAAAGGGATTTACTTTTTTAAAAGGCAAAAAATTAAAAATCGCACTCAATTCAAATGGTACAATTGTTGTTTTGAAATCTGTAAATGCGGGGTTCTGATGATTCTCACTATCCAATGGAGAGAAGCCCAACTCACCGCTGAATGATAGATAAGGAATGGGTTGGACACGCAAATGCCCTGAAATTAAAGGGCTTATTTGAGGATCTCTCAAGTCGCCTTCCAAACGCCCCACACCAGCGGTAAATCCTATGCCATAGATCCAATCTCCTGAAAAGGCCAAATTCACATTGGCGAAGGTGCATAGTGCAGCTAAGACCCCTGTCAGTAGAAAGTGTAGCTTCATGATATATCCTCATGAAAAATGTATAATTATACCATTATAAAAATATTAAACTGTAATTTAAAAGTCAAGACTTTTAATGATATCTTTTTAATGATATCGAGTTAAATGTATTCAAACCGTCGTCTTGATGCATTTAAGATCAGGCCGCTAATAATGAGACTTGACAGGAGTGACGATCCCCCGTAGCTTAAAAACGGCAACGGTAAGCCAGTTACTGGCATAATCTTCACCGTCATCCCGATATTGACAGTTATTTGAAATAACAAGATCAGGAGTCCTCCGAAGACCAGCAAACTCAAAAATTTGCTCTTAACGCTAACCGCAATATTCAGAGATTTCAAAATGAGATAAAGAAACAGGGCTAAAATTACCATGACGCCGATAAATCCAAACTCTTCCCCAATCACACAGAATATGAAGTCTGTGTGTTGTTCCGGCAAAAAGCGGAGATGCGTTTGAGTCCCCTGTAGAAAACCTTTTCCCAGAAAACCGCCGGAGCCGATGGCAACCTTCGACTGGATCACCTGATAGCCCAATCCCTGAGGATCGGTGTTTAACCCCAAAAAGGTCAGAATTCTCTTCTTTTGATATTGCTTCAACAAATTCCACATAAACGGAGTCGCAATCCCGACACCAATATTCAGAATGACATTGGTTAGGAAGAACACCATTCCACGGCGCGAAAGAATTAACACCAGACTGATGACTATCATTGCGATAAGAAATGAGTAGTAATTGAACGCGCATATCAAACTGACTAACGGAGCAACCAAAATGAACATGATAATCGGAGACAAACCACCCCAGTGCAAGACGGGCAAGACCAGCGCCCAGAACACCAAGCCCGAACCCAGATCTGGCTGACGAATTATCAATACCACGGGAAGCAGGACCAGGCCAAAAGCCACAATGATCTCTCGAGCATCCTCCAGATTACGATTATCGTGGCTCAAATATTTTGCCAGGGCGAGCACCGTACCAATCTTTGCGAACTCTGCTGGCTGAATCCAAACGGATCCAAAGGAAATCCAACGCTTGGCGCCACTGCCGGTACCAACGAGAAGGACGAGAATTAGCAGTACCATGCTGAAACCATAAATGCCAAAAGCGTATTTATGAAAAAATCGAATCGGCGTCATGATTGTCGCTGCGAGTGCGACTATGCCGATGGCCGTCCAAATTAGCTGTTTCTTAAACGTGACATGACCGATTTGGGCCTCGGAACCATGAGTCGCGCTATAAATCGCAAACAAACCGCAAACCGTGATCACAAATACGGATAGCAAAATCCCTTTGTCTAAATGTCGCATCAAATTATTTTCGTAAAACATTCCTTATTCTCATCAGGTCTACTTTAAAGCAAACTTTTGTCGCTTGTCGAAATACTTAGACAGCATGCCTCTTGCGATGGGTGCTGCAATAGCACCACCTGAACCTGCATTTTCGACCATGATACAGAAGGCAATTTCAGGATTCTCCTGCGGAGCAAATCCAATAAACCAGGCATGATCTTCACCGTGTGGATTTTGAGCTGTTCCAGTCTTGCCACACACCTTGACTTTCGGTATCCAGGCAGCTCTTCCGGTTCCCCGTTGCCCGTTCACTACCATGTACATTCCGAGCTTGACAAGTCGAAACGTCTTGCTTGAAATACCCTGAACACGACGTGACTTTACTTCTTGGACAACTTCCACTCCGGTAGTGGGATCGACATGTTTTTTCAAAAGATGCGGACGAAATCCCAAACCCTCATTGCCAAGGATCATAGCGAGATAAGCCATTTGCAGCGGTGTGGCCAGCAGATCTCCTTGCCCAACGGACAGGTTCAAAATCAAACCCCTCGTCCAACCTTTTTTGCCAAATTTCCTGTCGAGATAATGGCTGTCCGGGACGGTACCTGTGCTTTCGTTGGGCAAATCAAGACCGGTCAACTTCCCAAATCGGAAGAGTTTAGCAAATTCGCACCAGTTCTCCAGGCCAACCTCCAGACTTCTTGTGAAAAAATACACATTGCACGATTGCTCGATTGCTTCGGTTAAATTTACGTCACCATGGCCACCTTCTTTCCAGCAACGGAAAAGACGCCTGCCAAGCCGGTATGCTCCCCTACATAAAATCTTTTCCTGAGGATTGATCAACCCTGTTTCCACGCCCGCCGCAGCCAGGACTAACTTGAACGTTGAACCCGGGGGATAAACGCTCTGACAGGCTCGATTGTACAAAGGTTTTCCTTCATTATTTACCAGCTTTTTCCAGAGTTTGGTGGTGATCGGTTTTGAAAACGTCTTCGGGTCATAGTCGGGTTTGCTGACCATGGCTAAGATTTCACCATTCCGTGGATCCAGGACCACCGCTGCACCTCTTTTCCCATCCATGGCCCCTTCCAAATGTCTCTGTAAATTCGCATCCAATGTCAAATAAAGGTTTTCCCCGGGTGTGGGCGATTCCGTAGACAACTCCTCCAGAACACGAATCTCTCGGCCCAATGCATCGACTTCGACATACTTGACGCCCGGCTCACCTCGCAAATACTTTTCGTATTGTAATTCTAAACCCTTTTTGCCGATTAAGTCGCCCATTCTGTAACCCGAGTCTTTTCGGTACTTAAGCTCTTTGGAATCTATCTCGCCCAAATAACCGAATAGATGTGGTGCTCTAATCCCGGCCGGGTAAAATCTTTTTGACTCGATGCTGTAAAACACTCCCGGTAGGTCCAATCTAAATTCTTCAATATGACTGAGTGTGGCAAAACTAATTTGTCGTTTGATTTTGACCGGCCTAAAACGACTCGCTTCTTTGTTAATTTTGGACTTTATGGCGTTAGGGGATTGATCCAGGATTGACGATAGAAGCGTAACCGAGCTATCCGCTTGCAAAAACTCATAGGGCACAACCGACACCGAGTACGCCGGACGGTTATCGATCAGGATCTCCCCATTTCGGTCGTAAACCATCCCTCGTGGAGACTCAAGTATGACTTCACGTATGCGATTTTTTTCAGATTCCCTGAAATATTGATCCCAGTTAAAAAGCTGCAATTGTGCAAACCTTATTGCAAGAATCACAAAAATGGATATCGTGAGAATTCTGTAGAATAATTTGATGTTCGAGAGTCGTTCGTTCATTTTCTCCAAAGCGCCTTTGGCCAAACCAAGTCAATCATTATCATAAAGACAAGCGTGTAAATGGCGGTCGGTAGAGCTTGTTTAAAAAGCGTACTCCAAAAACCGGCTGGCGTTCCAATTGAAAGAATGCTGTAATACATGCAATCATGTGCAAACAATACCAAAAACAGAAATCCGATGATGCCTCCAGATCGTCTCTCCAGGCGCTCAGCTCCAAAAAATCCTGCTAAATAGGCCGCAACCGACTTGGATAAGGAGGAGAGTCCTACAAACTCCGTACCAAGAATGTCAAACAAAAGGCCAGCGGAAAATCCAATCAAAACTCCCCACACTCTGCCATGCTGAAGAGAAATAGCCATTACCCCAATCAAAACAAGATCCGGCGTGATACTCTTGATGGAGAACAAAGGGGCAAAGGTCTTTTGGAGCACAACAGCTAAAATCACCAGTATCACATGAGAGGAGATGGACATCAATCAAGAGGCTTGGGATGGTTGTGTCTTGACTACGAACACCTCTTCCAATCTTGAAAAATCGACCGCCGGTTGCACGAGAATGTTCATAAACATATCCTGTTTAGCTTCTGTCACCTTCACTACCCGACCGATCTCAAGCCCTGAAGGAAATAAAGCACTGAAACCCGATGTTACGACCATATCGCCAACTTTAACGTCGGAACGTTTCGGGACTTCAGCAAGGGTGACTCGATTGCCTTCGAACCACTTTATGATCCCCCTCACTCTGCTGCGTTGAATCGTAGCGCTGACTCTGAAATTCCGGTCCAGAAGCAATTGGGCCGTTGAATGATGCGACGCAACATTAAAGAGTTTGCCCACTACACCCTGTGCCGTGACGACGGGCAGATTCTTAGTAAGATCGTTGGCCTTTCCGGCATCTAAAATGATTGAATTTATGAAACCATTTTGACCCCTGCCAACCACTTTGGCCGGGACCAAGTTTAATGCACTTTCAGACTTGAATTCCAAAAGATTGCGCAACCTCTGATTTTCCAACAACGCTTCGTTTAATTTACTGTTTTCGAGCATAAGCTTGGCGTTGCTTAGCCGAAGCCTTTGATTTTGTTCATAGACTGACGCAAATCGGTTCACCGCGGCAATTCTTCCCAGCACGAATCCAAATCCGTCAAGCGTCCAGACCTTGACAGTCTGAATTTGGAAACTTTCGTTGGAGAAGATTAATGCAATGGAAAAAATGATGGCAGCCAAAAATGTCAGATTCTCTTTCCGGTTTACAAACCACTCGCTGAATCTTCGCATCTCAATATCTCTTGGTGTTACTTAACAGTTTTTGGTAATTGCTAATATCGTCAAATATCCTTCCGGTGCCCAAGACCACGCAGGTCAGGGGGTCATCGGCCATAATGATTGGCAATTTCGTTGCCAGTCGTAACCGTTCATCCAAACCCTTCAACATTGCACCGCCGCCCGTCAAAACAATGCCTCGATCGAGAATATCTGAGGCGAGTTCTGGCGGTGTTCTTTCCAGGCAAAGTTTAACCGCGTCCACGATGTAACCAACAGATTCGGCCAGGGCCTCCTGGATTTCTCTGGAGCTGACCTTAACGGTTTTGGGAATCCCGTCCACGAGGTTGCGGCCCTTGACCATTTTGACTTCATCAGATTTGTAAGGCTCGGCCGAACCCATAGTAATCTTAATGGCTTCGGCTGTGTTGTCACCAATCAAAAGATTGTAGGCTTTCTTAAAATACTGAATGATGGCCTCATTCATTTCGTCACCCCCAATTCGAATGGAAATATCGGTGACGATGCCCGATAGCGAAATAACCGCGATCTCGGTCGTTCCGCCACCGACATCAATGACCATGCTCCCGACCGGTTCATCAATCGGCAGATTGACACCGATGGCTGCGGCCATGGGTTCTTGTATAAGATATATTTCACGACCGCCGGCATGTTCTGCTGAATCACGAACCGCACGTCTTTCAACCTCGGTTATTCCCGAAGGAATGCAAACCGCTATGCGAGGACGAATAAATCGATTGGTTTGTACCTTTTTAATGAAGTGACGAATCATTTTCTCCGCCAAATCAAAATCGGCAATCACACCATCCTTTAACGGCCTCACCGTCACCAAATCTCCGGGCGTACGCCCCATCATGGTTTTGGCATCGTTGCCGTAAGCGAGAATTTGCTGATCACTCTTTCTAATTGCCACAATTGAAGGCTCATTGATCAAAATCCCCCGACCTTTGACATAAACCAGGGTGTTTGCCGTCCCAAGATCGATGGCAATGTCGTTCGCAAAGAACTTGTTCCAAAAAGGCTGCGAATTTGAATGGTTCATCAATTCTTTCTTTGCTCCTAATGAATAAATAAATTAATGGCGAAAATGCCGGGCACCTGTAAAGACCATCGTCAAATTGTGCTCATTCGCCGCTTCAATAACTTTATCGTCACGAATTGACCCTCCGGGTTGAATGACGGCAGTTGCACCCGCCGCTGCCGCCGCGTCTACCCCGTCGCGGAACGGGAAGAATGCATCCGATGCAACTGCCGTGCCAGCAAGTTTACGGCCAGATTGGCGAGCCTTTGAAATGGCGAATTTCACTGAATCGACGCGAGACATCTGTCCGGCCCCGATGCCAATCGTTCTGTCCTTTGTGGTGAACACAATCGCGTTCGATTTCACCGACTTCACCACCCGCCAGGCAAATTTCATGGCATGCCATTCATCCTTGCTTGGTTGCCGTCGTGTCACCACTTTCAACTCGATTTCATTCAACCCGAGATCGTCAAACTCTTGAAGAATCAAGGCACCCTGCAACTGTTTGATATCAAACTCCACTGAATTCTTCTTGCTCACTTCACCGGTCTCGATTAGACGCAGGTTCTTCTTGGATTGAAGAATTTGTAAGCTCTCCGGCTCGAAACCGGGCGCAAGAACTGCCTCCACAAACGTCTCAGAAATAGCGCTTGCGGTTTCGGAATCTACGTTTTTGTTCAAGCCAACGATACTCCCAAAGGCAGATACGGGATCGGTAGCTCTCGCATTGAGATATGCGTCTCGGAGACTCGTGTGCACGGCCGCTCCGCAGGGATTTGTGTGCTTGATGAGAACGGCACACGGATCTCGAAATTCCTGAAGAATCCCCAATGCAGCATTCAGGTCCAGCATGTTGTTGAAAGAAAGCTCCTTTCCATGAAGCTGTTTTGCCTGCAATAAGCCGGAGGTTTGCTTGTTCAAATTCCGATAGAGGGCAGCCTTTTGGTGGGGATTCTCACCGTACCTAAGATCCTGTACTTTCTGGATTTGAAAATTCAATCGGTCCGGGAAAACAGCTCCCCGATCTAAGTCGCTTGATAAATACCCAGCGATCAGTGTATCGTATCGTGCCGTGAGTTGAAAGGCCTCTGCGGCGAGTTTTTTGGACGTTTCCCCGGAGAGTTCACCAAGTCTGGCATTTAGCTCAGAGATGATTGTTGCGTACTGTTTGGGCGAAGTGACGACCGCAACATCTGGATGGTTTTTTGCTGAGGCGCGTATAAGCGCAGGGCCGCCGATGTCAATATTTTCCAGGGCATCAAGATATGTTGCATTTTTCTTTGTAATCGCTTCCTCAAAAGGATAGAGATTTACGACAACAAGCTCTATTAAGTCAATCCCATGTTTTTCAATTTCTTCAATGTGCGAGGCATTCTCTCGTAAGGCCAGCAACCCACCGAAAAGCTTCGGGTGCAGGGTTTTCACTCGTCCCTGCATGATTTCCGGAAACTCAGTAACGTCGCTAATTGAGTGCGTCCTGATGCCATGTTCTTTTAGATGGCTTGCGGTTCCCCCCGTTGAGACAATTTCAACATTAAACTTTTTTAAAGCTTTTGCAAGATCTACAATACCGCTCTTGTCAAAAACGCTGATGAGTGCCCTTGTAATCTTGGGCATATCACGTTCTCCTCCTCATGCTCATGCACTCTTTCGCTTGTTATTTGATGGAAACTTTGCGTCCCTGGATTTTGACCCGGTTCTCCGCGAAAAGCTGCAGGGCTTCCGCGTAAATCTTGTGTTCCTGTTCCAAGACCCTTGCGGCTAAGGTCTCCGGTGTATCATCCGGTTCTACCGGCACACATCTCTGTAAAATCGGCGGACCTGTATCGTACTCCTCATCAACCAAATGTACAGTAACACCGGCTACTTTGCAACCATAATCTAAGACAGCCTGGTGCACTTTCAATCCATACATACCTTTGCCACCAAAAGAAGGCAGCAACGCCGGATGAATATTCAGTATACGATTCTTGTATTCACGAATAATACAGGAATCTATTTTTTTTAAGTAACCCGCCAGGGCGATCATGTCAACTCCATGCTCTTTCAGCGCAGTCAATATGGCTTTATTAAACTCATCGTCAGATGGCAACGACTTTTGAGAAATATGCACGGCAGGAACTCCGTATTCCCGTGCGATTTGCAAAGCACCGGCTTCAGCTTTATTGCTGATAACAAGCACAATGCTTGCATCGAGTCTACCGGACTGGACGGCCTCCAGCAACGCATTCAGGTTTGAACCGCCACCAGAGGCAAAAACAGCTACTCGAATCATTAATACAATATAATAAAAGTGAGTTGACTTTAAAAGAAAAAAGAGAGCGGGTTTAAATTAAAAATGTATCTGTTGTAGAAACGCATCCCTTTATTCATTCAAAAAAAAAACAGGAAATATCTGTGATCGCGGGTTTGACAGCCATTCCGATAATGGGACAGTTTAACATCGGACTTTAGATCACGGGCGACTCTAAAATTTCCAAGCTTCCTTGATCAGCATCCAGGAACGCTTGCACACCAACCGGAAGCGTGTACTTGATATCGATGTGTCCGTAGGGTAAATCCATCACCACCGGAATATCCAGGTCGGATGTAAGATCATGCAAAATCTCGTCAATGGTTAAGCTGGGAGAATCTGATGGGGGTACACAATCTTCAAACCTGCCAATTACCAGGCCGCCAATTCGGTGAAGAATCCCCGATAGTTTTAGTTGGGTAAGTTTTCGGTCAATCTTGTAAGGCTCCTCACCCACATCCTCGATGAACAAAATCGCATTACGAAAATCAGGCAAAAAATCGGTGCCCAGTAGAGAACAAATAAGCGAAAGGCAGCCTCCCAGCAGCCGGCCTCCAGCCCTGCCTTTTTTCAAGCACCGCAGATTGCCGTTGATCCCGGTGAATTTGACTTGTTCGTTTGAGTCAGTGAGCAGTTTCCAAAAACGAGTCTCTGTAAAAGGCTTGATCCCTTTTCCCATTTCAACCGCCACCATTGGACCTGAGAACGTGACCACATTGGCTTTCTTGAGTATTGCCAACTGCAAGGCGGTGATATCGCTGTAGCCAACCAGGATTTTGGGAGTGCGTTTAATCTGCGGATAATCTATCTTATCGAGGATTCTCGGTGTTCCATACCCACCGCGAGTGCAGAAAATCGCGGCCACGTCCGGATCGGAAAACATATCATTGACGTCGGCAGCCCGCTCATCATCTTTTCCTGCGAGGTAGCCACATTCTTTACGCACGGATTCACCGAGTTTGATTTGGAAACCGTTTTGTAGGAGATAGTTCACGCCCTTTTCCAGGCGCTCTTTCATCATGGGACTCGCCGGGCCAACAATGCCAATTGTATCGCCCTTGTTGAGTTTTGGAGGCTTTCTCAGCAAGATTAGAAGTACATTTCTCCGTTCAGCAAATCAAACACTTCATGATGATTGGCAAGGCGGTAGTTTGTGCCCCGGTATTCGAAGATCACCCGGCGGTTCAGTTGAAAATAATCCCAGACGATTGTGGAGTATCTTCTGAAAAATGGATCGACATATTGGTTGCGATAATTACCGGCTCGTCGGATATCGTCAGGTGGGCCTAACATGACATAGACCTTGCCCATGTCAGTCCGCCAGGCAGAATCCATGCTTTGATCTTTGAAGAGCTCGTTGGCACGGTTGATACGTAAATAGTATTCCTGCAAATACTCATTCACTTCTGTATTGGGTGTTGGATCGCGCTTTTTCCAAAACTCCTTGAAAAGGGTTAGCTGTTCTTCTCCCTCAGCCTCTTTCAACTCATCCAGTTCCTTGTCCTTCGCAATGTAGATTAGTTTTTCAATGGCATCTTCGAGATCCGCAATCTTTACCGGCTCTCTTGAACCGCCCCACTGCAAGGGTTCATCAACCTCGAGCGATCTTCCATTGTCCTGTATGACCAACTTCATTTGCTGCGGCTGACTCACTTGACTCCCCTTTGAAATTGCGATTTGGTGACGAATCGTGTTGTCGGGATTCGCCAGTCTCTGTGCACCATTCTGGATGACCTGGTTCCTTTGATCAAGTATTTCGTAACTTAGACGCACGCTATCTGAATTCGCATGATAGATTTCAAAAGAAGCAATTAGACTTGGCTTCTGCTTTTGGACGGATGAATCTTCCTCTATCGAAGCTGTTTTGGCTGCGGAATCAATTAACCAAATATCACTGATGGCAAGCTCACTGGCGGAAAAATCACGTAGCTTAGCAGTACCTTCTCGGTAACTGACCCGGCGTGTCTCCATGTCTTTAAGCCCGATTCGGAATCCATATTTTGCCGGAGGCAGATCAATCGAATTGCTTGTAAACTGGGTGATCCGTGTGGATTTTGTTGCGTCAAAATTCGGAGCAATGGCAAAGTCAGTCCAGCGTACGCTATCGACTCTCGTTCCATCCTCTTTAAAAAAAACGGCCTTAACTTCGTAATCTGCTCGAAATACCTTGTCTTTTGTGGTGATGAACTGCAGTTCATCGTTTACTAATTTCAGTTGAATGTTCAATCGACTCAAATTCTCAAATTCAGAAGCCGTGTTCACCATTTTCACGTCAAAATAAGGAACATCCGAGGGCTGGTCAAATGGCTGCAAAGTGTAGGTGTCGTTATCGGGTTTTTGTACAAACGCATCAAGCGAGTTGACTCGGAGCAAGACACAAACCGCTACCAGAACGATTTGAAACAAGTTTTTCATTTGGGCACCATCGTTATCTTAACATTTCATACAAGGTCTCGAGATTTTCTAGGCGGAATTTCCCAAAGCCGTTTTCATCAATGAAGACCAATTGCTTGCTGTATTTATAATAAAACCATATCTCTACGGCTTTAATGCTTCGACCTCTCAGAATTCCTTCACTGTAGGGATCGCGCTCGATTTGATCCGGCTCCCCTAACATCACGTACACCCAACCCATGTCCGTTTTCCAACCTTCTTTCTGAAGACCTTCGTAGTTTTCGTTTGCGTAAAGGATTCGTTGATAGTACTTGGAGCGCAATTCATTTTCGCCCGTGCCTGGAGTGGGGTCCCGCTCTTTCCAAAATTTTTTATATTCTCGGTACTTTTCATCCTCGTCTAAGTTCTTCAACCTTTTATACTCTTCGTCGGAAGCAATGTATTTCAAAACCTCGATAGCCTCGTCCAAATCCGCAAATTCCAGCGGCAGACCTGGAATATGCCACTTCAAAGGCATCTTGACCTCTTGAACATCATTGTCGTGCTCTACCACCACTCTAACAACATAGTCACCATGCATTAAGGAATCGCCCCGGATTACAATGAAATTCTGAGTGGTTCTGCCTTCACCTTCTCGCCAGTATTCATTTGTCCACAAGGCGCCATCGCTGGAATTTGAAACCTCATAGCGAACCTTGAAACTATCGTCTGGAGAAACATCGTATACCTCAAAAAAAATATATAATTTTGTATCTTCCCCTATTGTTTTGGATATTCTCGGACGAACCATAAGCTCACCGCTTTCATTCTTGGAAATACGATCAGCCACCAAAAGATCACTTACAAAATTGGACTCTTTTGAATAATCCCTCAAAACAATTGATTGCTGCTTTTTGGCCTCCTGTCGCGTTTCTAAGTCTTTCATCGTCACAGCTACACGGTATTCATCAGGCGGCAAACCGAAACTCAGTTTCGTAAGCTTAAATCTCTCCCTTGAATTTGCCTCATCAAGGTTCGAAACGGTGACTTCCTCTTGAAACTCTCTGTTTTTAACTTTTTCTCCTTCACTGTTGAAGATGTCAACCATCACTTCATATGTCGCACGGAACTCATCCCTTGTCGATTTCAGGAACTGCAACTCGTCATAGACGACCTTAACGTAGAGATCGAGACGGCTTGTTTCCGGCGTCTGTGTGGCAAAGCTCACTGCTTCTACGCCAAAGTCAATGTTATCCGGAGAACTTGGTGCCAACCTTGCCATCAGAGGCAAGCCCACGACAGCTAAAAGCACGAATGGAATGAAAGAAATTCCTTTATTTCTAAATTTTAAGAAACACATGTTAGCCCTCAATAAAATTGTCACTCGAGATTTAGTTTAAAGATCCACTAAGATCATAATCGGCACAACCTATTATTTTTACTGTATAAAACTCGCCCGGTTCTAATTTTTCATCTAAATAAACAGTATTGTCAATTTCAGGACAATCCCAGGCTGTTCGTCCAACCGACTTCCTCAAATCGTCGTCGTACCCATCTATTAAAACATTCTCGGTTGCACCAATTAATCCAAGATTTCTTTCGAATGAAATTTGGTTTAGAATGTCATTCAGTGCCGCCCATCTTAGGTGCTTCACTTCCTCCGGGATTTGATTCGGAAAATGATAGGCCGGAGTGTTCTCCTCGTGGGAGTATGTGAACAAGCCCACTCTTTCGAATCGAACTTGCTCCAAAAAATCGCTTAATTCGAGATATTCTTCTTCGGTCTCTCCGGGAAAGCCTACTATAAGCGTCGTACGAATAGCCATTTTGGGGTTGTCCGTTCTGAGTCGTTTGACTATCCGCTCAATGTCTTGTCGTTTCACTTTTCTTGCCATCAATTTCAGGATGCGATCTGAGATGTGCTGGATGGGCAAGTCGACATAGTTAATTTTGTCCGCGGTTGACAGGAATTCAAGCAACTCATCATCAAAATGAGCGGGATAGGTGTAAAGCAGTCGAATCCATTTGAATTCACGTATTTGCGTCAATCCATCCAGCAAAGGAACCAGTTGCTTCTTGCCATGCAGGTCCTGCCCGTAGATGGTACTGTCCTGTGCAATGAGAATGAGTTCTTGCACGCCCTTGGAGGCCAGTATTTCAGCTTCGTCCACCAACGCTTCGATGCTCCGGCTCCTGAAATTTCCTCGAATGGCCGGGATCGAACAAAACGTGCACGGATTTTCACAACCCTCTGATATTTTCAAATAAGCGTAGTGCTTTGGTGTGGCCAGATGTCGGTCGCCGAGCAATTCACGTTTCAAGTCCAATCTCTGAGTCAGATCTCGCAAAATCCGAATCATATCCCGATTGCCGTAAAACCCATCGACTTCCGGAATTTCTTGAGCGAGTTCCCGTTGATAACGCTGCGAAAGGCAACCCGTGACGAATACGTTCCGGCACCTTCCCGCCCTTTTAAGTTCAACCGCCTCCAAAATCGCCTCGATGGATTCTTCCTTCGCCCCTTGAATGAAGCCACAGGTGTTAAGAATGATCGTGTCGGCTTCCCTCGGATTCTCTACCATTTCAATGCCTTTTCCCCTGAGTCCGCCGAGAAGAATCTCAGAATCGACTAGATTTTTTGGACAGCCCAAGGTTGTGAGATTTATCTTCATTCAAACAATGCCTCGACAAACGTTTGCGGTTCAAATGGCTTTAAATCATCCATGGCCTCGCCAAGACCAATAAAACGTACAGGAAGCTGCAAATGCTTTTGAATTGTGAAAACCATCCCCCCTTTGGCGGTGCCGTCTAATTTCGTCACCACAACACCTGTTACATTCACTGCGGACTTGAATCGTTCCGCTTGACTCAATACATTTTGTCCGGTGGATGCATCCACAACGAGGAGGACTTCGTGTGGCGCCTCAGGTTGGGCTTTCCCAAGTACACGCTGGATTTTCTTTAATTCGTCCATCAGATTGACCTTGGTGTGCAACCGTCCGGCTGTATCCACGATGACCACGTCTACGTTGCGCGCATGGGCAGCTTTGAGGGAATCAAATGCGACTGCAGCGGCGTCCCCTCCAGTTTGCGTGCGCACAAGATCGACGTTCGCGCGTTTGGCCCAGACTTGCAATTGTTCCGAGGCAGCCGCCCGAAATGTATCTGCAGCAGCCAACAAAACTTTCTTCTCGCGATCGTGAAAAACCTTAGCTAATTTGGCGATGGTTGTGGTTTTTCCCGTGCCGTTGACCCCGACAACCATGATTACAAATGGCTTCACAGTCGGACTAAAAAAGTCTTCTGCCCGGAAACTTCTGCCATTTCCACTTTCTTGAAGGTGAGCCCGCAGTTGACTCTTCAGAACCTCCACAAGTTCTTCAGGTTCTTGAAACCCTTCCCGGTTGACCTGCTGCTTTAGTTGCTCGACAATATCCAGGGCGGTTTCCACACCGATATCTGCGCTAATGAGAATTTCTTCGATTTGCTCCAATAGCTCGTCGTTGATAATGTATTTGTTCTTTACCAACTTGACGATTTCGTCAACCAAGCCTTCGCGGGTTTTTGTCAAACCTTTTTTGAATTTTTCAAGTAGGGAGGACATCCATTCACGCCAATTGTTTTTTGTTCGAAAAAACCGTTCTGTAAAATTTCCAAAAATAACTCAACGATGACGCAACCACCAGTCCAACACTGATCCAAAGAAATGGCAGCTTTACAGGCTCAAGCTCCAACGTAAACGCAATTAAAACAACTGCCACACCCGTTACAGCAACTTTGCCAATCCAGTTGGACTCAACAACGGCTTTTGTCTTATAAACCACAAACAGTCCCAAGATCAAGATAGCAAGGTCACGGCCAATTAGTAATAGAAAATACCAAACCGGCAGATCCCGCAATGTAATGAGAAGAAATCCCGCAACCGCCACACACACTTTGTCAGCAATCGGGTCCAGGATTCTTCCTAAATCCGATTTCTGATTCAGTTTGCGCGCCAAATATCCGTCCCAGAAATCCGTTGCGGCTATCAAGAGCATAACAAAAAACGCTAAGTAATTGCCGACCGTCGTCTCCAACTTCAGTGAGAGATACAATGGTATTAGAAGAAAAATCCTTGAAAGACTCAAAAGGTTGGATATGTAGTGTATCTCTCCGAGGTTCACAAAAGTCATTTATTGGTTAATTCTTCATAAACACTTTGATCACATCAAAAATCAAAGAAGGATTTTTGACCAAAGCTGCCTTGAAAATGTTGATAATTGTCCGTTTTTCGGATGGCAGGCTCAAGACGGTATCGGCAGTTCTGTTCAAATCTTCGTCGGTCAATTTGTAGATCGCCTTCTTTATTTTGTAGAAGCGCTCGTGATTTTTGCCTTCTACCCGGTGCCATTCGTTGGCATATTCTTGAAGTCTTTTTTCAGAAACGTCGTTCTCTTTAATGGCGTCCGCGGCGACCTTGCCGGCCATCTGGCCGGCAATCATTGCCGTGACGATGCCTCCACCCGAAATCGGATTGACTTGATGAGCGGCATCTCCCACAAGCATGAGACCATCGGCAACGATTTTCTTCAATGTGGCAGCACAAGGCACACCCCCGACTACCGTGTAGAGAACCGCGGCATGCGGGAACTGCTTGTCGATAAATTCCTGCAAATACCTTTTTGCTGATTTGTATCGCGCATATTCTCCGGAGATTCCAAGGCCCACATTGGCCACGCGGTCATTCTTCGGGAAAACCCAAAGATAGCCGCCAGGAGCCACTTCTCGACCAAAGTAAAAATAAACGGTCTTTGAGTCGACCTCGAGGTTGGCAAGCGTCATTTGGATGCAGCTTTCCATGTCTTTCATTTTGATGTTTGTTCTCAGGCCGCCCCAACGTCCGACTCGGGATTCAACTCCGTCGGCCCCGATCACAACCTGCGCTCGAATATCATATCTGCTTCCCAAATGCTGCACCCGCACGCCCTCCACTCTGCCATTGGGCTTGATGAGATCGTAAACATACGCTTTGGTCAAGACTTCGACACCATAAGTCGTGGCAATTTGCACCAGGTCATAGTCAAAGATCTTTCTGTCCAACATGTAACCGCGCTCTTTTCCGCTTTCGAGCACGACCTCTCTGCCGTGAGGAGAAACCAAAACAGCGTTCTCGATTGTGGTGGTTATCCACCTGGGATCGGGTTCCACCACCAGCTTTAGCCCATTCTCCCCTGCAGCTTCTGCGCAACGGACAGGCACGCCGATTTCCCGATCCTTTTCCAAGAGGAGCACACTCGCTCCGGACTCGGCAGCATATTTGGCAGCCCAGGCGCCACCCGGGCCCCCTCCAACAACTATACAGTCGTAGCTGTCTCGCATGCCAACTGTTCCACTTCTTGAATAGGGGCCAGCGTTTCCACCGGACAGATCCAAACGCATAACAGGCAATCGATGCAATGCTCTTTGATATTGAGTCGCGCCTCGTACAATTCAATGCAATCCACCGGGCACACGGCAACACAGGCTCCGCAGAAATCGCATTTATCGTTGATAATACCAATCATGGCATCGTTCCGAACTAAGCAGATAAATTGGGATAGTCAATCCCAAATCTCAGCTTGTAGTAGATTTTAGAGAAAAAATAAACGCCGGCCAAAATGTAGAAGAACAAAAGTGAACCGGTCTCGATTTTGTACTTGATCGTCACAACCAGCGCCAGAATTAAAATAGGGAATTTTACGGCCCTTAACACGTCTTCCATTCTCATTCGAACCGCCGCCCAACCGAAAAACAAAATTGAGAAGAATGCTGGATAAAATATGACTTCATCATTTAACATGTACGCGGTGACGAGAGCGACTAAATCCAAAAAGAATCCGGCATAGACCGTCGGCTTAAACCCAAATTTGACTCCGAAGGTCACTTTTTGACCTGCGGCATCACCGCTGACGTCCGGCAAAGTGGTATACAAATAAACAGCGGTCACGGCACAAACGTACGGGACCGCATGAATCAAAAGCTCTTTATCGATCGAACCCCGGATCAGCCAACCAGTGCTAAAAATCAACAATGCGCCCAAGACGTTTGCGACCAAACCCAAAATCGGCTTGTCCTTCCAGCTGAATGGTTTGACGCTGTACACAACCCCGGTGACAATTAGTATTCCCAGGAACAAACTCCCGATCTCCATCGAGTAGTTAAAAGCAAGCGCGATTCCCGGAATGGTAAGCATGGCTGCTTCCAGATATGCAGCCTTTGGCGAAATATGGCCATGTGCAATCAAAAAAAGTTTCTTGTTCTTGTCATCGGTATGGCGGTCCATGATTTGATTTAAGATAAATACTGCGCCCATCAACAGAGTCAGAAATAGCCCGACCCAAACAAAGTTCGGTTGACCCGATGCCATTCCAATACTATTCGCGGAGGAATGCGTGGCCGCGACACTGAATTTGTTTTGCACAAAAAACCCGGACAGAAAGATAGTCCAAACCGGAAAAAACAACGTGGGTCTAAGAACAAAAATGTAATCTAACGGCTTTAAGAATTTTTTCATAGGTCTAATATGTATTGTTACTGATTGTGCCTGCGTCTTCGTATTTTAGTTTGTTAGAAGCTTCCTCGGGAGGAAGCGGATAGTCACCAGTAAAACAGGCGGTACAGAATCCCTTTTGATCGTTGGATACCGCGTCTACCATCCCTTCCAATGAGAGATAGCCAAGGCTGTCCACGCCGAGATACTTTCGGATTTCTTCAATGGTCTTGTTTGAGGCGATCAGTTCATCCATCGTGGGAAAATCCATACCGTAAAAACATGGGGAGATGATTGGCGGAGAACTCACCCGGACGTGAACCTCTTTCGCCCCTGCTTTTCTCAGCATTTTGGTGAGTTGTTTGAGGGTCGTCCCCCGAACGATGGAATCGTCAACCACCACGACTCGCCGACCCTTTAAAACGCCTTCCACCGGATTGAATTTCACCCGAACTTTAAAATCACGCTCACTTTGGTCCGGATGAATGAAGGTTCTGCCGACATAATGATTTCTTATCAGTCCGATTTCAAACTTGATTCCGGAACGATTCGCATATCCCAAAGCAGCCGTGTTTGATGAATCGGGCACGGCGATAACGATGTCCGCGTCCACTGGGTGTTCCAGTGCGAGATTTTTCCCCAATTTCCGACGCGCTTTATCCACATTTTCGTCGAAGATTTTGCTATCGGGCCTGGAAAAATAGACATACTCAAAAATGCAAGCTTTGCGTTCCACTTGTTCCTCAAGCCAATAGCTGTTGACTCCGCTTTTGTCAATGATGACGATTTCGCCCGGTTCGATCTCCCGCAGGTATTCAGCGCCGATCAGATCAAGCGCACAAGATTCGGATACAATAAAATGAGCGCCGTCTTTTCTCCCCAAACAAATGGGCCGCCAACCTCTCGGATCACGGATCCCAATGATGCTTTCTCGAGTCAGCAAAACCATGGAATAGGCGCCCTTTAACTGGGCAAAAGCATCCCGAATTCGTTTTACAATGGTTTCTTCTCTTGATCGGGCCATCAGGTGCAGCACGACTTCCGTGTCACTGGTGGTCTGAAAGATCGAGCCGTCCGCCACCAATCTCGAACGCACTGATTTTGAATTCACGAAATTGCCATTATGAGAAATCGCAAGCGGGCCTTCCTTAAAATTTACCAGAAAGGGCTGTGCATTATGAAGCATGGTCGAGCCCGTGGTGGAATATCGATTGTGCCCGACAGCCAATTGACCCTTCAGCCCCTTCAAGATAGAGATGTCCGAAAACGCGTCGTTCACCAATCCCATGCCAAGGTGTCTATAAACTTTCTCGCCGTCGCTTGATACGATCCCAGAGCTTTCTTGGCCGCGATGCTGAAGCGCATAGAGCGCTTGGTAGGCAAAAATGGATGCGTCCGGGTGCCCAAACACCCCAACGACGCCACAATTTGATTTCGGTTTATCCACTTGTTTGTTAATTGCGTGCATAAACTTCTATGGGCGAACTAATTTGCGTTTCCCTCTTGACCCAATCAGAAGAGTCCCGGGAACAGAACTAAGAATATCAACAAAGCCAAAATGGACACCGGGGCAAAGAACCGAATAAAAAAGGCGTATGTCTTTGCGTTCTGGAAATCCGGGTTTCCGTCTCGAATTTCCGCTTCGACTTTTGCGGTTCCCCATTTCCATCCCACAAACAGCGCAACTCCTAAAGAACCGATAATCAAAGAATACTGCCCGAAAATTTTGTTCATCCATCCTAAGAAATTGCCATATAATGCAGCCGGAATTCCGGCAAGGAAGGCACCGCCTCCGGCAATCCACACAGCCCTTTTTCGAGAAAACTTGAGTTCATCTATGAAGTAAGCCGCCGGGACCTCGACAATAGAAATCAACGACGTGACGGCTGCGACAGCTAACAACAAGAAAAAGCCAGCTCCAAAAAGGTTGCCCAATAAAATCTTATTGAACATGTTTGGCAATACGATAAAAATCAAACCAGGACCGGATTGCGGATTCAAACCAAACGCGAAAATTGCTGGCATAATGGCGAACCCGGCCAAGAGTGCTATACTCGTGTCCAAAGTCACTACCCATGAGGCTGAAGAAATCAGGTTGTCCTTTTTGGACAAATAACTCCCATACGTGATCATGGTTCCCATCCCAAGGCTGAGCGAGAAAAACGCCTGCCCCATTGCTGCGGCGATACTCTTTAGGGAGACATTTTCCAAATTGGGCTTTAAATAGAATGCGAGTCCTTTTCCGCCACCCTCAAGCGTTACAGCTCTGACAACGAGCAGAATCAAAATGATCAATAGAACGGGCATCAAGATTTTGGACCAGCGTTCGATGCCACCTTTAACGCCTCCGAACAAGATCGACATTGTGATTAACATGAAAACGCCGTGCAAACCAATGGTTGCCACATGGTTAGACGTGAAACTTGTAAACTCACCGGTAATCTGAGCAGGGCTCAGACCTGAAAAGGCGCCTGTTGCAGTTTTGAAAAGATACCCCAACGTCCAGCCTGCGATTACGCTGTAAAAAGAGGCGATGCCCCAACCGGTAATGACTCCCAGGAGCCCCAGATATTTCCAGGCTGTGCCAGGCGCCAGAGCCTTGTAAACGCCAACCGGATTTCTCTCCGTATGACGTCCCAACGTCAGCTCTGCGATCATGACCGCGAGACAAATAAATATCACGCTAGCCAGATAGACAAAAACAAATGCGCCTCCACCATACTGACCTGCCGTGGTGGGAAAGCGCCAGATGTTTCCCAGTCCAACAGCGGATCCAGCGCCAGCCAAAATGAATCCTAATTTGGAAGACCAAAGGCCGCGTTCACTGCCGTTCGTAATCATGCTTTTTTCTCCCTCCGAACTTAGACCCTGTAACCAATCGCGTAGTCAAACGACGTATGTTAACCCGAGATTCAGAAGTTCCCCTCAAATCTAGAACTGTGCCCGAAGAGACACTCCGGCTATCGCTGTGTGCTGTGGTAGCCGACCAGTTTGCGGTGGCAAAATCCCGATCCTCACAGCCAAGTCCGGTCCAGTATCAAAATCGCTTAAATGGGCATCGATGTATGCGTCAAGCATACTCAACAAAGTCACGCCCCCCATTATCCAGTACATCGAATTTCTTCTGTCGATGTCGCGCTCTCTCTCAGCAGACCCTGGCGGACTCTTAGAAGCTTCACTGTCAAAATGAAAGCTCAGCGCCACAAGTGTGGCCTGCGTACTAAACACAAGCGCCGCTTTTATTTTTTGACCATTGTACCATTGTCCCCATCCGGGAAAAGCTAACGACCGCAACATGGCTCCTTTTGGCGACTTCTTCTCTGACCTCGCGTCCAGCTTCTGAGAGGAATCCTCGAACGCCTCAACGAAACCCTCCTCGTTCATAGACGATGACGCTGCTTGTGCATGCAGCAATCCCGATTGAGAAAGCATCATGATCGTCAGTAGTGCAAGGAATCGCATGTCCGGAATTGAAGTGCGTTTACGGCGACACAAACATATAAAGATTTATAATATACAATATTCCCGATTGAAATCAAAAGGAAAGTGTATGAATTCTGCGGTTTTTGACGGCGGCACGAGTTTCTTGAGGAGGCCTTCATCAAACCAAGATGGGATGATCACTTAATATCTTCAAAATCAGCATCTTCGACATCGTGGTCGTTCAAATCCAAAGGTGGGTTTCCCCTGCTCTTTCCTTCCACATTTTGTTTCTTCTCACCCTCAAAAAGTCGAAAAAACCCGCTGATCAACTTGAATGCTAAGTAAAACAAAAAGCCAAGGACGATTAATCTGAATAATGACATGGCACTAACCTATTTTGCAGGTGAGTAATACTGCGTTTTTGAAACGGGTCGAGTAATCTGTGCCACTAAATCGTGGAAGTCTTCATCTCGATTGACGAAATCTATTTCAGTAGCATTGATTATCAACAATGCAGAGGCATCGTAATTGATAAAGAATTGATTATACGCTTCATTTAACACGCGAATGTAATCCTCTGTAATGTTTCTCTCATAATCTCGGTTTCGCTTTCGGATGTTTGCCAGGACACGTTCTGTGCTCGACTGAAGATATAGCACCAAATCCGGACGGGGAATATCCTGTTCTAATAAAGAGGCAATTTTGTCATATAATAAGAATTCACGATCCTCCAAATTTATAGAGGCAAAAATTCTATCCTTTGCAAAAATATAATCTGACACCAGCAATTGGTGAAAAAGTTCCCCCTGCGGGATCTCCTGCTGCTGACGGTAGCGGCTCAGCAGAAAGAAAAGTTGAGCCGGGAAGGCAAACTGCCGCGGATTTTCATAAAAATCAGCAAGGAAAGGGTTCTCTTCATGTTTTTCAAGAATCAGTTTTGCATCAAAATAGTCTGCCAATTTCTCAGCCAAGCTGGTCTTCCCAACCCCAATCACTCCCTCAATTGCTATATATTGAAGCCTCAAGTATTAACCTCACGTCTTAGTTGTGTGCATAGTTGGTCCTTTGGCAGATGTAATTCCACAGCATCTTCATCACGGCAATTTTCCAAAAGTTCACAAATTGTGAGAAACTCAGGTGGAGCTTTGAAGTCAGAAGCAATCTCATTGAGGGGTTCCAAAACGAATCTGCGACGCTCGATTTCCGGATGAGGTATTCTAAGCGTCTTTTTTGAGATAACTCTCTTTCCCCAATAAAGGATGTCGATGTCGATGGTTCGCGGTCCCCAGCGCACCCTTCGTTCCCGTCCCAAGTCCTCTTCAATCTTTTGGATGCTTTTTAAAAATCTTTCGGGTGAAGAAGAAGTAAATACTTCAGCAACTAAATTGAGATAATCAGATTGATTGACAGGCCCAACCGGCGTCGTTTCATAAATTGATGACGAAGTAGTTATTTTTGTTCCGGGGAGATACGCAATTTTTCTTAAAGCTTCTTTTAAATAAAATAAGCGATTGCCAACATTCGACCCCAACCCCAGAAATACCCGCTCACGCCTCCTCGACATAGTCCTCTCTATTGCGCAAGATCTCGACTTCGATACCGTCCTGGATACCACGAATGGGTGCATGGGGTTTTCTCACGCGCACCAGCACCTCGCTGACTTTAAACCTGTCTAGAATGGCTTGAGCAATTCCTTCGGCCATGGACTCAAGTAGTCTAAACTTGCCCTCTGCCACGAAACTTTCTACCGTATCGAAAACCGCAGAGAGATCAGCCGTACTTTTCAGTTTATCAGTCTTTGCTGCTGCCTTGGCGTCGATCCCAAGCTCTACATCGACTTCAAATCTTTGGCCAATTTCACGTTCTTCATCCCATACGCCATGAAACGCATGGAAGGTCATATTTTTAAGTTTAACTTTATCTGAGGCCACGGTTTCAACCAAAATAAATAGGCGATGTTACACGCCTGTTCGAATCGTTATCTTCAATTCAAAGGTTGACAAAAAATATATTAAAATTCTGTTTCTTTGTCAAGATAAAAAAGGCCACCCATCAAAGATGGACAGCCTTTTTAATTTACTGATTTATTTGTACTTAGGCTATTAGTACATTCCGCCCATTCCACCACCTGGAGGCATTTGCGGAGCGGCCGGTTTCTCCTCTTCAGGCTTTTCCACAACCGTTGTTTCGGTCATGAGCATCAAGGCCGCCACACTCGCTGCGTTTTCAAGTGCGACACGAGTCACTTTGGTCGGGTCGATGACTCCGTCTTTGAGTAAATCACCGTAGGATTCCGTTTCAGCATTAAATCCAAAATTAACATCGCTGTTTTCGATCACTTTTTGTACAACGATGGAGCCTTCCCAACCCGCGTTGTTGGCGATTTGACGAAGCGGTTCCTCCAAGGCACGGCGGACAATTCTCAAACCGACCATCTCATCGCCTTCCAACTTCAAATTATCAAGAGCTTTTATAGCGCGGACCAGCGCCACACCTCCGCCTGGGACAATGCCTTCTTCCACGGCAGCTCGAGTAGCGTGGAGAGCGTCTTCCACTCGCGCTTTCTTCTCTTTCATTTCCACTTCGGTGGCAGCGCCAACTCTCAGCACCGCAACGCCACCTGCAAGTTTTGCCAGACGCTCTTGCAGCTTTTCTTTGTCGTAATCAGAGGTCGTGGTTTCGATTTGCTTCTTGATTTGTGCAATCCGGCCCTTGATATCCTCGGTATTGCCGGCGCCTTCAACGATGGTCGTGTTGTCTTTGTCGATATTGACTTTTTTCGCTTTGCCTAAATCCGAAGCGGTGGCATTCTCCAACTTGAAACCCGCCTCTTCGGAAATGACACGCCCACCAGTTAGAACGGCAATGTCTTCAAGCATCGCCTTACGCCGATCTCCGAATCCGGGTGCCTTTACCGCGGCGACCTTCAACGTTCCACGCAGTTTGTTAACGACCAACGTGGCCAAGGCCTCACCTTCAATGTCTTCGGCAATGATCAAAAACGGCCGACCCATTTGTGCCGCCTTTTCCAGAATTGGCAGCAGATCTTTCATGACGCTGATTTTCTTGTCGTGAATCAAAATCAGCGGCTCTTCCAATTCCACTTCCATGGTTTCTGCATTCGTCACAAAATACGGTGAGAGATACCCGCGATCGAACTGCATGCCTTCGACCACTTCAAGAGTGGTTTCCGTACTTTTTGCTTCTTCAACGGTTATGACTCCGTCTTTACCGACCTTTTCCATCGCATCCGCAATGAGGGAACCAATGGAGGCCTCATTATTCGCGGAGATGGTCCCAACCTGGGCAATCTCATTTTTTCCGGGAATCGGTTTGCTGACTTTCTTGATTTCTTCAACCACTGCAGCCACGGCTTTTTCAATCCCGCGCTTCAGATGCATGGGGTTGGAGCCCGCGGTGACGTTTTTCAGGCCTTCCTTAAAGATAGACTGGGCTAAAAGCGTGGCAGTTGTGGTGCCATCTCCCGCGGCGTCACTTGTCTTAGATGCCACTTCTTTCACCATTTGAGCACCCATGTTCTCAACAGAATCTTCTAATTCAATTTCTTTGGCTACGGTCACGCCATCCTTGGTAACGGTGGGTGCACCGAATTTCTTATCAATGACGACATTTCTGCCTTTCGGGCCTAACGTGACCCTGACTGCTTCAGCAAGCCGATCGACGCCTCTCTTCAAAGCAGAACGTGCCTCAGTGCTGTAGTCAATTAATTTTGAAGACATATTCTATTACCTCCTTATGTTTATCTTGATGATTATTTGAGTCAACACACTTGGTTTTTTAAAACTAAACAACGGCCAAGATATCATCTTCCCTCATGATCAGAAAATCTTCACCATCAATTGTGACCTCTGTTCCGGAATATTTCCCGTAAAGTACCTGGTCGCCTTTCTTCACGGATAATTCGATTTTCTTGCCTGCGTCATTTACTTTGCCTGGCCCAACGGCCACAATCTCCCCTTCCTGCGGCCTTTCCTTTGCAGTGTCTGGAATGATAATTCCACCCTGCTTTTTCTCCTCAGCCTCTTTTGGCCGCACAACAACACGATCAGCTAATGGTCTTATGTTCATTCAAACCTCCTTGAGATTAAAATTTATGAAAAGAATTCTCAAATCGTTATTAGCACTCCTTTTTAGAGAGTGCTAAACAAACAGCAAAAAATATATTGAATCTGACATGGAAAGTCAAGGTTTTTTGAAAATATAACACAAATTTATGACTTTTCATTACCGGACTTGCCTTTTGAAAAGCTGTGCATATGCACACCTGAAGTTCTCTCCCGAATCAAAAACTTTTAAGCACAGCGGATTTGCAGAGATTTGTGGAGTTAAGCGCCCAAAATGCAGTCGATAGCTTCCACCAGAATCTCATCCTGCTTCTCAAAAACGCTCCTCAAATCGAAAAATAGCCTGTCGTCTCGAATGTATCCGATTATCGGCGGCTCGTACATGCGAAATTTTTTGGCGAGATCTTCGGTGGGAAGCTTCTCTGAATTCAGGCTGATGGCCTTGCTTTGCAGTTCTTCCAACGGTAGTGCGCCACTGCCTATTTGTACCACTGTGTCCGCGATTTTGATCTCGCAACAATTTTTCGCTTTGTTTGAAATCTTGTTTATAATTGTCCGGGCTCGGGCACCCAGCTTTACAACGGGTTCTACCAGCATTTTCAGAACGTAATTGCGCTCCAACAAATCTTTCTCTTGAAAATAAAGACGAAGTGTCGATTCAAGCGTCGCGTAGATCAGTTTGTCGCAACGCAAAGCGCGCATCAGCGGGTTTTTCTTGATCCCGTCAAGGTATTTGCGTTTGCCGATAATAATGCCGGATTGCGGCCCGCCAAGCACTTTGTCACCGCTGAACGTGACCACATCCACGCCCCGCCGGATGCTTTCGCCAGCGACCGGTTCGTACGGCAAATTGTGTTGCCGCAAATCGAGGAGAACGCCGCCACCCAAGTCCTGCAAAATGGGTAGTTCCCGTTTCTCTGCAAGTTGCACCAGATCTCCCAAGTCAGTTTCCGAGGTGAATCCCTTTACTCGGTAATTGGATTGATGAACCACACATATCAAAGCAGTATTCTCTTTAATGGCGTTTTCATAATCCCGGAGATGAGTTTTGTTGGTTGTGCCCACTTCCACCATTTTGGCTCCGCTCTTTTCCATCACATCGGGAATCCGGAAAGAGCCGCCGATTTCAATAAGCTGCCCACGTGAAATAATGGTTTCTTTGCCGAAGGACAGCGTATTGAGAGCCAGCAAAACGGCAGCGGCATTGTTGTTCACGACACATGCGGATTCTGCGCCTGTCAATTTGCAGATGAGAGCCTCCACAATGGTTGTGCGATCACCACGCTCGCCGCTTTCCAAATCCATTTCCAGGGAGCAATACCCCTCCGCGATTTGAGTCAAGTTTTGCCTGCTATCATCACTCAATGGGGCTCGTCCCAAGCCGGTATGCAAGATAATTCCGGTGGCGTTGATCACGTTGCGCAGATTGGGCGACATAAACTTTTCGACACCTTTCGCAACTTTATCCGCCAACTCCTCTTGAATCACATTTCTCATGGGCGGCTGGTCGATTTCGCGGCCAAGCTGCTTTTCTTTGTACGACTGGATCTCTTGCTGAACAAATGACAAAATCAAATGGCGAGAATATTTTTGAATTAATGGCCGAATTCGTGCGTGATTCAAAATATCGTTAACGGGTGGGATCTGCGACAGAATACTTTGTTTCTTATTTTGCATGCTCGGGGAGACTATTTTTCTTGAAGGGCTTGCTCGGTTGCACCCAAACAGTACAACAATCCCAGCAAATTAGAGTTGGTCAGCCGGCCATCTGCGACCTTTTTAAGCAATTCACTGGCATTAAATGCGATACCGAGACCGGCATTTTTCAACATAATCTCATCGTTGGCACCGTCTCCGATGGCCACGATCTCATCACGTGAAAGCTTTTCCAACTCGGCTAACTCTGTCACTATTTCCCCCTTGACCTCCCGGTCGATGATACGGCCTGCGACTCTGCCGGAAAGAACGCCATTTTTGATTTCCAAATCGTTTGCGTAGACATAATCTAAATCCAAATGCTCTTTTAGGCGATTTGCGAAGAATTTAAATCCTCCGGAAATAAGCGCCAGTTTGAACCCCATTGCCTTTAGGGTCGAAACCAAGTCATACGCGCCCGGGGACAGCCGCATTCCGGACGCCACCTCTTCCAAGACTGAAACCGGCAGCCCTTGGAGTAACTTCACACGTTCTCTGAGGGCTTGCTTAAATTCAATCTTGCCCGCCATGGCCTTGTCGGTTATTTCCGAAACTTGCTCACCAACATTTGCCATCGATGCCAATTCATCGATAATTTCACCTTCGATGAGTGTGCTGTCCATGTCAAATACCACCAGTCGACGACGTTGACGGTAAGGAGTGTCCGGCTGAATGATTGTGTCAAATCCCACCTCATCACATGTGCGTTGGATCACGTCCTTCAAAACTGCGAGATCGCGTAACTCGGAAGCGTCCACAAGCATTTCTAGGGCCACCAACTCTCCTCGAGCGAGATGGTGCATCCGTTCAATATTTACTCGAAAGTTGGCCAACGTGTTCGTAATGGCTTTCAAAATGCCAACTTTGTCTCGGCCAATTATGGTAAACACTTGCAGATTCTTCTGGACGGTCTTCAACGCCGTGGTGGACTCAACCAAATCCACTTTCACATCTAATGGAAGCCTTTTCGTGTTATCAGCCAACCTCTTGTACGCCTCTTGTGGAAGATCTTCATCCTCGACCGTTTCCGTGACCATGAACATAATGAACAATCCATGTAAAGCGTTTTGTTCCACGGCAACAATATTCAGCCTGGAATCGGTGACCGCGGCACAAATATCGGCGATGAGATAAGGCTGATTTTTCCCGAATGCCGTAAGAACGATGTACTGTTTTTGGGGCTGCATAAACTCTATCATATATTATATTATTTCACATAAGATAAGGTTAGAAAAAAATGGTTTAAATGTCAAGCCCAATTAATTCGAATTGGAACATAAGGGAACCGGCATTTGTTGAAATAACTATGAAACGTGGAAAGACGGTAAACTCTGTGACGAATCTGTATAGACGGCATATAAAGACCTTAACTTTGCTACTCTCCTTTTTTGCGGTTCAGGCTGCCCCTCCCTTTTGTATCTACGCTCAGAGCAATTCGACCCCGGAAGACTCAAGCAAACAAGACGTGGATGCTGTCGACATTTTGACTGGAAACACCGAACAGCAAAAAGTCCGGACTTTGCGAAAATTCCAGTTTTTGGATAGCGCGTCAGCTTCGATCTCCTCCGCTGCGAACGGAACCAGTCTGGACTTCAAAATAGAGTCGAATCCGAATATCTCGCTTTTCCTATCCGAGGAAGAGTTGCAAGAGATTACGCCTAGCGGGCCCGACCCATTAGGCGATGAACTTCGTCGAAGATACAGCGATGTGCCACAGACCGTGCCAATAAACCAGG
>JAABYK010000574.1:0-716 GCA_011775825.1 Candidatus Zhuqueibacterota bacterium | reverse complement strand
GTTCCAACCGATTTGGAAATCGATATCTTGAAACATCTCTGGACGCGCATGGCAGCCACGCCAAGCGAAGTTTACGCGGCACTTGACACAAGTTGGCGCTTGACTGCTGAGGAACTCAACGAAGTACTCGAGCAAATGACGCATCGAGGTTTTCTGGCCCGCCAAAAAGTCTCGCCATCGAATGAATTTAGTCTTTTCGGAATTGCACAAATCGAAATGAGTTCCAAGAATCGAAAGAATAAAGTTTATGTCTATTGGCCGGTCGTCCAAAAGAATAAGCTCGTCACTTATCTGGACGCTCAAAGGTATTTAGCTTATTCTAGCGCCAGGAAACACGCAAGTAATGGCGTGTCCAACGATTATTACACTTTCTTTGAAGAAAAACTGATGCGCTTGCTAGAATAAATTCAAATCCAAGCCTCTTTGACGTACCATTCCGCTGTTTCTTGCAGTCCCTTTGCTAGCCCGTGACGTGGCTCGAAACCCAGTTCCTTTTGTGCTTTGGCATTCTTGCAAATCCAATGTGTCGCTTTGAGTTCCTTGAACTTATCCAAATTGAATAATGTTGGACGCCTAGACAATTTGCTGAATAACTCAAAGCCCAAAGAACATAAGAACGCTAAACCCAAAGGAATAGGTATTCTGCGAGGGTGCTTATTCAGAATGTCAGCAATCGTGTTTTCAATTTCCGTCCAGGAATAGAATGAACTGTCGCA
>JAABYK010000678.1:1596-2435 GCA_011775825.1 Candidatus Zhuqueibacterota bacterium | reverse complement strand
CTTGTTTGTCCCAGTTGTGATGAGGCCGTTCGTGTCGGGATCACCCGAGACGAAGAAGGTGCACACCGGGTTTGTAAAAATTGCGAAGCAATAATTGATTGAAATTAGATGAGAGTGAATTATGAGTAGTTGGCTGAAAGAACGCTACACGAACGAAATAAAACCTGCCATGATCAATTCATTGCATTATGAAAATGTCATGCAGGTGCCGAAAATTGTAAAGATCGTAGTTAACATTGGTGTTGGAGAAGCATTGGATAACACCAAGGCACTGGATGCTGCCGTTGAAGATATGGCATTGATCACAGGTCAAAAACCAGTCATCACGAAAGCAAGGAAGAGCATCGCCAACTTCAAACTGCGAGAAGGCCGCGCTATCGGTGTGAAAGTCACCCTGAGGGGTGAACGCATGTGGTCTTTCCTGGACAGGTTGATGAATATTGCCCTGCCACGCGTGCGAGACTTTCGCGGTGTGTCCCCGAACTCTTTCGATGGTCGTGGGAACTACACCCTTGGCTTGCGTGAACAACTGGTTTTTCCGGAAATTAATTACGATAATATCGACAAAGTCCGTGGGCTGGAAATAAGTATCGTGACCAGCGCCGAGACAGATGAAGAAGGCCGGCAATTATTAACAATGCTGGGGATGCCATTCAGGAAGGAAGGTTTATAAATGGCAAAGAAGTCCATGATTATTCGTGAAGAACGCAGGAAATACCGCACAAGAGTGCGGAATCGCTGCAAAAGATGCGGGCGCCCGCGCGGGTATATGCGTCGTTTTGGATTGTGCCGAATTTGCTTTCGCGAATTAGCTCTCAAGGGTGAAATCCCTGGCGTTG
>JAABYK010000678.1:1394-1574 GCA_011775825.1 Candidatus Zhuqueibacterota bacterium | reverse complement strand
AAAAATGAAAGTGTCGATTGCCCAGATCTTGAAAGATGAGGGATTCATATCCGATTACGAAGTAGCCGATGGTGATCGCCCCGGTCACAAGGTGCTGCGCATCCGGTTGAAATATACAGGAGAGCGTCGTCACCGTAAACCAGTGCTCACCAACTTGGAACGTGTCAGTAAACCTGGCAG
>JAABYK010000678.1:1003-1283 GCA_011775825.1 Candidatus Zhuqueibacterota bacterium | reverse complement strand
GCTCGTAAAAAGGGTATTGGCGGCGAGATTATTTGTAAGATTTGGTGAGATCAAAGTTACGAGAACCGGGCACTGATCCGGCTGTAGCATTGTGATCTCCAGGAGGTAGTAAAAGTGTCACGAATTGGACGAATGCCTGTGGAAATACCAAAAGGTGTTGAAGTTCAGGTCAAAGGGACCCATGTGACCGTTAAAGGACCCAAGGGTCAGATGGAGCATACATTCCCCGCTTCATTGACGATCAAGACTGATGAAGGAAATGTCATCGTTGAACGTCCCA
>JAABYK010000678.1:0-950 GCA_011775825.1 Candidatus Zhuqueibacterota bacterium | reverse complement strand
ATGGTCACCGGTGTCAGCACCGGTTTTGAGAAAATATTGGAAGTAAATGGCGTCGGTTATCGTGCTGAACTTCAAGGCGAGAAACTTGTATTAAACGTGGGGTATTCCCACCCGGTTGAATTTGACCCGCCTGAGGGCATCAGTTTCGAGGTGGATACCCGTACCCGTCAAATTAAGGTAATGGGATACGATAAAGCGCAGGTTGGTCAAACAGCCGCGAATATTCGCGAGGTCCGACCACCCGAACCTTACAAAGGTAAAGGCATTAAGTATATCGACGAAAGAATCCGCCGCAAGGCTGGAAAAGCTGGTAAGGTGTAATCAATGGCTAAGAAAACTCGTGCTGAAGCTAGAAAAATACGGCATCGCCGTGTGCGAAAACATGTTGCCGGGACGCCAGAACGTCCCCGCTTGAATGTATTTCGAAGTCTGACAGAAATCTACGCTCAGGTAATCGATGACGAATCCGGTACAACACTGGTCTCTGCTTCAACAATTGATAAAACGCTGCGCGAAGAATTCGGCGATTTAAACAAGACTGAACAGGCAAAACTGATTGGAAAAACCATCGCAGAGCGGGCAAAGTCTAACGGGATCGATACAGTTGTATTTGACCGCGGCGGTTACCGGTTCAGCGGCAGGGTGAAGTCCCTGGCCGAAGGCGCTCGTGAAGGCGGACTGAAGTTCTAGGTACCTGAGTAGGAGAAAATGATGAGCAATTACAAATCAACAGATTTTGAACGAGAACTGGACGAGCGCGTTATTGAGATCAACCGCGTAGCCAAAGTTGTGAAAGGTGGACGCCGTTTTGCATTCCGGGTGACAGTGGTCGTGGGTGATAATGCTGGCAGCGTCGGTATGGGCATTGGGAAAGCCAATTCCGTACCGGATGCCATGCGAAAAGCCGCTGACCGCGCCCGTAAGAATATGCACCGCGTCAACATTTACGG
>JAABYK010000651.1:15970-17939 GCA_011775825.1 Candidatus Zhuqueibacterota bacterium | reverse complement strand
TGATAACCTGAATGATTTGTTCACAGATTTCATACATCAAATGACGACTTCTACCAAATCTCTGCTCCTTACGCTCCTGGCCATTTCTATCACCGTATGCACCAATGAAACCGATTCCACCGGCCCGGGATTCGGCAACGACGACAAAGGAAAGGACAATTTTAAGGTTGCTTTTATCGGCGATCAAGGTCTGGGATTCGACGCACGTGCTGTGCTGAATCTCATCAAAGCAGAGGAAGCCGATGCCGTTGTGCACGCTGGCGATTTCGACTACGATGACAACCCGAAAGCGTGGGATGATCAAATCAATGACATTCTCGGAGCCGATTTTCCGTATTTTGCTTGTGCTGGCAACCATGATGATGATGAGTTTTATGGCGCTGGCGGCTATCAAACGTTTATGGAAGCCCGCATGAATCGACTTGGCATTACCTGGGATGGCGATCTGGGCGTGAAATCATCATTTGAATATAATGGAATTTTCTTTGTCCTAACCGCTCCAGACATATTGGGTTCTGACCACGCAGCGTATATACGCGACAAGCTGACAGAGAACAGCTCGATCTGGAGTATTAGCAGTTGGCACAAAAACATGCGTCCTATGCAAGTAGGTGGTAAAGACAACGATACCGGCTGGGGAGTCTATGAAGAATCGCGCAAAGGCGGTGCGATCATCGCGACCGCTCACGAGCATTCATACAGTCGAACCCATCTGCTGAGCAGTTGCGAAAACCAGACCGTAGCCAGCACTTCGGATACATTGATCCTGACGAGTGACCTATCGGAAACGGATGAAGACGAGGGACGAACGTTTGTTTTCGTATCAGGATTGGGTGGTAAAAGCATCAGAGACCAGGAGCGGAGCAGGGATTGGTGGGCAAGTATCTACACTTCAGACCAGGATGCCAACCATGGCGCCCTGTTTGGCACCTTCAATGTTGACGGCATATTCAATCTGGCTCATTTCTACTTTAAGGATATCGATGGCGTTGTGGTGGATGAGTTTTATGTCATAAATGATGCGCAAAATGTGTCGGCGGCGGTGGAGATGACGACTCAAGAGATTCCGGCCCCTGCCTTCGCAGAGACAAGCCTTAATACCATGCCGAAATGACAAGCACGGTCAGGTTCGGTCAGACTATCTAATAAAATCCTTCAACTGTCTTGCCTCAGCCTGATCTTTAAGAATTCCCTTGCGCAAGAATCGACATTTTTTAACTTTGAATTAAAACAGACATTCTATCTCCGAAAAGAAATTCCTAGGAGGACACCTCATGTCGAAAACTTTGAAAGTTGCCGTAACCGGAGCCGCTGGTCAAATCGGCTATGCGATTTTGTTTCGTCTCGCATCGGGCCAAGTCTTCGGTCACGATACGAAGCTCTTCCTGCAGTTGCTCGAGATCACACCCGTGTTGCCGGCTTTGGAAGGTGTGGTGATGGAGTTGGAAGATTGCGCTTTTCCGTTGGTGGAGCGAATCGACGTAACCGACAAGCCTGAAGTGGCGTTTGATGGTGTGAACTGGGCCTTGCTCATCGGTTCCAAGCCACGTGGGAAAGGCATGGAACGCAGCGACCTCATCCGTGATAACGGGCCTATTTTTGTGGATCAGGGGAAAGCACTGGCCGCCAAAGCCGCGGACGATGTGCGCATTTTGGTGGTAGGCAACCCGGCGAATACCAACTGCCTGATCTGCATGAACAACGCCAAAGACATCCCGAGGGAACGGTTTGCGGCCATGACCCGATTAGATCAGAATCGGGCTATGGCGCAACTGGCCAAAAAAGCGGGTGCCTCCGTGAAAGATGTTACAAACATGACGATTTGGGGCAACCACAGTGCCACTCAATACCCGGACGCCGAAAACGCCAAAATCCGTGGCAATCCGGTGACCGATATGATCGGACATGTTTCCTGGCTGCGCGGTGAATTTATCGAAACGGTGCAGAAGCGAGGGGCGGCCATCATCAA
>JAABYK010000651.1:0-15891 GCA_011775825.1 Candidatus Zhuqueibacterota bacterium | reverse complement strand
TCAATTGTGCAAGACTTGTCGTGGAGTGACTTTGCCCGCGAAAAGATTGCGGCCACCACCCAGGAATTGCGGGACGAAAAAGCCATCGTGGAAGATTTGCTCCAGTAGTGCCGAGGAAACAAGCAGAGAGCCCGATCACCGGGAAACACCAAGTCCGGTTCAAAACGCCTTGGGATGCCGGAATTCGCGTTTTGGAATTTCAGTATCGGACACTTTTGATCCGGAGAAACGAAACACTTATGGGACACAGATTTTCACTGATTCACGCTGATTATTCTGATTTTTTGATCAACACTCCAGCGAAACTTCGTATTTTCTCTGCTTGATGCATGGTGAAATAGAGCAAAACGATCTTGCGCAAGTCCACCAAAATTATATTATTCTGTCGGTCAATCATTCTGCCAAATTAAACTCGCTTTGCAGTCTATTTGCTACAGCCAACTCCCGGCCAACTTCAAAAGATTGGCAAAATAATTCAGTCAAAATTCCGGTTCACAGACTCTTAAAATCATCAAAGTAAGAATGCGATGGCCATGTAATCCAATGATTTTGACTCTAATCATTTTGACATATAAGATTCTTCCCAACAATGCCCTGACAGATCTTTTGCTGCAGTGTTAATTTGAGCGAGTAAAATCCAAAATCTGCGTCATCAGCGTCAATCTGTGTCCAAAAGAAAAGGCGTCCGGTGGCAAATTTCGAATAGGTTCAATTAGCACGGCTTTAAACACTTTCATTTTAACCCTTCCTTCGTCTCCTCTCAGAAAGTCCTTGCAATTTAGTTACAAATCGGTTACTTTTTTTGATTAATTACAAGCCATAAGTTGTATTTCTAAGCAGATATGATGTAAGTTATGAATAAGAAGTTGTTTTCATTGTTGTTTTTTCTCTCGGGTCTTTGTGGCCTGATGTACCAAATTCTATGGACGAGATTATTCTCTTTCGTGTTGGGAAACACCTACCTTGCTATCAGCATGATTGTGGCAAGTTTCATGTTTGGCCTCTTTTTTGGATCCTGGCTCATCGGTCGTTATATTGTTAAGTTGCGAAATCCGCTGCAATGGTATGCGATTCTGGAAATCGCCATTGGAGCGTATGCTTTGCTCCTGCTTTTTTTGTTCGGTATTCCCGAAGCCATTTTCAAAGGGCTGTACTCCCTTCTAAGTGGCATTGAGATTCTGCATTTGCTTGGCAAATTTCTGGTGACCCTCGTTCTGATCGCTCTTCCCACCAGCGCCATGGGCGCCACACTGCCTCTGGCCGTCCATTATTTCACCAAAAATAAAAAGCTCTTTGGCGACAACATCAGCTTATTTTACGCGGTTAACACCGTTGGCGGCGCCATCGGAGTGCTGGTGGCCGGATTCTATCTTATCGAGCATTTGGGGATTCATAACGGACTCATTGCGACGGCATGTCTCAATATCGGGATTGGGGTCATCGTGCTCCTGGCTTTGCAAAAGTCACCTGTCATTGCTGAGGAAACTCCGGAACCACAAACTAAGAAGCCCAAAGACAAGAAGAAAAAACAGCCCGCAACCGCAGCGCCCAACCGCGTCCTTTATCTGGCTGCGGCTGGTTTAGCAGGATTTGCCGCTCTTTCCTACGAAATCATCTGGACGCGAGGTCTGAAGTTTCTGATCCACAACAGCACATACAGCTTTACCGTCATCTTGTTTGTGTTTCTTCTCGGCATTGCTATCGGCAGCCGCATCGCTGAGCGGGTTTTCAAAAGCAAGAAAGACCTGCATTATTTCTTTGGCCTTTTTCAAACTATTTTGGGTCTTTATGCCATCTTTACCATCTACCTGCTTTACAGTTTTTCATACTCAGATTTTTTTCAAAATAATGTCGTCGAAATCATGTATGATTATTCTTATAGTTGGCACTGGGCCATCTTGGTTTATTGTCTGATCTGTTCGATGATGTTCTTAGTGCCCACTCTGCTCATGGGGATCCTGTTTCCGGTCATTAATGAGCTGTTTTTTGAGAAGAATCCGAGACCAGCCGGAAAGACCGTGAGCTCTATCTTTGCCGCCAATACAATCGGAGGCATAGGCGGCTCGTTGGCTGCGGGAATCTTTCTGCTGCCGGCCTTCGGCATCAAGACCAGCATCATCCTGATTTCGGTCATCAATTTGCTTTTAGGCGTAATCTTCGTTTTTAAATCGAGGTTGCGAATTCAACCCACGTTGGTCACGGCCTCTGCTGTTTTTGTATTTGTCTATCTACTCTCGTTCGACGGGCAGTACTTGTTTGGCCGCGGCGAAAAAGAAGGAGACCGGGTGCTTTTTTACAAGGAAGGACTGATGGCCACGGTCAAAGTATTTAATCGCAACACCGGGCGTTTCATGAGCATTGATGGCAACATCATTGCGTCAACGCATCAGACCTTACACAAGAAAGAAAAACTCATCGCGCATCTGCCATTTTTTGTGAGGTCGGATATCAAGGATGTGCTGGCAGTCGGATTGGCCAGCGGAATCAGCGTGGGCAGCATGGGGCTGCATGAAAGCGTCGAAAAAATCGATTGCGTGGAACTGATTAAGCCAGTGTTTCCCGCGTCGCGTTATTTCACAAATTTTAATTACAACATATTTGAAAACGACAAAATCGACTTGATCCACAACGATATTTATGCCCATCTCGTGTACCACGACAAAAAGTATGACCTCATTTCATCGGATGGCAAGCTCGGGACCTTATACAGCGGCAACACTATCATGCTATCGACGGATTTTTACGAGTTGAGCAAAAAACGCCTGAAAGAAGACGGTGTGTTCATCCAGTGGCTTCCCATTATTACACCGCACAAAGCTTTGAAGGTCATTTTGAACACGTTGAAGAAATCGTTCAAACACGTTTCGTTATTTTACTTCTATCCGACCGACATCTTCATGCTCGCTTCGGAAAAACCGATGTTCCTGGACAAATCTCATATGGACAAAGTCTTCTCGAATCCGGAGATCAAGCGCGATCTTGGGCTGTTTAAGATTACGGATTCAATTGCGATATTGTCGTCTTATATGGGACCGTACGATGATAAGGTTGACCCGGAAACCCGAATCAACTCGTTCGATCGACCGTATTTGGAATTTGCTTACATGCGCCAATGGAAGAATTCCAAGAAGTGGGAGGGTGGGTATCGCGCCAAAAATCTTCAGTACCTGGTCGAAAATTTTGAAAACACGGATTTCGAGCAGTTATCGAATCTGGTTCAAGACATGGACGAATCCAGCCTCAATCAACTTGTCAAAGGATCGCGACTGTTCTTCAAGGGGTGCATCAATTATTTCAAGACCGGCCATTTGCAAAACAGTTTTCGAGAATATTATGAATTCAGGAGTAGCGCGGGTTCATAAATTTTCTAATCAACCGTTGCGCTTTAAATGGCTGTTGCAGGGCTTTTCAAATAGGCAAAATGGTCTATCTCAAATAGCCCGTCTTTGCTTGGTGTCCGATGAATCTACTGTTACTCACATCCCGGTCCCTTCACTTCTCTTTCCGCTATATCTTTTGGTAGTAGAGTTTCGATAAAGCCTTCGGGATCGGCAGCATATTTCTTAAGCATTTCTTGCAGTTGCTGGAGAACCTTGTCTTTGGTTGACAGACCGTACATGTAGATTTTCATCGGTCCGATGAGCTTGAGATAGAAATGGTTGCCCACCGAATATTGCTGGGAGCAAGCACTTGGATCCTGAGCTTGCCGTAACAGGTTTCCAAATGTGGCCGCATACTCCCTCAACACAGGTTCTTTGTACAAATCCTTGGGTATTTCCGGAAATCGGGAAGTGAGTTCCTCAACCGTCATGCGATTGTCATTTTGACCGGTGTCTTTATTGAGAAGATTGTTGAACAGATTTTTCATGACTATCCCACCTTCATTACTGATTGACAGCATTCTTTAAGATTCGTAAAAATCGAAGTTAAGACCACAATTTCTCCCCAAGCCATTTAACTTCGACACAATATAATATAAAAAAAATTTTAGCGAAAGACAAAGGGACTTTCTTTGCTTTCTCATATTCAAAAATAGAAGGTCAACGTTAATATCAATTGATCCATTGCATTTTAAGGTCATTTAGTTTATTTTAAAACGGCCCGCCGATATTCTTCGAGTAGGAGATGTGAATTATCGAATCAACAAGATTCTTGCCATCAGCCTGTTTTTGTATGCTGGCATCCTGTCATGTTGTCATCCAAAACGCAGTAATGGCTATGTAAGGCCGGATTTGATTTCCTATCAGCGGATACACGGGTTTGATTCCCAGGAAAACGGTGTTTTGGAGTGGCATGCAGCAAGCACAGGGAATCCCGATGAGCCGTCTATACCCGCTTCGTTAGAAGTGAAACGCGCCCGTGCCTACATGGGGCGAGAGGGCGCCACGTTCCGGCCAAAGCTAAGGTTGATGAAGATGTTTTATTATTACTCATTGGCCAAACTTCTGTGAGCCAGTTTCGCTTACAAAAGGGGCTAAAACGAGCAAGTCGAACTAAGAAAACTCTAAACGAACCTAAATAAGGGTGTTGTTTCATTTCCCGCGAATTGAAACATTGATGTCGAGGCCAAATTCTTTAACCGAGGTATTGCCCACGCGTTTGCTGCTGGTTTTCCCGATTTCGATAAAGGCGCCGCCACGCACGCGGTTGCTGAATGAGTAGGTGACTCTTGGTTGGAACGACCAGCGATCGGTCCGTTCGCTTTCCGTAAACTCGACTTCTTCTCCATCTCTGGTACCGATGTCCGTAACCACACTGCTGGCGTTAAACGTAAAAGTGAAGTCGATTGAATTCTTCAATTCCTTGTTGTTGAATGGCCAGATAGGCAGGCGAAAGCCCGATTGCTTGGAATAATTTGCCGTAACACTAACGTCCTGTCTCGTGGTCATACGTGCACCCTGGTTCCCGCCGATGGTCGTCCTAACTTCTGTAATGGAACGGTTCATTTGAATGTTGCCGGTGAAGCCATTCTTGAAATTCAGATCCAATTTACCAAGCGGCCGGAAATTTGTGGTGAACGTTCTTTGCGTTTCGTTCGATGTGCTGTCGTTCCAGACGATGTCCCTCTGGCCTGAAAAGGCATGGCTGAATGAGACGCTCTGGAACAATTTGCTAAATAAGGGCAGCTCTTCCAGGCCCGCGACCCTGACATTCCATTCGGGAAAGGGCATATCCAGGCCACCATATTTTAGCCAACTGTCAGAAGTGCTTCCCGAAATTTGCGTACTGAGATTTTCCTGGTCGCTATGTTGAAAAGTCAATCCGACATCGACGGCGCGACCGAAAGCAATCCCCGAGTTAACTCGGAGCGTATTGCTTTCTCTGAAATTCCGGGGAAAGGTACTCAGGGTAGAATCGGATCCAACACCGGAGTCATCAGTGAGACCAAATTGGTATTTGACACTTGGGAAACCCAGGACGCCCAATTGACTGTTGTCCGCGCGCTGCGAGTAATTGAAAGAGATATCTTTGAAATTTGAGAAAAAGCTCCCCAACAGTCTGAGGGGATTGAAAGATGGACCATCATCTTCTTTTTCCTGAAATAGGTTAAATTGGTTTTCCGGGCCATCGGGGTGACCTCTACTCCCTGGTCTGCCTCGTCTGGGTGGCCTTCTGCCCGAGTTGTCGTCGCCAAAAAGCGATTTAACAAGCTGTTTCCATCGAAAGTTGAAATCGGCCGATAGCGTGTTGTTTGTCCGAATACTTTTGCCGGTATTGCGTTGTTGCAAGTTATCGTTGAAGGTATAATTGGAAGAATAATTGAACGAGTTATTTAACCAGCTAAAGAGCTGCGGTGTATAGCGGGCCGTAAAAGACTGATTGACGTTAATGTCCCGAAGCTCGCCTGTAAAAATCTGCCTGAGTTGACTGCCACGCATGTCCGCCTTATGCGTCCGGCTGTAGTCAACGGACAGACTCTCAAATATTTTCATGCTGGTTCTGACACTGCGGTCGATCACATAATCCTCTCTTCTGATTTGCTGGTCTTCGTTTTGGTTCCTATCCAGTGATGTCCGGAGTGTTTTGCTTCCGCTCACGCGGAAAGAGATATTCTGAGGCGTGTAATACAGTTTTGTGCGTTTGACTTTGTCAATTAACGGCAAGTCCGGAAGCCAGGAAAAAGGCGAAAAACTATTATTGCGGCCAAATTCAAGTCGATAGTCCAAATTCCCCGTCCATGAACTTACGTCCGAGAACCTCTTGGTCGGACTTGCAAGATGGCTTTCAGAGCGCCCAAGCTTGAAGGAAAGGTTGTCAAGTGTATGTTTCAGAAAGAAATTATCCGACTTTGCCTGTCTGCGGAAGGCAATGTTGAAGCCGTTCTGGCTGCGAACCGTCCTAATTGAATCCGGCACGTTTCCATCGACTTCCCTGTCCCGGCCAGGAAAGTATTTCGGCGTGGTTGAACTGTTTCTAAAGTTTACACTCAATGGCATGGAAAGTCCCCAGGATTCCGGTAGAAAATTCTCCAGGTTGACGTTTGCGTTAAGATTTGTATTGAAACTGTTGTTGCCGCTGCCAAAGCGTTGCGCCACGTTGTGGAAATCCGCGTCTCTGCGCTCGATCTCACCGTTTACGGTGGCAAAATTTCCGATTCTCATGTTGGTTCGCGCTCGCATGGCCATGCCCCTGTCCTGTTCAACATCCGATAACCGGAGTTCGTTGAACCAGACCTCGCCATTGAAAGGCTGCGTGGAATGCAGATTCTTAATGCCCAAAATCAGCATTTTGACGTTGGTAAGAGATGGATTACCCTTTACTCTGATCGCTTTGCTGCTATCCGGTGTCAAGTATTTCACGTAGGTATCCGTGGCGGGATTATATTGTGCGCTTGACGTGTCTCGTCTGTCGAGAGTCGTAAGTTCTTGTAAGTTCACATCCATATGGTTTTCTTCATTCCAACCCTCGTAAATCCGCGATCGATACTCGTAATAGTTGTTGACGTCCAAACCAAATCGGAAAAAGTACTCGAGTTGGCTCTCAGTAGAACTCGTGTCACTCGGGATATGCAAGTCATTCGCAGTTTCCGGTCGTCCATAGACAAACATCCTAATCCGTTCATAGTGGATATAATTCTCCGATTGAAAAAGGCTCTTCTGGGCAATGCCGGCATTCCGACCTGTTCCACTTTGTTCGGGCGCCAAATCCGTGGCCTTGAGGACCAACGACTGTTCTCTTGCCCTTACACCGGTAACTTTATCTTCTTCACCTTCAACGCCAATATCCAATAAGGTCGTGGCGTAAAAGGGGTCCTCGTGTGTATTGATTTGGGTGACGGCGACTGTGGTATCCTGCAGTCCAATCAAGGACTTGAACTCGTCATTGGTGCTGCCGATCTCTTTCCAATCGCTTCCGACCAGACTGACTTCCGCGACGCTGATGAATTCGGACTCGTTCGACGTTTCCAGGCTGTCTATCCAGATTCGAGCAAATTCGATTTGGGTCTCCGAGGGACGACCGCTTCCCGCCCAGAACTCGGGATTGTCGGTAACGAACGGAATGCGAAACAGCCGCCAACCCCTTTCCGGATTGCCTCCGACCACCAGACTTGTATCGGTGTGGGTAGAGTCCAGGGAGAACGAAAAGCTGAAATAAGAATTAACTCGATCCAGGACCCCGTTTGCGTTGATGTCTTCGGTATCGGGCCGACGACCACTTGCGTCGTTTGCGTTGCTCTGAGTACCAATGATCGAACTCGAACTGCCCGCTCCCGTGAGATCTTCGCGAAAGTATGTCAGGGGCTCGCTTTCAGTATAAAACCAATCGTCGTAACTCCAGCGCTCCCCCACATCTAAGGTGTCATTTCCGTTTGTATCCCAAAAGTCATAAGGAATTTGGTCTTTGTGTTTGTTAATGAAATTATCTTTTGGGAAATTGAATGTCGGTGGATCGGGCAAATCGATGCCGTCTAATCCGAGATCCTCTCCTGCATCCAAAATGTCGTTTCGAATACCGCCGACGCGCTGATCCTCGGTATCCAGGATGCCATTAGAGATGACATCTTCTGAAATGCCACCCAGATCGATGTGGACGCGTCCTTCGAAACCGTTCACCATCACTTCGATAAACTTGGTCTGAGACTGGTCAAAGAGTCCGGGCGACAAAGCTCGCTGAACACCCGCCCAACTGTTGAGATCCGGCTGGGCAGGATTATCCGGGTTGTGTAAGTTTGGATCAGGGAACAACCGGAACGTTAACACATGTACGCGGTTTGGCACATTGGGATTGACTTCACGGTTTGGATAAATGTCGTTGACATGTACTTGCTGAAACGGGTTGAACCAGATGTAGCTCATCATATTTGCTGGAGTGTGCCTTGAATCGGCTGGCTGCGAAGCTCGTGTCCAATTTCGGCGCAAGACGCCTAGGTTAACGGACTTCTTAGCACCCTCAAAATCATCGATATAGGCCACACCTCGATTGTCTCCGGTTTTGGGACTGTTCAACGTGTTTGGGGTCGGTAAAACCTGCGCAATTTCACCCTCGAAGTTCAAAGTGGATTCGCCTTTAGCGCGCAGGAGCGGCAGGAAGTCAAACGCTTTGCCGAGAAAATTCGGATTGAAATTTAAGCGTGTATTGACGTCCCACACCAGGTTTTGGATCGGTCCGCGTCCGACTCGTACTTTCCGGTCCAGTGTACTTTCGTTCAAATAGAGCAGCGTACTGCCCAGGAAAGAATCTCGCCCCAGCTTGTACTCGGCGCGCATTCCTAAAATGGTCTTCTTCTCCAATTGAAAAAGCTGATTGCGTTCATATGAAATATCCAGTTTGGAAGAAGGATTGCTGGCCCGTTCATCCAATATGGTGAGCGTGCCGGTGAAATAATCTATGGTATAATCTCGACCTTGCTGCAATTCCTGCCCGTCGAGTGAAACCACCTCAGAGCCTTCGATGACATTGAATCCCAAGTTAAATTCTGTGCTGCGATTCTTCGTGGTAACTTCAATGATAAAATTCTCGTCGACGAGATTGATTTCGGCGTCGACAACTGAATTGTAAATCGCTTCAGCACTTCGGTTGCCGAGATCAGGCTTTTTCAAAGCCCCGGCCTGAAAGTAGCCTTCGGGCGCGAACGGTTGCAAATCCGGGAAATGGAGTTCGCCATTTATGAAATCAACGGCGGTGCCATCGGTGTCAATAAGTCCATCCGGATTCTGGGTGTTGCCATCCTGGTCTTTGGTGTCCAATCCGAAGATGGTCACCCACTTTTCGCCCGTAGCTGAGTTCACCTCTTGATCCGGTTCACCGGAGGTTCTTGAGTAGATTTTTACATCGAAGCCTTCGGGATCGATGTTGCGTCCCCCCAATGAATAGACGTGTTTCCACTCCAAATCCCAGGTCGCATCGGTCGGCAAAGGGTTTTGAGGTTTAATCAATTTAAAGATGCCCACATTCTCAAACTCGCGGCCGACCGTGTCCCCACCTGCGGTCGTATAAGTCACGGCTAAAATCTCATTATCCGACACACGGTTATTCATGCGAATGAAACCGAGATTTGGCTCCAGGTAATATTCATCCTTCTCCAGTCGGATAAAAAAACCTTCATCGGAAAATCCTTGTTCGGGCTCGCCAACGGTATCTTCCGGAGAAGCATTAAATGTAGCCCAGGCGCGTATGTTTTCATCCGGGAATTCGGTTTCATAGCCGTTGGCCGCTTTGTAAACTTCAATATTTTCAATTCGATCCTGTTCGGGCACGGCGATGTGAATACCCTGGGAATCAAAGTGCTTGTAATTCTCGCGATAAAGCGTATCCAGGAAAAAATACGTGTAACGGACGTAAGGATAGATCTTATTCTTTTTGGCCCCTTCCTCTGCGCCCCCGGAAAGTGTGATTCGTTGGCTTTCTCCTTTCTCCTGGCTTGCAATGGTGGTGACGTCCAAATCACCCAGTTTCATTTGACTCTTAATGCCAAACAGACCTGCATTCTTCCCACTGAATGTCACGTAGCGGGTTCCGGGTAGAGAAAGTGAGATGTTACCGGCCTCAACCTTTTGAATGATCTCATCCTCATATCCCTGGTAGTTGATGCGGACATTGTTTTCGAAGTCGAAAGCCCGTTCGCTATCCTGGTCAACATTGACCGTAACCTTGTCGCCGATTTTTCCGGTAACGGAAAAGCGCTGAGTCTGTTGCATCTTGAAGGTGGTATTCGCACCCTGAGCCAGAGCTGTCCGAACTTCGCTGCGGTTTTCGTTTCGAAGGCCCGCCTGGATTCGAATATTTCCGTTAACCGTCAGTCCTACTTTATTGCCGCCAAATATCTTTTGAAATGCCTTGCTTTTAATTCTAACCGGAATATCGAGATTGATCCCTCCGGCACCACGGTCATTTTGCTGCCTGTCTGTTAGATGACTTGCAAAATGGTCTGACCAATAGCTCCGCATCTTCTCTTCCTGGAGCATCTCCTGATACTGAGGCAAGGTGAGTGCCACCGGCGGGCGAATCTCTGCCTCTGCCACCCTTTCCCGAATCATCACAAATGAATCCAGAGACTCTATTTCAATTTCTCTTTCTACATTAGAATACAGCTTGGTCCTGCTGCCCGGGATGTAGCCGTGTAACGAGAGGACACTATTCTGTTTTTTCTTAACCAGGAGATCGTTAGGTTTCTTGGTTACATTCAGATTAAATGCAACAGGACGGGCGGATGCAGATTTGGCACAGACACTGCGTTGTGCGATTCCGTTAAGAATCGCCAAGCAGACGAGGAAAGTGTAGATGCTTTTTGAAGTCAAAGCCTTCAAAATCATTTTCCGAGAGTGTTCCGCTATTGGATTTACCAACAAGCGATTGAATCAGCTTTTGTGTTGACTCGAATCGAGTCCAATCGAGTCCGAATTCGGATGTCGCTTGTTTTTTTAAATTAGAATAAACGATCCAATAACAACTATGCGATAAAACCTCCCGGAAAATAGCATTCGAAAGCTTAAGTTGCTTAAAATGTGAACCTGAAGTTAACAAATAAATTTTGTAATTGCAAGTGAAAATTACAGGATGCAAGGATGCAAACTGAATCCTGATGCTTAAACGATAATGACACCATGCACTTGATGCGGGCCTTTGTTACCGAAATTAAACTTGCTATACTATGCTTATAACCGTATATTGTTTCATATGTTACGCAATTGTATTTTTTGTGAATCGCTCCCATGTTGAGAATTCTACCCCTTTATTTGATTCGCGAACATGTTGGGCCGTTCTTTTTGGCCCTCGTAGTTATTAAGCTCCTGTTTATCTTAAACGTTCTCTATCGGGATCTGGGGAAATTCCTCAGCAAGGGAATTTCATTCCCCGTTATCGTCGAGTTCTTATTCTTGAATTTAGCCTGGATGATCGCCCTGTCCGTGCCCATGGCCGTGTTAACCGCGACCATCATGGCATTTGGTCGCCTCGCCGCCGATAACGAAATCACGGCCATCAGGGCCAGTGGCATCAGTTTGTACCAAATCTTTATTCCGCTTGTCCTGCTTGCAACACTTGTGGCAGCGGGGCTCATCTGGTTCAACAACAATGTCTTGCCCGATTTCAATCACAAGGCACGCCTGTTAGCCACAGATATTACACGCAAGAAACCCATGATCAATCTTGATCCCGGCATCATCTACTCGGAAATTCCCAATTACAACATTCTGGTTCAAAAAGTGGAGGAGCAAGACTCCGTCTCGTACGTTGAAAATGTCATCATCGACGATCAAAGTGAATCGAATCTTATTAAGACAATTACGGCAAAACGTGGGGAAATCTGCTTTCATGAGCACACTGGCTTGCTGGAAATTAAACTGTTTAACGGCGAAATGCATGAAGTAAACATCGATGAACCCGACCGATTTACCAAATGGGAATTTCCGAAACACATTATCAAAATTCCTCTATCTGAGATGTTGCTGATTCGAACGCAATCCGAGTATCGGGGCGATCGCGAGAAAAGCGCTGCAGCGTTGCTTGAAAGCGTACAAAAAAACAGAGAAAAAATGGAGGAAAGAAAAAAGCGCATCAATAAGCGGATCCATGAATATCTGGACGAATTAAATAATCAGCTTAATGCAAATGCAGGAACCCAAAAGCACCTGAGAAATCTCATAAATGACTATCAGCAGTTAGCCCGACAAATTCAATTAGATTTGGACATGATCAAGAGCTACGAGAAATCGAGCGACATTTTTCTGGTAGAATACCACAAGAAATACTCCATACCGACCGCATGTATCGTGTTCGTTCTCGTTGGCGCGCCTTTGGGAATCTTGATTCGCAAACGCGGCTGGGCAGTGGCCGGCTCATTGAGTCTCGGGTTTTTTCTGATTTATTGGGCCTTCCTGATAGGCGGTGAGATCTTGGCTGACAGACAGATTGTTTCCCCGTTTCTGGCCATGTGGAGTCCAAATATTATCGTCGGCGCGTTGGGCATTTTTCTGGTGTTGCGGACTGTGCGTGAAATTTAAGCAGTTGGCAGTGGGCAGTAGCAGTGGCAGTGAGTCAGTGAATTAAGAAGGACGGAAACGTAAGTAGGATGTAATGACATCCAAATGAAAAGAACAAAATGACTGTCTGAATTGCGGCGAAACCCTGACTGGAGAGTACTGTGCGAATTGCGGTCAAAGGCAGGCGAATCTGAACGTTCCCTTTAAGCAGTTGGTGTCCGAGTTTCTCGGAGATGTGTTCACCTTCGATTCAAGGTTTTTCCGAACATTCGTGCCGCTCATAGCCAAGCCGGGGTTTTTGACCGTCAGATTTAACGCCGGACAACGTGTTCGTTACGTTCCTCCACTCAGACTTTATCTTTTTGTCAGCGTGATATTCTTTTTTACTTTAGCTCTCTCGGATGCCGACTTCGTTAAGGTTTAAGGCGACTTCCAAGAAACAGGATAAAGAAATCACCGGTCAGGCTAAAACAGAACCTGTGAAGAATCAAAGCCAAAGCGAGGGAATTGAGGCACAAGAGAATCAAAGCGCGATGCAGCATGCATCGATGTTCCAATCCATCAAGAAGAGATTTTCCGTTAGAATGGAAAAGGCAAGCGAAAATCCCCAACTGGTCAACACAACAATAGCGAATCGACTACCGCAACTGATGTTTCTACTGGTTCCCGTTTTCGCTTTGTTTTTGAAACTGTTTTACGTTCGTTCAGACCAATTTTATGTTCAACACCTTGTTTTTGCGCTGCATTTTCATTCCTTTACATTTTTGATTCTGAATGTGATCTTGTGGTCCTATCTCATCAGTCAGCAACCGTTCGGTCTGGTTTTGATGTTTGCTCTGCCCATTTACTTATTCTTTAGCCTGAAACGCGTTTACAACCAGTCTGCCCGGAAGACATGTTCTAAACTCCTGGTGTTGCTGGGAAGCTATTTTGTTGTCGTTACTATTTCAATGGTTGCTGTGGTTATGGTTACGATCTTTATGTATGCGTAAGAGATTGGGACCCTTTCGGGTTACATCGAAATGTAATTACTAATTACGCAACCGGAAATCAACTATGTCGTAAGCATGTAACAACTCTCTGGCTACGTCTCCACCTAAAACATTCCAAAAGGAGGTTTGTTGTGAACAGAGACAGACGAAATTTCATTGGCCAAGTTCTATTTGGGGGATCAGCTTTAATCATGTCGCCTACGACTTTGCTGACCCAGAAAACATCGCGATCCGAGCCTTACAGTCAAAAGCTGATTAAAGAATTTGTCGTGGCCGGGCATAACAACCTGGATAAAGTAAAAACGATGTTGGCTGATTATCCCAACCTGCTGAATTGCACGTGGGACTGGGGCGGTGGCGATTTCGAGATGGCCATCGGAGGCGCCGGCCACGTCGGGAACAAAGAGATTGCAAATCATTTGATCGGTGTGGGAGCCCGGGTCAATCTCTTTGTACTCACCATGCTTGGTAAAACAAACATCGTGAAGCCCATGCTCGAGGAATATCCCAACCTTATTTATGCCAAAGGTCCTCACGGTTTTACCATGCTGCATCATGCAAAGCAGGGCGGCGATGCCGCACTTGAGCTCTACGAATACCTCCAAAGCAAAGGACTTACAAAAACCAAAGTGAGTTTGACGGGTTAGAGATAATGTCTGATGCAGACATCCGATTCAACAACAGCAACGCACGTAAACCGATTGCTTAAACCATGAAAATCCTGGATTGGTACATCACACGCAGATTTTGTTTGACGCTGCTGTACGCCATTTTGCCCTTCGTCTTGATCGTCATCTTTGTGGATATGGTCGGCAATTTGGCGAAATTCATCGACAAAGATGTGCCCAGGTTCATCATTTTCAAGTACTACCTTTCTTACATCCCGCAGATTGTGGTGTTGGCGTTGCCCATCGCGATGCTGCTGTCGAGTTTGTTTTGCATGGGCTACATGGCCAGATACAACGAACTCGCCGCCATCAAATCTGCCGGGATTTCCATTTACCGGACCCTGGCACCGATTCTTGTTGCAAGCTTGTTCATCAGTGTGTTTGCTTTAGCTTTTGGGGAAATCGTGGTGCCGCCCGCCAATCAGAACAAATCCGGCATTGAAAGCCGCTATCTGGATCCGTTTGCCAAAAGATCAAAGAGATGGGAGTCGAACATCTTTTTGCGCGACAAGACGGACAGACGCATTTTCATTGGCAGCTTAGACACCAAGACCAACTTAGCAAAAAAAGTGACCATTCAAAAATACAACAGCAATAAGATAATTGAAAGAGTGGATGCGCCGCGCATGGAATGGCGGGACAGTACCTGGGTGCTGTTTTCCGGGTACAAACGAGACTTCTCAAACGATGTTGAAAAAGCGACGGCCTTCGATACGTTGCGGGCTCAGAACCTCGATGTGCGGCCGGAAAAAATCATCAGACTAAAAGTTGAGCCGGAAGACATGTCTTATGGTGAGCTCAAGAAGTTTATCGCGGAAGTCAAGCGAAACGGCGGCGATCCGGCTCGCTGGTTGGTCGACCTGCACTTCAAGCTTTCTCTCCCCTTTGCCAACTTGATCATGGTGCTGTTTGGCGCGCCGCTGGCTTCACACAAGAAGCGCAGCGGCGCCATTTTCGGCTTCATCATCAGTTTGTTGATTTGTTTCGTTTATTATGGCTCAAATCGGCTGGTACAAACGATGGGGCAAAATGGCACGATTCCCCCAATTGCGGCTGCCTGGCTGACGAATGGCGTCTTTCTCATCTCTGGCGTCTTCCTGCTGATCTTTACACGCAAATAATTAGCGGTTGAAGGAAAACTTGTTGGTGTAGAGTTATTGCGACCCCGAGGCTCGGGGGAAGCAATCTCCTGCCGTGCCGAATTAGGAGANNATTGCGGCTGCCTGGCTGACGAATGGCGTCTTTCTCATCTCTGGCGTCTTCCTGCTGATCTTCACACGCAAATAATTAGCGGTTGAAGGAAAACTTGTTGGTGTAGAGTTATTGCGACCTCGAGGCTCGGGGGAAGCAATCTCCTGCCGTGCCGAATTAGGAGAAATGACATAGAAAATCGAGTTTTCGTTCAGCCTCTAATTACGGCCGGAACATCCAGCCAAAAGGAAACGCAAGGCCTTTTCCTGAGAACATGCCACGTCGGCTGGCGATGGCGAAATCGAGTGAGACCACCGAAAAGTCGAATGCAAACCCACCGGACATCGAGAAGCCCTGGTTTCCGCCCAGGGAGAAACCCGCTCGCAATGGGAAGTAGTTAATTGGACAAAATTCGGTCCCAACTGCCAGATCGGGGGTCGTCGAAACTCCAGTAGTTTTTTTCAGACCCTGTTTTAAATAGTCTGTGACCGGGTTTTGCCGAAACAATATATTAACTGAATTAACTGATTTAACTTGAATTTACAAGGACACCTTACAATACTGGTGTCGGGACATTTTCGGGTTTTTGCAGCAGCGTCATTTTTTCCAACCCAAGTT
>JAABYK010000264.1:47390-48397 GCA_011775825.1 Candidatus Zhuqueibacterota bacterium | reverse complement strand
TCTTGTAAATGTCTTTCTTCGCTCTTGAGATCCACTAATTTGACACGGCTGTCCTGAACCACCGCTCGCGAACCATCGAGCCGCGTTTCCAATTCCTGTAATTCATTGGAGACTTCAAGCAAGGCTGCATCCGTTTGAGCCCGGCTCTTTTTTAACTCTTCAAGCGAAGGTGCGATGGACTGAATTTTCTCCTGCAGGACTCTGCGGCTTTCTAAATGTGTGTCCCGTTCTTTTAGCAAACGCTCTCTCGATTCCACTTCTTTCCTGGACTCAAAATGGAGTTGTGCCAACTGAATTTCCAAATCACTTAATTTGGACTCGACAGTTTTGATATCCTTGGACATCGCAACCTCGGCCTCACATTCCTGCTGATATTTGTTTTTGAGATCTTCATGTCGGGAATCCTCGGCTTGCAATTGTTTTGAAATGTCATTGGTTTTGGTTTTTAATTCTTCCACCAAAGCCTTGCGGCCAACAACTCCCGCGTCAGTCGCGCCATTCTTACCGCCTTTGATCGGTCCCCAAGTAGACACAGTCTCGCCGTTCAAAGTTATCAAACTGATGCGGTGATTTCGCAGCTTGTTGGCGTGTTTTCTGGCGGTTTTCATGTCGGAAACGATCAAATAATCGCCCAACAGCGATTCCACCATAGGTTGGAAGTCAGAATTGCATTTGACCAGTCTGTCAGCCCAATCAATGATGCCGTCGGCGCCTTCGATTGAGAATCGATCCGCGGTAGAACTCTTGTTTCCATTCGCAAATCTGTCCAAAGGAAAAAAGGTGACCGGTCCCTTGTCTTGAGATTTTAAAAGCTCAATGCATTGCAAAGCCTGCTCGGTTTCCTCGACGATCAGAGAGACGGCCGCTTCACCCAGGGCAGTCTCGATGGCCTTACGGTAACCCGAATCTACAGTTAGCACATCCCCCACGGTTCCTTTGCATCCGCCATTCAGGTGGCCTTGCAGAAGTAGGAATTGAACGCCTTCGGGATGGTCTTCGTATGATTC